>NZ_JBIWAE010000008.1:0-77378 GCF_044759865.1 Streptomyces sp. NPDC099050 | reverse complement strand
GGGGGTGGTTTTTTTTTCCCGGGGGGGGGGGGGCCAACCGGTGTTTCCCTACCCCTGGTTTTTTCCGTAAAATAAAAACGAGCAAAACAAAAACCCGGGCCGGGGCGCCCCGGGGGGCGCCGCGGCCGGAAGCGGGATCAGCCCTGCGGGTGGTGCGCCGGGATCGGGGGGAGCTCGCCGGTGATCTCGTAGGCGGAGAGCATGTCGATCCGGCGGGTGTGGCGCTCCTCGTCGGAGTACGGCGTCTTCAGGAACGCGTCGATGAAGCTGACGACCTCGTCCTGGGTGTGCATGCGGCCGCCGACGGAGATGACGTTGGCGTTGTTGTGCTCGCGGCCGAGCTCGGCGGTCTGGACGCTCCACGCGAGGATGGCGCGGATGCCCTTGACCTTGTTCGCGGCGATCTGCTCGCCGTTGCCGGAGCCGCCGATCACGATGCCGAGGCTGCCGGCGTCCGCGGCCGTCTTCTCCGCGGCGCGGAGGCAGAACGGCGGGTAGTCGTCCACCGCGTCGTAGATGTGGGGCCCGCAGTCGACGGGCTCGTGGCCGTTGTTCTTGAGCCAGTCCACCAGGTGGTTCTTGAGCTCAAAGCCGGCATGGTCGGATCCGAGGTACACGCGCATGGTCCGAGTGTGGCACGAGCCGGGCCGGGGACCCGCCGCGGGGTGTCGCGTAAGTCACTTCTAAAGCTCAAGTAAACCCAAAGAACGCAGATGGGACACCGCGGGACCAAGGTCCTGGACGTTCGTCCCGAGGCAACGATCCGGATTGGGGTCTTCCGCCCTGCGTTCATCTCAGGTTTGAATGCCGGGGCTCGCCACCCGAGAACCTAAGGATCCGTTCATGAGCTCCACGACGACCCTTCAGAAGGAAGGCTCCCCCACCGGCGATCCCGGTGAAGGCCAGCCCTCCGACGGCCTGAAGGCCGGTCTCAAGAACCGCCACCTGTCCATGATCGCCATCGGCGGCGTCATCGGCGCCGGGCTCTTCGTCGGCTCCGGCGGCGGTATCGCCAAGACCGGCCCCGCCATCCTGCTGTCCTACGCGCTGGTCGGCGCGATGGTCGTCTTCGTCATGCGGATGCTGGGCGAGATGGCGGCCGCCAGCCCGAACTCCGGCTCCTTCTCCGCCTACGCCGACCGGGCGCTGGGCCGCTGGGCCGGCTTCTCCATCGGCTGGCTGTACTGGTTCTTCTGGGTCGTCGTCTTGGCCGTGGAGGCCACCGCCGGCGCCGTCATCCTCGAGAGCTGGGTCCCGGCCGTCCCGCAGTGGGCCTGGGCGCTGATCGTGATGGCCGTGCTGACGGTCACCAACCTCGGCTCGGTCGCCTCGTACGGCGAGTTCGAGTTCTGGTTCGCGGGCATCAAGGTGGTCGCCATCGGCGGCTTCGTGATCGTCGGCATGCTGGCCGTCTTCGGCGTGCTGCCGGGCTCGGACAACCCGGGTGCGGGCTTCGCCCACCTCACCGACACGGGCGGCTTCATGCCGAACGGCTGGGGCTCGGTCCTCACCGGTGTGCTGATGGTCGTCTTCTCCTTCATGGGCAGCGAGATCGTCACGCTGGCCGCCGGCGAGTCCGAGGACCCGCGGCGCGCGGTCACCAAGGCCACCAACTCGGTGATCTGGCGCATCGGCGTCTTCTACCTGGGCTCGATCTTCATCGTGCTGACCCTGCTGCCGTGGAACGACAAGTCGATCACCGAGAAGGGCTCGTACGTCGCCGCCCTGGACTCGATCGGCATCGCGCACGCCGGCCAGATCATGAACGTGATCGTCCTGACGGCCGTCCTGTCCTGCCTGAACTCGGGCCTGTACACCGCCTCCCGCATGGCCTTCTCGCTGGGCGAGCGCGGTGACGCCCCGAAGTCCTTCGCCAAGGTGAACAAGAGGGGCGTGCCGCTGGCCGCGATCCTCGGTTCGGTCGTCTTCGGCTTCGCCGCCGTCTACTTCAACTACGCCTTCAAGGACACGGTCTTCAGCTTCCTGCTGAACGCCTCGGGCGCGATCGCGCTGTTCGTGTGGCTGGTGATCTGCCTGACCCAGCTGCGGATGCGCGGGATCCTCATGCGCGAGGCCCCCGAGAAGGTCACGGTGAAGATGTGGTTCTTCCCGTACCTGACCTGGGCCACCGCCGCGATGATCACCTTCGTGCTCGGCTACATGGTCTACGACAAGGACAACCGAGAGACCGTCCTGCTGTCGCTGCTGGTCGCGGCCGTGGTGATCGCGATCGGCGTCGTACGGGACCTGCGCCGCAAGGCCGCCCTGAAGGCCTCCGCCTCCGCCTCCAACTCCGCCTCCGTCTAGTCGCTCCGGAAGCGACGGCAGCCCCGGACCGCGCAGTGCGGTCCGGGGCTGCCGTGCGAAACGGGTCGAGCGCGGGGAGTACGGGAAGTACGGGCGCTCACGCGCGGCCGAGCAGCTTCCAGGCGGCCGGCAGCAGGCCCATCGCCAGCGCAGCCTTGAGCGCGTCGCCGATCAGGAAGGGCGTCAGCCCGGCCGCGACGGCCGCGCCGAAGGACATCCCGGTGGACAGGGCGAGGTACGGCACGCCGACGGCGTAGATCAGCGCGGAGCCCAGCACCATCGTGCCCGCCGTACGCAGGACCGAGCGGTCGGCGCCGCGCCGGGCGAGGGCGCCCACGACGGTGGCGGCGAGCAGCATGCCGAGCACGTAGCCGAAGGAGGCGCCGCCGGCGCCGGAGCTGCCGCCCGCGAACCACGGCACGCCGGCCATGCCGACGAGGGCGTAGAGGGCCAGCGCGAGGAAGCCGCGGCGGGCCCCGAAGGCGGTCCCGACGAGGAGGGCCGCGAAGGTCTGGCCGGTGACGGGGACCGGGGAGCCGGGGACGGGCACGGCGATCTGCGCGGCCAGACCGGTGAGCGCGGCTCCGCCGGCCACGAGCGCGATGTCGCGGACGCGGCTCGCGGGCAGCAGGTCGGCGAGGACGGCGCCGGGTCGGAAGGAGACGGAAGCAGTGCTCATCGGGGACTCCGCAGGGGGTGGGGGCGGCAGGGACGATCACCGACGTTAGTCCCGGGCCCCGGCTCCCATCAGGGTGGCCCGGGACAAAGCCGTACTCCCCGGTTTGGTGGGGAGTGCACAAAGACCCCGCTCAACGCCCGAGTTGGAGTGATCCGCATCACGGGCAATGACGGCTGACACGTCCGTTTTGCGCGGATGGGCGCTCTCCGGAGAGACTGTAGGGTCCCTCCAACTGTCGCGGAGCCCCCACCGCCGCCAGGCCTTAGAGAGTACGAGCACCCCTCATGCGCGACCTCCCGTCCGCCCCTCCCGGCACCACGGACGAGCTCCCCCCGGAGCCCCTGAGCCACAGCCTCAAACAGCGCCACCTGACCATGCTGGGCCTCGGCGGCGTGATCGGTGCCGGACTGTTCGTCGGCTCCGGCACCGGCATCACCATCGCCGGTCCCGCGATCATCTGCTCGTACCTCCTCGCGGGCATCCTCGCGATGCTGGTGATGCGGGCGCTCGGCGAGATGTCGGCGGCGATGCCCGCCTCCGGCTCCTTCTCCGTCTACGCGGAGAAGGCGCTCGGCCGCTGGGCGGGCTTCTCGGCCGGCTGGCTGTACTGGTTCCTGCTGGTCGTGGTGCTCGCCGTGGAAGCGACCGCCGCGGCGAAGATCGCGAACGGCTGGCTGCCCTCGGTGGACCAGTGGGTCTGGGTGCTCGTGTTCATGGTGGTCTTCACCCTGAGCAACCTGGCCGCCGTGCGGAACTTCGGCGAGTTCGAGTTCTGGTTCGCGGCCCTGAAGGTCGGCGCGATCGTGCTGTTCCTGATCCTCGGCACGCTGGCCGTCTTCGGCCTGCTGCCCGACACGGATCCGATCGGCATGGCCAACCTGACCGGCCAGGGCGGCTTCTTCCCCAACGGCGCGAGCGGCGTGGTCGCCGGCATGCTGGCCGTCGTCTTCGCCTTCGGCGGCTTGGAGGTCGTCACCATCGCGGCCGCCGAGTCGGACGACCCGGCCCGCTCGGTGTCCCGCGCGGTGCGCAGCGCCGTGTGGCGCATCCTCTTCTTCTACGTCGGCTCGATGCTGGTCATCGTGACCCTGCTGCCGTGGGACTCGCTGACGCCGGGCCAGAGCCCGTACGTGGCCGTCCTGGACTCGATCGGCATCGCGCACGCGGGCCAGATCATGGACGTCGTGATCTTCGTGGCCCTGCTGTCGGCGCTCAACGCCAACCTCTACGGGTCCTCGCGCATGGTGTTCTCGCTGGCCGAGCGGGGCGAGGCGCCCACGTCCCTGCTGAAGGTGTCGGGCAGCGGGGTGCCGCGCCGGGCGGTCGTCGCGTCGGTGGCCTTCGGCTTCTTCTCGGTCGTGCTGAACCTGCTGTGGCCGGACACGATCTTCCTCTACATGCTCAACGCGGTCGGCGCGGTGCTGATCTTCGTGTGGGCCCTGATCGCGATCTCGCAGCTGAAGCTGCGCAAGAAGATCGAGCGGGACATGCCGGAGCGGCTGACGCTGCCGATGTGGCTGTTCCCGTACGCGACGTGGGCGGCGCTGATCGGGATGGCCACGGTGCTGGTCCTGATGCTGTTCGACGATTCGGCGCGGCCGCAGCTGCTGTGGTCCACCGGGGCCGCGGCCGCGGTGCTGGTGGTGGCGTGGGGGCGGGAGGTTCGGGCCAAGCGGTCCTGACCCCCTGGCGCATGCGGAACGGGCCCGGGACTCACGTCCCGGGCCCGTTCCGTTTTGCGGGTGCCCGACTGAATGTTCTGAAAACTACTGCGCGCCTGTAAGCGATCGGGCCGCGCACATCACGGTCGTACTGGTACCCGGACACCGTTCCTGATCAGCGAGCAGGAGCAAGCCCTGGCTCACCGGCACGTCCCGAACGGTCTTGGACGCACTGGTCATCCGCTTTCGCGTCCTGGGCGGCGACGCATATCCCGTATGCGGTCCGTTCCAGGCGGGCGGAATCCCTCATGACCTGGCCATGTGAATGCGGCCAGAGGCGACGGGGAGGCCCCGGACCATCTCTCTGGTGGAGCGGGGGCCCCGCACGCTGGCACCGCACCCGGCGTCCCAGATCACACGAGCAATCTACGCGTCCCCGACCAACAGATGCACGGGTCACCAGACAGTTCACCCGATCGTGTTATCGCAGCCCCTGTGCCGCACGGGCCGGCAGTTGCCCCCCTCATGGATGTGGGTGCGGGTCTTCATGGCGATGTTCTGCGGCTCCAACCTGGCCGCCGTCTCCAACTCGGCGAGTTCGAGTTCTGGTTCGCCGCCCTGAAGATCGGCGCGATCGGCCTCTTCCTGGGCCTGGGCGTGCTGGCCGTCCTGGGCGTGCTGCCCGGTACCGGCTCCCCCGGCACCGCCAACCTGCTGCACGACGGCGGCTTCCTGCCCAATGGCGTGGACGGGCTGCTGGTCGGCCTGCTCGCCTCCGTGGTCGCGTACGGCGGTCTGGAGACGGTGACCATCGCGGCCGCCGAGTCCGACAACCCGGTCCGGGGCGTCGCCAAGGCCGTGAAGACCACCATGTGGCGGATCGCGGTCGTCTACGTCAGCTCGATGCTGGTCATCGTCACGCTGCTGCCGTGGAACGACCCGGCGGTCACCACCGCGGGCCCGTACGCGGCCACCCTGGACCACCTGGGCATCCCGCACGCCGGCCAGGTCATGAACGTGGTCATCCTGATCGCCCTGCTGTCCGCGATGAACGCGAACATCTACGGCTCCTCCCGCATGGCCTACTCCCTGGTCTCCCGCGGCCAGGGCCCGAAGGCGCTGGGCAAGGTCTCCGGCCGGGTGCCGCGCCGGGCGGTGCTCGCCTCCTCCGGCTTCGGCTTCGTCACCGCCGGCCACACGGACACCCTCTTCGCCTGGCTGCCGAACATGGTCGGCGGCGTCATCCTCGTCGTCTGGGGCTTCATCGCCGTCTCGCAGTTCGTGCTGCGGCGCCGGACGGAGCGCGAGGCCCCCGAGAAGCTGGTCGTGAAGATGTGGGGCTTCCCCTATCTGACCTGGGTCGCGCTGGCCGAACTCGTCGGGGGCCTGGTCCTGATGGCCATGGGCGACGACACCCGCATCCAGCTCGTCTTCACCGGCGGCCTGACCGTGGCCCTGGCCGCCACCGGCTACCTCATCCAGCGCCTTCGGCGTTCCGGAGGTCGCGACAAGTGAGGTGACCCTTATGGGGATCGAGGAATAGATACTGCTAGCGTGCAGTTGCGCATTGGTTGCAATAAGCAGTTGGCACGCCGAGGGGACCGGTACACGCATGGCCACTTACACGCTTCCTGAGCTTCCTTACGACTACGCGGCTCTCGAGCCCGTGATCAACCCGCAGATCATCGAGCTGCACCACGACAAGCACCACGCGGCCTACGTCACGGGCGCCAACAACACGCTGGAGCAGCTGGAGGAGGCGCGCGACAAGGAGAACTGGGGCGCGCTGAACGGTCTGGAGAAGAACCTCGCGTTCCACCTCTCCGGGCACATCCTGCACAGCATCTACTGGCACAACATGGCCAGCCCGAAGACCGGCGAGGGCGGCGGCGAGCCCACCGCGGCCGAGGGCCTGGGCGACCTGGCCGACGCGATCACCGAGTCCTTCGGCTCCTTCGCGAAGTTCAAGAAGCAGCTGACCTTCGCGTCCTCCGCGACCCAGGGCTCCGGCTGGGGCGTGCTCGCGTACGAGCCCGTCAGCGGCCGCCTGCTCGTCGAGCAGATCTACGACCACCAGGGCAACGTCGGCGTGGCCAGCACCCCGGTCCTCGTGTTCGACGCCTGGGAGCACGCCTTCTACCTTCAGTACAAGAACCAGAAGGTGGACTTCATCGAGGCCATGTGGAACGTCGTCAACTGGCAGGACGTGGCCAAGCGCTACGCCGACGCCAAGGCGAACACCCCGCTGCTGATCCCCGCCAAGGGCTGATCAGCGCCAGCGAAGCCCGTCCGCCTCGTGATCGTCTTCTCAACCTTCACTTGCGGGCGTGTCCACCAGAAGGCCCCCGCGAGGACGTGACTCGCGGGGGCCTTCTGCGTCCGCCCGGGCGTCCGCTTGGGCGTCCACCAGGCCGTCCACCTCGCCGATCACCGTGAACTCCCGCGCCAGCCCGGTCTCGTGGAGCCGCGCGAACGGGGTGAAGGGGACGCCGAACTCCGACTCCCCGCGGTCGAAGTTCCAGCTCTTGTACACCTGGAAGCGGTAGTCGCTCACCACGGAGCCGTCCTCGTGGACCCGTACCGTGCCGCTGATCCGGTACTGGGCCCCGCGCAGCGCCAGCCACCAGTCCGCGCTGCCTCCCTCGCGGGCGCGCCGGGTGATCAGGACCCCGCGCCAGCCGCTGTCCGCCGCGTACGCGCCGGGCTCGCCGAGCGCCCGCGCGGCCCGGCGCCACTCGGCCAGGCGCCGGTCCACGTCATCCCGTACGGCGGGCACGGCGAGCAGGGCCCGCGCGTCGACCCGGTACGGGCGGCCCGTGCCCCGGAGGTAGTGGCGCAGGGTGCCGGCGGCCTGGCGGACCCCGAGGGCCGTCCACAGCGGGGGCACCGCGACGCAAGCTGCCCGCAGCACCCGGTCTCGGGGGCGTGCGGGCAGGCTGGCGTGCGCGGCGTTGTCGTTCGGTATCGCGGGCTCCGCCCGGCCGCCGCTGCGGCCGAGCGGTTCCTCCCGTGTCGGGCTATTCCCCATAGGGGGACGTTAAGGGAGGAACCGGACCCCGGCGAGTCGGGCCGGACCGGCGGGCGAGCGGGCGGGCGGGCGGCCGGGCGGCCGGGCCGCACGGACTAGTCGAAGATCGGGCCCTGCGTGCGGGTGCGCTTGATCTCGTAGAAGCCGGGGGTGGAGGCGACAAGCAGGATGCCGTCCCAGAGGCGGGCGGCGGCCTCGCCGCGCGGGGCGGGGGTGACGACCGGGCCGAAGAAGGCGACCTCTTCGCCGTCGGCGCCCGGCACGGAGATGACCGGGGTGCCGACCTCCTGGCCGACGCGGTTGATGCCGTCGTTGTGGGAGTCGCGCAGGACCTCGTCGTACTCGTCGGAGTCCGCGTAGTGGATCAGCTCGGCGGGCAGGCCCACCTCGTCCAGGGCCTCGGCGATCGCCTCGCGGGTCGCGCCCGTCGCCTGGTTGTGGAAGCGGGTGCCGAGAGCGGTGTAGAGCTTGCCGGTGACCTCGTCGCCGAACTTCTGCTGGGCGGCGACGACCACGCGCACGGGGGCCCAGCCCTTGGGGCCGAGCAGTTCGCGGTAGCGCTCGGGCAGTTCGTCGATCTTGTTCTCGTTCAGGACCGCGAGGCTCATCACGTGCCAGCGGACCTCCACGTCACGGACCTTCTCGACCTCCAGCATCCAGCGGGACGTCATCCAGGCCCAGGGGCAGAGCGGGTCGAACCAGAAGTCGACAGCGGTCTTCTCGCGCACCTGGGTATCAGCCATGTCTCTCCTCAGATCGGAACGTTCCACCCTGCCCAACGGCTCCGACCGCACACGCATTCCCCCGTGGGAGGATTCTGTCAGGTATCGCGATCACGCACGAAGGAGTGCACGTGCCCGGAGAGAATCTGTCCCGTGACGAGGCCCGCGAGCGGGCCGAGCTGCTGTCCGTCGACGGGTACGAGGTGGTCCTCGACTTGAGGTCCGCGGTGGACGAGGCCGAACCGGCCGACGGCCCCAGGACCTTCCGCTCGGTGACCACCGTGCGCTTCCGCGCCGCCGCTCCGGGGGCATCGAGCTTCGCGGACCTCCTCGCGCCCAGGGTGAACGCCGTGACCCTCAACGGGCGCGCACTGGACCCGGCCGTCGTCTTCGACGGCGCGCGGATCGCCCTGGACGGACTCGCCGCCGAGAACGTGCTCGTGGTCGACGCCGACTGCGCGTACAGCCGGACCGGCGAGGGCATGCACCGCTTCGTGGACCCGGAGGACGGCGAGGTCTACCTCTACACCCAGTACGAGCCGGCCGACGCCCGGCGGGTGTACGCGAACTTCGAGCAGCCCGACCTCAAGGCCCCGTACCGCTTCGAGGTGACGGCGCCCGAGGGCTGGCAGGTCTGGAGCAACGGGGTCGAGGAGTCCCGCGAGGGGCAGACCCGGCGCTTCGCCGAGACCGCGCCGATCTCCACGTACATCACGTGCGTGGTGGCGGGGCCGTACCACTACGTCACGGACTCCTACACCCGCGGGGACCTGACGATCCCGCTGGGCGCGATCTGCCGCAAGGGGCTGGCGAAGCACTTCGACGCGGACGACGTCTTCCTCGTCACGAAGCAGGGCTTCGACCTCTTCCACGAGATCTTCGACTACCCGTACCCCTTCGGGAAGTACGACCAGGCCTTCGTGCCGGAGTACAACCTCGGCGCGATGGAGAACCCGGGGATGGTGACCTTCCGGGAGGAGTACATCTTCCGCGGGAGGGTCACGCAGGCCTCCTACGAGCGGCGCTCGAACACGATCCTGCACGAGATGGCCCACATGTGGTTCGGCGACCTGGTCACCATGAAGTGGTGGGACGACCTGTGGCTGAAGGAGTCCTTCGCGGACTTCATGGGCTCCTTCGCGCTGGTCGAGGCCACCCGCTTCGACCAGGCCTGGGTCACCTTCGCCAACAGCCGCAAGGCGTGGGCCTACCGGGCCGACCAGCTGCCCTCCACGCACCCCATCACGGCCGACATCCGTGACCTGGAGGACGCGAAGCTGAACTTCGACGGCATCACCTACGCCAAGGGCGCCGCCGTGCTCAAGCAGCTCGTGGCGTACGTGGGACGGGACGCCTTCCTGGAGGGCGCGCGGCGCTACTTCAAGGCGAACGCCTACGGGAACACCACGCTGGACGACCTGCTGTCGGTGCTCGCCGAAGTGTCCGGGCGGGACATGGCCGAGTGGTCGCGGGCCTGGCTGCAGACGGCCGGCGTGAACGCGCTGACCCCGGTACTCACCTGCGACGCGGGCGGCCGGATCACCGAGCTGGCGGTGGTCCAGGACGGCGACGAGCTGAGGCCGCACCGGGTCGCGGTGGGCCTGTACCGGCTGGACCCGGACGGCGCGCTGGTGCGCTACGCGCGGGCCGAGGCGGACGTCGCGGGGGCCCGGACGGTCATCGGCGAGCTGAACGGGCAGGAGAGGCCCGCGCTGGTGCTCGTCAACGACGAGGACCTGACGTACTGCAAGATCCGCTTCGACGAGGCCTCGCTGGCCGCGCTGCGCTCGCACCTGGGCTCGGTGACGGACCCGCTGAGCCGCGCGCTGTGCTGGTCGGCGCTGTGGAACCTGACGCGCGACGGGCTGATGCCGGCGCGGGACTTCGTCTCGCTCGTACTGGCCCACGCGGGCCGGGAGACGGACGTCGGCGTCCTGCAGATGCTGCACGCGCAGGCGCTGACCGCGGTCAGCCGGTACGCGGCGCCCGGCTGGCGGGAGCAGGGCGGCAAGGTGCTGGCGGCGTGCGCGCTGCAGGAACTGCGGTTCGCGGAGCCGGGGTCGGAGCACCAGCTCACCTGGGCCCGCTTCTTCGCGGCGGGCGCGGCGACCGAGGGCGACTTCCAGCTGCTGCTGGGGCTGCTGGAGGGTTCGGCGCGGATCGACGGGCTGGAGGTGGACCAGGAGCTGCGCTGGGACTTCCTGCTGCCCCTGGCCGCGCACGGGGCGATCGGCGAGGAGGTCATCGCGGCCGAACTCGCGCGGGACGACACGGCGTCGGGCAAGCGGCACCAGGTGCGGTGCCTGGCGGCGCGGCCGTCGGCCGCGGTCAAGGACCAGGCGTGGGCCGCCGTGGTGGAGTCGGACGCGCTGTCGAACGCGCTGGTCGAGGCGACGATCGCGGGGATGCAGCAGTCTTCGCAGCGGGGGCTGCTGGCGCCCTACGCGGGGCCCTACTTCACCGTCATCGAGCGGATCTGGGCCGACCGGTCGATCCAGATCGGCATGGACGTGGTGCGGGGGCTGTACCCGTCGCTGCAGGACTCCCAGGAGACGCTCGACGCGACGGACGCGTGGCTGTCGGCGCACGAATCGGCCGCGCCGGCGCTGCGGCGCCTCGTCCTGGAGTCCCGTGACGACCTGGCCCGTGCGCTGCGTGCGCAGGCATGTGACGTGGCGGCGGCGGGCTGAGCCTGCGGGACTCCTCCCCGCGCCGCCCTTTCTCCGTTTCCCGGGGTTCCGCCCCGGACCCCGCGCCTCAAACGCCGGCGAGGCCGATAATCGGCCCCGCCGGTTTTTGCGGGGGCGGAACCCCAGGTGGAGGGGGATTCGCTGCGCAGCCCATCGGCAGTCGAACGTCCGTACTTTAGCCCCGTCTTGTCCCGATTTGCCGACGGATGTGTAACAGGGGTTAGCGAGGCCATGGCCTGAGGGAATCTCAGCGTCATGAACCACAACGCACCCCTCCCCCTCGCCCACCTCACCGACAACCGCCCCCGCGTGCTGTCGCTGACCCAGCTCCGTGAGCACGGGGTCTCCGCCTCCGACGCCGCCGAGCGGGACTGGCAGCAGATCCTGCCGGGGGTGTTCCTGCTCCACTCCGGGCCCGCGACGAGCGAGGAGCGGCTGCACGCGGCGCTCCTGTACGCGGGGCGCCGCGGGGACGAGGTCATGATCACGGGGCTGGCCGCCCTCGCCCTGTACCGGTTCTCCTCCGCCCCCGCCCTGCTCGGCCTCCCGCAGATCGACGTGCTCGTCCCGAACACCCGCCGGCTGCGCTCCGCCGGACAGGTCCGCATCGTCCGGGCGCACACCCCGCCCCGGCCGGTGGAGGTCACCGGACTGCCCGTCGCCCCCGTGGCCCGCGCCGTCGCCGACGCCGTCGCCCACCTCTCCGACGCCGGTACGGTCCGCCGCATGCTCAGCGAAGCCGTCCGCGGCGGGCACTGCGAACCGGCCGCCGTGGTGCGGGAGCTGACGGTGGCCCGGCTGCTGAACCGCCCGCACGTGGTGGACGCCGTCGAATCGCTGCTCGCCGAGGGCCGGGCCATCGCCGAGGACCGGCTGTACCAGCTCGTACGGGGCTACGAGCTCCCCGAGCCCGTCTGGAACGTGGACCTGCGCCTGCCCGGCGGCCCGCACCTGGGCGGGGTCGACGCGTACTGGCCGGAGCAGGCGGTGGCCCTGGAGATCGACACCCGGGCCCCGCGCCAGGGCGAGGACGAGGCGTGGACCGAGTCCGTCCGCAAGCGGGAGACCCTGGAGCGCTGCGGGGTGACCGTCCTGCACATCACCCCGCGCAAGCTCCGCGACTGGCCCGAGCAGCAGGCGGCGGTCGTACGGACCGCCCTGACGGCGTCCGCCGACCGCGAGCCCGCCGCCTACCTCGTCGTCCTGCCCAGGTGAGGGGTCAGGCGAAGGGGCAGGCGAAGGGGCAGGCGAGGGGGCAGGTGAAGGGGCGGGCGAGGACCCAGGTGCGGGCCATGCGGGCCCTACCGCTACCGCGCAGGCTGCCAAGGCGGCGCGGGCAGCGGCGGATTGGCCGGCGAGTACTCCGGGGCGCTCCACAGCAGCCGCCCCGGGTGCACGCTCTCCACCACCGACTCGATCCGGAAGCGGACCCGCCGGTCGCCGCCCGCCCCGAACTCGGGCTCCGCCCGCCCGCTGAGCTGGAGCAGCGCCCCGCTCTCCCAGTCGGGGAACAGCAGCCCGGCCCGCGGGTCGGCCACCAGGTTCCCCAGGGTCAGGAACATCGCGTTGCCGGCGTAGTCGGGCCAGGCCAGTTCCGTCGGGGACAGCACCTCGACGAAGCCCGGCATCCCGCCCCGGTGGCTCGCGTCGGCCCCGTCCGCCCCCGCGGAGGTGGCGACGAAGAAGGTGTCGGCGGCGCGGACGGCCCGTTCCTGGCCGGGGGTGAGCGCGTCCCCGCGCCGCACGACACCGGCTCCTTCGGCGGCGAGCTGGACAGGCTGCCGCTTCTGGAGGTACTTGGGGCAGTTGGCGAAGACCCGTTCGGCCGCCAGCGCGAACCCGCCGGGAGTCACCTCCAGGGTTCCCCCCAGCCGCATCCGGCGCCGGGTGCGCGGGTCGAGGGAGATGGTCCCGACCCGGGTGCCGGCGGTGGCCAGCGCCTCCCCGAGCGGATCGCCCTCGGGGATCCCGCCCTTGACGGCGATCCGGTCCGGCCCGGTGGCCCGTACGAAGCCGGGGGCGCCGGTCAGCAGTGAGGCCCAGAACCGGCCCCCGGCGTCGGCAGCGCCGACGACCAGGTGCGGCTGCAGCCCCAGGAAGGCCGCCGCCACCTCCTTGATGTGCGGGGAGATGGACTGCCCGACGTGCACCGCGTGCTCGCGGACACCGACCCGCTCCTGGATGGCCAGCGAGCCCCAGTGATACCCGGACATTAGAAGAATCCGCAGGTCGGGGCCCCGGTTGTGGGAGCCTCGGCGCCTTCGGCGCCGCTCGGCACGGAGATCTCCAGGCGGGTCCCGTCGGGGTCGTGGAAGAAGATCCCGCCGGAGGCCGCGCCTTCGCCGTGGGGGACGACCCCTTCGTAGGCGAAGTCGACGCCCAGGCCGCGCAGCCGCTCCTCGTACGCCCTGACCTCCTCGATGGCGTCCGCGGACAGCGCGAGGTGGTGCAGTCCGGCCGCGCCGGGCACGTAGGCCCCCTCGGCCTGCTGCCACAAGGTGAGGACGAGCTCGCCGTCCTGGCCGAGGAAGGCGAAGCGCCGGCCCTCCTCCTTGCCCTCGCCGAGCAGCTCGAAGCCGAGCCCGTCCCGGTAGAAGACGAGCGACCGGGCGATGTCCGTGACGTTCAGGCCCACGTGGCCGGTGCGCAGCTTGCTGATGACGGTCGTCACAACGGTTCCTTCCCCAGAACTTCCAAATTTCTAACCTTCTAAACCGAGATTAAGGGTTAGAAGTCAGGGAGTCAACCACTCACGTATTCTTGAAGGGTTAGTGCCACGAGGAGGCGGACATGACGGCGGCGGACCCGACGGCGGCGGACCCACGACCCCTGACCGGGGAACCGGTGGCCCTGGACCTGATCAACACCCGGTGGGTCCAGGAGGGCGAACCGCTCGACCTCTTCGCCGGGGCCTTCGGGCTCACCCGCGTGGAAGGGCTCGCGCTCTGGCTGGAGAGCGCCGGACTGGCCGGCCGCTTCCGCGCCGACGCCCCGACCCTGGTCCACCTGCTCACCGCCCGCGAGGCACTGGCCCGCGCGGTCGCGGACCCGGCCGACGAGAGCGCCCGCGCCCTGGTCGACGCCGTCCTGGAGCACGGCCGGATCCGGGCGACCCTGACCGCCGAAGGCCCCGGGGAGCGGACCGAGTTCGACGACCCGACCTGGGGTCCGGCCTGGACCGCCGCCCGCGACTACCTGGAGCTGCTGGGCTCCGACCCCGGCCGGATCCGCAAGTGCGCCTCCGAGACCTGCGTGCTGCGCTTCCACGACACCTCGCGCAACGGCACCCGGCGCTGGTGCTCGATGTCGGCCTGCGGAAACCGGGCGAAGGCCTCCCGGCACTACGCCCGCACGCGCGAGCGCTGACTCGCCGTCGCGGTGGGGGCGGGCCGGCCATCGGGCCCGCGCCCCCGACGCCTCGCGCACGTGCGCGTGCGTCGGGCAGGCAGAAGTTGTCACACCCGATCTGAGACGGAGACAGGTCGCACCCCTGGCGCACGGTCGGGAAGTCTATAAATCCATCTCCGCGGCCGAAGGTTCGTACCCGTTCACCCCGGTACGGGCCCACTGGCGTATGCCCCGATCTGGCGGGAGTCCGCCACGGCAGGTATCGGTCCGTGACAACTCTCCCCAAAGAGCTGTCACTTACGCGAGGCTGACCGGTCATCCGGCACCGAAATCCGGACCGTACCTTTCACTTAGCCAGGGATGCTGATGACCCTCGACTCCCCCGCTCGTTCAATACAGGACGGCATACCCGGGGCCCGACGCGCCGCGCGCGTCGCGGCCGCGGCCGGCCTGGTGGCCGCCCTCGCGGCCACCGGCGCCATGCCCGTCTTCGCGGCGACCGGCACGAATACCCCCGCGCCCAACCCGGCGGTGAAGTCGGCCGACCAGAAGCTCGGGTCGGCCGATGCCGAACTGCTCCAGGAAGCCAAGACCAAGGGCGAGAAGACCGTCACGGTCATGGTCGCGACGGCCCCCGGCGAGACCCAGCAGGTGGCCAAGCAGCTCGACGACGTCCAGGGCGCCTCGGTGGGCCGGACGTACGACGAGCTCGGCTACGTGCGCGCCACCCTGCCGACCGACAAGGCGGAGGCCGCGCTGAAGGCGGCCGCCAAGCTGTCCTCCGTGCACGGCATCGACCTGCGGCACGAGATCCAGCTCCCGGACCCCCGTCCGGACGCGGACCGCGAGACGGGGACGGTGAAGCGGACCGCCGCCGAGACCTACCCCGGGCCGGGCAAGACCACCCCGGCGAAGAACCCGTACAACCCGGTCTTCGAGACCGGTGCGCTGGACTTCCTCAAGAAGAACCCGAAGGCCGACGGCCGCGGCGTGACCATCGGCATCATGGACTCGGGCGTCGACCTCGGCCACCCGGCGCTCCAGAAGACCACCACCGGCGAGCGCAAGATCGTCGACTGGGTCACCGCGACCGACCCGATCACCGACAGCGACGCCACGTGGCGGCCGCAGATCACCCCGGTCGCCGGTGGCACCTTCACCGCGGGCGGCGGCAGCTGGAAGGCTCCGGAGGGCTCGTTCCAGTGGAGCCGCTTCACCGAGTCGATCACCGCCAACGGTGACATGCAGGGCGACGTCAACCGGGACGGGGACACCACCGACCGGTTCGGCCTGCTCTACGACCCGGTCGCCGGCACCGTCCGCGTCGACACCGACCAGGACAGCGACTTCACGAACAACGAGCCGATGAAGCCGTACAAGGACGGCTACCAGATCGGCTACTTCGGCACGGACAACCCGGCGACCGAGGTCGCCGAGCGCATCCCGTTCGTGATCGAGGTCCGCAAGGACGTCCCGATGGATCCGTACGGCGGCGACTGGGTCGGCAAGAAGGCCGACTTCGTCAACATCGGCATCATCGAGGGCACGCACGGCACGCACGTCGCGGGCATCACCGCCGCCAACGGCCTGTTCGGCGGCGCGATGAACGGTGAGGCGCCCGGCGCCAAGCTCGTCTCCTCGCGCGCCTGCTCCTGGTCCGGCGGCTGCACCAACATCGCGCTGACCGAGGGCATGATCGACCTCGTCGTCAACCGCGGCGTGGACATCGTCAACATGTCGATCGGCGGCCTGCCGGCCCTGAACGACGGCAACAACGCGCGCACCGAGCTCTACAAGAACCTCATCGACACCTACGGTGTCCAGCTCGTCATCTCGGCGGGCAACGAGGGCCCCGGCATCAACACCATCGGTGACCCCGGTCTCGCAGACAAGGTCATCTCCGTAGGCGCGTCGGTCTCCAAGGAGACCTGGGCGGCCAACTACGGCGCCGGTGTGGCCAAGAAGTACAACATGTTCCCCTTCTCCTCCCGCGGTCCGCGTGAGGACGGCGGCTTTACGCCGACCCTGACGGCCCCCGGCGCCGCCATCAACACCGCGCAGACCTGGATCCCGGGCGCACCGGTGAAGGAGGCCGGCTACACCCTGCCGGCCGGCTACGCGATGCTCCAGGGCACCTCTATGTCCTCGCCGCAGGCGGCGGGCGCGAGCGCCCTGCTGATCTCGGCGGCCAGGCAGCAGCAGATCGCCCTCACCCCGGCGGCCCTGCGCATCGCGCTGACCAGCAGCGCGAAGAAGATCGAGGACGTTCCGGCGCACGCCCAGGGCGCGGGCCTGATCAACGTTCCCGGCGCGTGGGAGTCCATCCAGCGCGGCGCGAAGGCCAACGAGTTCACCGTCAAGGCTCCGGTCGACACCGCGATCGACCAGTTCCTGAAGACCCCGGGCTTCGGCACCGGCGTCTACGACCGCGAGGGCGGCCTGAAGGTCGGCCAGAAGAAGGTCTACGACGTCGTCGTCACCCGCACCACGGGCGTCAAGTACGGCACCCCGCACGAGCTCAGCTGGCGCAACAACGACGGCACCTTCAAGGTCATCGGCGGCTACGACTACGTCACCCTGCCGCTGAACAAGCCCGTCACCATCAAGGTCCAGGCCATCGCCAAGACGGCCGGAGTCCACAGCGGCATCCTGCAGCTCGACGACCCCTCCACCGAGGGCATCGACAAGCAGATCCTCTCCACGGTCGTCGTCTCGGCCCCGCTGGCGCAGCCCTCGTACAGCTACTCGGACACCTCGTCCGTGCAGCGCAACAGCCACAAGTCCTACTTCGTGACCGTCCCGGCGGGCGCGAAGACCCTCGAGGTCTCCCTCGGCGGACTCGCGGCGGGCAGCCAGACGCGCTTCATCTCGCTCCACCCGTACGGCGTGGGCGTCGAGGACAGCGCGACGACCCAGTGCTACCCGAACTACGACAACCCGGCCAACCAGTGCCGCCCCGACCTGCGTTCGTACCCGAACCCGCAGCCGGGCGTCTGGGAGATCGAGGTCGAGTCGCGCCGTACGTCGCCGCTGCTCGACAACCCGTATCGGCTGGACGTCTCCGTGCTCGGCGCGGCCTTCGACCCCGCGGTCAAGGTCCTGCCCGAGGTCAAGCAGGGCACCCCGGCGCCGGTCCAGTGGACCGTGAAGAACGACGGGGCCGCCATCACCGGCGGCAAGCTCCAGGGTGGCGCCCTCGGCTCCGCGAAGGTCGCCAAGCCGACCATCGCCGCCGGTGAGACCCACACCACCGAGGTCACGATCGGCGAGGGCGTCTCCCGCCTCGACATCGCGATCGGCAACGTCTCCGACGCCGCCGCCGACCTCGACCTGGACGTGTACAAGGACGGCGTCAAGGTCGGCACCTCCGCCGACGGCGACTCCGAGGAGGCCGTGAGCCTCGTCAACCCGGCCGCGGGCAAGTACACCATCGAGGTGTTCGGCTACGCGATCCCGTCCGGCTCCACCACGTACGACTACCGCGACGTCTACTACTCGGCCGCTCTGGGCACCGTCCAGGTCGACGAGGCCGCCGCGGTCAACCTCGCCAACGGCGCCTCGGCAGGCGTCTCCGCGAACGTGCTGGTCAACAGCGCGGCTCCGGAAGGCCGCCAGTTCTTCGGCGAGGTCAAGCTGCTCAACGCCCGCGGCACCGCCGCCGGCACCGGCAGCGTGCAGATCGAAAAGGTCCTCCCGTAACGGAGACCCGCTGAGCGCATGACGGAGGGGCCGGCGCCCGAGGGCGCCGGCCCCTTCGCGCTGCCCGGGCCCGCCCCCGCCCGACGGGCCGCCCCCGCCCGACGGGCCGACCCGGGCCGTCGCGCCGGGCCGGGCCGATGGCAGGATGCCGGTATGCCGAACATAGAAAGAGGGGCCAACACCCCTTTGACCACGGGCCCGTTCCGCATCACCGTGGCGCGCACCGCCCGCCCCGGCACCCCGGCGGTGGCCGCCGCGGCGATCCTGCTGGACGCCGTCGGCCGGGTACGGGACGACGCCGACGTGGTCCTGGCCGCCGGGCCCGGGCACCCGTCAGGCGCGGTGCGGCACCTCGGCGGGGCGCGGGAGGGCGCGCTGCTCGTCCAGCGGCTGGAGGTGGACCCGGACGGCGTGGAACCCTCCGTGCAGCGGATCCTGATCGCCGCCCTCACGGCCGGCGGGACGTTCGGCGCGGTCGACGGGCTGTCCGTGGAGGTCGCGGCCGAGGACGGCACGCCTCCGCTGGCCCGGTACGAGGTGACGGACGCGGAGATGGACACCGCGCTGGTGCTCGGCGAGTGCTACCGGCGAGGCGGCGCCTGGCGGTTCCGCGCGGTGGGCCAGGGTTACACCAGCGGACCGGACGCCCTCGCCGCCGACTACGGCATACGGCCGCAGGCGCTCCCGGCCGCCCCGGTGGCCGGGCCCGCGATGACCGAGGTCGACAAGGAGAACGAGGTGCCCGCGCCGGCCGCCGCGCTGACGCCGGCCCCGACACCGGCCCCGGCCCCGGCGGCCGTGGAGCCGCTCTCCGCACCCCGGCGGGACCCGGGGCGTGCCGGGGGCGCGCCCTGGGCCGACGTGGTGCACGAGGGGTACCACTGCGGCGAGGTCACCGTGGTGAACCCGGAGCCCGGCCAGCCGGCGATCCTCGAGTACGAGGCGCTCGGCCCGACGGACCGCGACACCTGGTTCACCGCGGACCGTATCGACGGACGGGACAAGCCGCTCCTGGTGTTCCACCGGGGCCGCCACGGCCTGCGCGGGCAGCTGCTGGCGTTCGGCATGGGCGGCCGCGAGTTCCGGCTGCGCATCGACGCGAACTGCCACTGGCGCCTGCGGCTGCGCCCGGCCGGGACGGCGCAGGCCCTCGTGACGGGCGCCTCGGGGCGGGGCACCACCGTCCTGCGGTACGACGGGCCGCCCGCCCTGCTCAGGGTCGAGCGCGGGCGGGACAAGAACGCCTCGTTGGAGGTGTTCACCCTCCAGGCGGGCGGCGGCAGCCACATCGTCGCGCACACGGACTCCCACCTCCCCGTGACCGGCCCGCTCGCCGTGGGCCCCGGGGGCTGGTGCCACGTCCTGGTCGAGACCTCCGAGACCGTCGCGTGGAAGGTCGAGGTGATGCCCCTGAGCGCCGCCCCGGTGCTGGAGCGGAAGCTGTCCGGCCGCGGTGCGCAGGTGGTGCTGGTGCGGGGAAGGGGGGCGACGGCGGACGTCCGGCACGACCGGTTCGTCACGCCGCTGTTCTCGCTCGACCCGTACCTGATCCCCGGAGCGCGGCTGTGCACGGAACAGGGCGTCCACGAACTGCCGCCCGGCCTGGTCACCGTCCGCGCCACGGGCAAATGGAGCCTGCGGGTCCGCGACTGACCGGCCCGCGGACCGGTTCCGTGCCACAGATCGTCCGTAGTACGGACAATGGATTGGACAAGGCTCGTGGGGTCGAACGCATGATGGCTTCACGCGCGCCCGCGTCGTACGTATCAGAGGAGTCACCGTGAGGGTCGGAATCGTCGGAGCCACCGGACAGGTCGGCGGAGTCATGCGCGGCATCCTCGCCGAGCGCAAGTTCCCGGTGGACGAGCTGCGCCTGTTCGCCTCGGCCCGTTCGGCCGGCTCCACCCTCGAGTGGGAGGGCCGCGAGATCACCATCGAGGACGCCTCCACGGCGGACTACTCCGGCCTGGACATCGTGCTCTTCTCCGCGGGCGGCGCCACCTCCAGGGCCCTCGCCGAGAAGGTCGCCTCGCAGGGCGCCGTCGTGATCGACAACTCCTCCGCCTGGCGCGGCGACCCCGAAGTCCCCCTCGTCGTCTCCGAGGTCAACCCGCACGCGATCAAGAACCGCCCCAAGGGCATCATCGCGAACCCGAACTGCACCACGATGGCCGCGATGCCGGTGCTGCGCCCGCTGCACGACGAGGCCGGTCTGACCGCGCTGATCGCCACCACCTACCAGGCCGTGTCCGGCTCGGGCCTGGCGGGCGTCGCCGAGCTCAAGGGCCAGGCCTGCGCGGTCTCCGAGGCGGCCGACCAGCTGACCTTCGACGGCGACGCGGTGGAGTTCCCCGAGCCCGCCGTCTACAAGCGGCCGATCGCCTACAACGTGATCCCGCTCGCCGGCTCGATCGTCGACGACGGATCCTTCGAGACCGACGAGGAGCAGAAGCTCCGCAACGAGTCCCGCAAGATCCTGGAGATCCCGGAGCTCAAGGTCTCGGGCACCTGCGTGCGCGTGCCGGTCTTCGCCGGCCACTCCCTCCAGGTCAACGTCCGCTTCGACCGCCCGCTGAGCGTCGAGCGCGCCTACGAGCTGCTGAAGGACGCCCCGGGCGTCGTGCTCTCGGAGATCCCGACCCCGCTGCAGGCCGCCGGCAAGGACGCCTCGTACGTGGGCCGCATCCGCGTCGACGAGACCACCGAGAACGGCATCGCGCTGTTCCTCTCCAACGACAACCTCCGCAAGGGCGCCGCACTGAACGCGGTCCAGATCGCGGAGCTGGTCGCGGAGGAGCTGCGCCAGGGCTGACGCCGGTCACGCACGTGGGGAGGGCGGCACTGTGACAGTGCCGCCCTTCGGCGTGTCTAGAGCCCCAGCTGCTGCCGGAGCGCCCGGTCGATCTCCTTCAGCGCCTGCGCGGGCACCGTGCCGATCCGACGCCCGAACCGCGAGAGGTCGAGTGCTCGGATCTGCTCGCACTGCGCCTTTGAGTCAAGGTTCAGACCGCAATCAGCCGCGGCCAAGAGGACCTGGAACGTACGGACATGCGTGACGTTCGAGGTCACTGGCACCACGGCCAGAACGCCCCGCCCGGCACGATCCGCCATCCGGTTCGCAGCGTCGTTCGTCACGAGGACGGCTGGCCGCGTCTTGTTCGCCTCACTGCCGACTGCCGGCTCAAGATCGACCAGATAGATATCACCGCGCCTCATCAACAATCCCGTCCCCCGCCGTGCGGTCCCACAGTTCCGCGTCCTCGCTCTCGTACCACTCGTCCCAGGCCGCGAGGTACTCCTTCTCAAGGGCGGACTCACGCAGTAGCTGGATCGCGGCCTGTATGACGGCCGATCTGGACTCGGTTTCCATCTCTGCCGCGTACTGATCGACGAAGGCAACGTCCTCCTGCGGAAGACTCACACTAATCTTCATACTCCCAATACTACCCACAGTAGGACCCTGAGCGCTACCGCATCGGGACCCCGGGTTGCGTTCGCCCGTGGATTACTCCGGCGCGGTGGCCCGGCCCGCGTGGAAGGATGGGCCGGAACGTCACCATCGAAGGAGATGACCGCGTGCCAGGCACGAATCTGACCCGTGAAGAGGCTCAGCAGCGAGCAAAGCTGCTCACCGTCGACTCGTACGAGATCGAGCTCGATCTCAGCGGTGCGCAGGAAGGCGGCACGTATCCCTCCGTGACCACCGTGCGCTTCCAGTCCGCCGAGGCCGGCGCCGAGACCTTCATCGACCTGGTCGCCCCGGCCGTGCACGAGGTCGTCCTCAACGGCAAGTCGCTCGACGTGGCCGCCGTCTTCCGGGATTCCCGGATCGCGCTCGCCCACCTCGCCGCCGGGGCCAACGAGCTCCGCGTCGTCGCCGACTGCGCGTACACCAACACCGGTGAGGGTCTGCACCGCTTCGTCGACCCGGTCGACGAGCAGGCGTACCTGTACACCCAGTTCGAGGTTCCGGACGCGCGCCGCGTGTTCGCGAGCTTCGAGCAGCCCGACCTGAAGGCGACGTTCCGGTTCACCGTCACGGCCCCGGCGGGCTGGACGGTCATCTCGAACTCCCCGACGCCCGACGTACCCGCCGACAACGTCTGGCGCTTCGAGCCGACCCCGCGCATCTCCACGTACATCACGGCCCTGATCGTCGGCCCGTACCACGCGGTGCACAGCTCCTACGAGGGCGCGGACGGGCAGTCCGTGCCGCTCGGCATCTACTGCCGTCCCTCGCTCGCCGAGTTCCTCGACGCCGACGCGATCTTCGACGTGACCCGGCAGGGCTTCACCTGGTTCCAGGAGAAGTTCGCGTACGACTACCCCTTCGCGAAGTACGACCAGCTCTTCGTGCCGGAGTTCAACGCGGGCGCGATGGAGAACGCGGGCGCGGTGACCTTCCGGGACCAGTACGTCTTCCGCTCGAAGGTGACGGACGCGGCGTACGAGACGCGCGCCGAGACGATCCTGCACGAGCTCGCGCACATGTGGTTCGGCAACCTCGTCACTATGGAGTGGTGGAACGACCTGTGGCTGAACGAGTCGTTCGCCACCTACACCTCCATCGCCTGCCAGGCGTACGCGGAGGACTCGAAGTGGCCGCACGCCTGGACCACCTTCGCCAACTCCATGAAGACCTGGGCGTACCGGCAGGACCAGCTGCCCTCCACGCACCCGATCATGGCCGACATCCGTGACCTGGACGACGTCCTGGTCAACTTCGACGGCATCACGTACGCCAAGGGCGCCTCCGTCCTCAAGCAGCTCGTGGCCTACGTCGGCCAGGACGCCTTCTTCAAGGGCGTGCAGGCCTATTTCAAGGCGCACGCCTTCGGGAACACCCGCCTGTCGGACCTGCTGGGCGCCCTGGAGGAGACCTCCGGCCGCGATCTGACCGCCTGGTCGAAGGCATGGCTGGAGACGGCTGGCATCAACATCCTGCGCCCCGAGATCGAGACGGACGAGAACGGCGCCATCACCGCCTTCGCCGTCCGCCAGGAGGCCCCGGTGCTGCCCGCCGGCGCCAAGGGCGAGGCCGTCCTGCGCCCGCACCGCATCGCGGTCGGCCTGTACGACCTGACCGACGGCAAGCTGGTGCGCGGCGAGCGCATCGAGCTGGACATCGACGGCGACCTGACGGCCGTGCCGGAGCTGATCGGCCGGACCCGTCCGGCGGTGGTCCTGCTGAACGACGACGACCTGTCCTACGCCAAGGTCCGCCTCGACGAGGTGTCCCTCGCCAACGTCACCGCGCACCTGGGCGACTTCACCGAGTCGCTGCCGCGCGCGCTGTGCTGGGCCTCGGCCTGGGACATGACCCGCGACGGCGAACTGGCCACCCGCGACTACCTCGCGCTCGTCCTGTCGGGCATCGGCAAGGAGTCGGACATCGGCGTCGTCCAGTCGCTGCACCGCCAGGTCAAGCTGGCCGTGGAGCTGTACGCCGACCCGGCCTGGCGCGACCAGGGCCTGGCCGTCTGGACGGAGGCCACGCTGGAGCACCTGCGCGCGGCCGAGCCCGGCAGCGACCACCAGCTGGCGTGGGCCCGCGCCTTCGCGGCGACGGCCCGTACCGAGGAGCAGCTGACCTACCTGGCGGCGCTGCTGGACGGCTCGGCCGAGGTCAAGGGCCTGGCCGTGGACACCGAGCTGCGCTGGGCGTTCCTGGAGCGCCTGGCCGCCACGGGCATCGCCGACGAGCCGGCCATCGCGGCCGAGCTGGAGCGGGACAGGACCGCGGCGGGCGAGCGGCACGCGGCGACCGCCCGGGCGGCGCGTCCGACGGCGGAGGCCAAGGCCGAGGCCTGGGCCTCGGTCGTCGAGGGCGACTCGCTCCCGAACGCGGTGCAGGAGGCGGTGATCGGGGGCTTCGTCCAGACCGACCAGCGCGAGCTGCTCGCCCCCTACGCGCAGAAGTACTTCGCGGCGGTCAAGGAGGTCTGGGCGACCCGCAGCCACGAGATCGCCCAGCAGATCGCGGTGGGGCTCTACCCGTCTCTCCAGGTCTCCCGGGAGACCCTCGCGGCCACGGACGCCTGGCTGGCCTCGGCCGAGCCGAACGCGTCCCTGCGCCGCCTGGTCTCGGAGTCCCGCGCGGGCGTCGAGCGAGCGCTGACGGCCCAGGCGGCCGACGCCCGGGCCTGAGCGGCTCGAACGCCGGCGGGGATGGTTTTTCCAGCCCCGCCGGCGTTCATGCGCGGGCTGACGCCGGTCAGATCCAGCCCGTCCGGCGTGTGAGGACCGGGTCCGGGCGGAGCCCGGGGAACGGTGGAAGGGCGGGTAGGGGACCTCGCCCCGCAGGGCCGCCCACCCGCTGCGGCGGCTACGGCCGCGCAGCGGCGACGGCTCGCAGGGCCGCCAGGACGTGGGCCACGGCCGGGGCCGACTCCGAGCCCCGCCGCAGGGCGGCGATGACGTGCCGGGTGGGCCGGTCGTGGGGCAGGTCCCGTACGGCGACGCCGGAGGCGCGGCTCGCCACCATCCGGGGCACCAGCGCCACCCCCATCCCCGCCTCGACCATGGCGAGGATCGCCGTCCAGCCGGACGCCGAGTGCGCCTGCTCGGGCACGAACCCCGCCGCCTCGCACGCGGTGCGGGTGATCTCCGACCAGGGCCCGGAGCCGCCGTAGATCCACGGGTCCCCGGACAGGTCCGCGAGCCTCAGCTCCCCGGCTCCGGCCAGCGGGTGGTCCGGGGGCAGGGCCACGTCGAGGGGGTCCTCCAGCAGGGTCCTGCGGGTGAAGCGGGGATCGCGGGCGGTCGGGGCGTGCGCCGCCAGCGAGAGCGCGAGGTCGACGACCCCGGCGGACAGCAGCTCGTAGGACTCGGCCGCCTCGGTCTCCCGTACGCGGACCTCCACGCCGGGGTGCGAGCGCCTCAGGGCGGCGACCGCCGGGACCACGAGGACCGGTACGGCGGTGGAGAACGCCCCGATCCGCACCTCGCCCGCCTCCCCCGCGAGGTAGCCGGTGAGTTCCGCGTCGGCCCGCTCCAGCTGCGCGAACACGGCCTCCGCGTGCCGCAGTACGAGGTGTGCGGCGTCGGTGAGCCGCACCCGGCGGCCCTGGGCCTCCAGCAGCGGGACCCCCAGCATCCTGGCCAGGTTGGTCAGCTGCTGCGAAACGGCCGAGGGCGTCATGTGCAGCGCCTCGGCCGTCGCGGTCACGGTCCCCTGTTCCGCGAGGGTCCGCAGGATCCGCAGCTTCTTGATGTCCCACTCGATCATGGGACCGAACCTACCGCCGGGCACCCAGACCCACGCCGCCCAGGATCAGCGCCATGCAGAGGAGCTGCGTCGGGCCGGTCGTCTCGCCGAGCAGCAGCAGGCCGAGGCCCGCGACGCAGACCGGCTGGAGGTAGTAGACGACTCCGGCGCGGGCGGCGCCGATCATCGAGACGGCCTTGTTCCAGGCGAAGAAGGCGACGGCGGAGGAGAAGACGCCGACGTACAGGAGCATTCCGGCGGTGGACGGGGTGACCTGGAAGCCGCCCTGGACCCGGACGGACACGGCGTAGGCCGGGGCGAGCATCAGTGCGCCGAGGACGAAGGTGGTGAGCAGGAAGGCGAGGCCGCCCAGTTCGGCGGGCTTGCGCTTGAGGAGCGCGCTGTACGTGGCGAAGGACAGGGCGGCGCCGAACATCCACAGGTCGCCGGCGGCGAAGTCGAAGCGGATCGATCCCTTGCCGACCAGCAGGAGCACGCCGAGGGCCGCGAGGGCCAGTCCGAAGGTGCGGCGGGCTCCGAGCTTCTCGCCGCCGAGGCGGGCGTAGAGGGCCATGATGACCGGCGAGGCGGCCATGATCATGCCCATGTTGGAGGCGGAGGTGGTCAGGCCGGCCTGGTGGACGAGCGTGTTGTAGAGGGTGACGCCGAAGAGGGTGGCCAGGGCGATGAAGCCGAAGTGCTTGCGGATCAGGGCCCGCTGCTGCCAGGCCTGCCGGGCGGCGAAGGGGGCGACGGCCGCGGTGGCGATCACCCAGCGCCAGAAGACGGCCTGGACGGGCGGGATGCTGTCGGCCATGCCGCGGGTGGCGACGAAGCTGCCGGACCAGACGACCGTCGCGAGCAGGGCCAGGAGGACGCCGAGACCGGTGGCCCCCTTCGCCTTGCCGGGCAGTGCTTCCTGCGGGACGGTGCGGACTCGGTCCATGACGGCCACGGTGTGTCTCCCCCTCGGGGTGCGGAGTGTCGGTTCGTTGGTCTACCGTCGCACCGGGGCACCCGTCAGGTCCATCGAAACATTTCGATGAGTTTCTTCAGCAGAACTGAACGGTACGGCCTTGGCTCGCGGCGCGCCCGCCGCGAGCTGCCCCGCCACGGTGGCGCCGAAGGCGATCACCATGCCCAGCACCTGCACCGGCGACAGCGCCTGCCCCAGGGCGGCCCAGCCGATGACGGCGGCGGTGAGCGGCGAGAGCGGGCCGAGGAGGGTGACCGACGTGGCGCTGAGCTGCCCGATGCCGCGGAACCAGAGCCAGTACGCGATGCCGGTATTGATCAGCATCATGTAGCCGTAGCCGAGGAAGGCACTGCCGTCGAGCGCCGGCGGCGCCCCTTCCATCAGGACGGCGACCGGGATGATCATCAGCCCGCCCGCGGTGAGCTGCCAGCCGGTCATGGCCAGCGGACCGACGCCCTCGGGGCGCCCCCACCGCTTGGTCATGACGATGCCCGCGCCCATCGAAGCGGAGGAAACGACGCCGGCCACCAGCCCGACCGGGTCGAGCTGCGCCTGCGCGGTCAGCACCACCATGCCGACGCCGAAGGCCGCCACGACGGCGGCGAGCACGGTCCGCAGCCTGGCCCGCTCGCCCAGCAGGAGGGCGGCGAGCCCCACGACGAACAGCGGCCCCGCGGAGCCCAGTACGGCCGCGACCCCGCCGGGCAGGCGGTAGGCGGAGAGGAACAGGAGCGGGAAGAAGGCGCCGATGTTGAGCCCGCCGAGGACGGCCGCCTTCCACCACCACTGCCCCGTGGGCAGCTTCCGCGCGAGGGCGGTGAGCAGCAGCCCGGCGGGCAGGGCCCGCATCACGCCGGTGAACAGCGGCCGGTCGGGCGGCAGCAGCTCTGAGGCCACGAAGTAGGTGGAGCCCCAGGAGATGGGGGCCAGGGCTGTCAGGGCGATGGTGGTGACGCGCTTCACGGCGGTGCTCCTCCGACAGGGACGAGTAGCTCGAGTGAGTAGCTCACTTGAAAGTAGCTTAGCACTAAGCCACTTTCCTGCAAGCAACTTTCTTGCCAACGAATCAGCGGAAGCCGGATACTGCGCCCATGACCGACAAGGACCCCGTCGACGCGATCGCGGACCAGTGGTTCGCGGTGCGACCCGATCTGGACACCGCGCCCATGGCCGTCTTCGGCCGGATCTACCGGATCTCCAAAGCCATGGGCGACGCGATGGAAAAGGCCTACGGGCGCTACGGAATCTCGCGCGGGGAGTTCGACGTCGTGGCCACGCTGCGCCGGAGCGGAACCCCTTACACCCTCTCGCCCCGCCAGCTCTCGGCCACGCTCATGCTCACCACGGGCGGGATGACGGGACGGCTGGACAAGCTGGAGAAGGCCGGGCTGCTGCGCCGGAGCCCCGATCCGGACGACCGGCGCGGGCTCCGGGTGACCATCACCGACCGGGGCCTCGCGCTCGTGGACGAGGCGGTCGAGGCGGGCCTGGAGGTGCAGCGCGAGGCGCTCACCGGGCTGGACGCGGCGGAGACCGCGGCGCTCACCGGCCTGCTGCGCAAGGTGATGGCGGGGGTCCCTTAGGAGGGGGTCCCGTCGGCAGGGATCCCGTGGGCGGGCTCCGGCAGACAGGTGGGCCGGGCCGCTGTCCGGGCCGCCGATCCGGGCCCGGGTACGACGAGGCGCCGGGTGTCCTCACGGACCCCCGGCGCCTTCGTTCGGTCTTCGGTCAGCTCTCGTTCTGCGGCTTGCGCGACTTGTCGCCGACCATCACCAGAC
Source organism: Streptomyces sp. NPDC099050 (assembly GCF_044759865.1). Taxonomy (NCBI): domain Bacteria; kingdom Bacillati; phylum Actinomycetota; class Actinomycetes; order Kitasatosporales; family Streptomycetaceae; genus Streptomyces; species Streptomyces sp. NPDC099050. The sequence goes on along the minus strand of NZ_JBIWAE010000008.1, from coordinate 49,283 downwards.
CGGCGATGACCAGGAACAGCACGATCGGCGCGGCCACGTAGAGGCCGAGCGTCTCGGCGACGCTCAGGCCCGGACCCGGGTCGTCGCCGTCGTCACGGGTGAGCGCGAGGGCGGGAGACGTCATCAGCAGCATCATCAGCGTCGTTCCGGCCGTGACGGCGCCGGCGCGCAGAGCGTTCTTCTTGTCCACGGTGCAAACGTAGCGAACACCTAAACGCCGCGCGCGCCCGGGGGTGCCGTACGGGTTCCCGCCGCCCCCCGCACCGCCCCCAGCAGGGCGTTCGCCCGCGGCGAGGCGGCCAGTGCCTCCAGGCTCAGCGGCCGGCCCTCCGCGTCGGCCACCGGGAGCCGCCAGTTGGGGTACTGGTCCCAGGTGCCGGGCAGGTTCTGCGGCCGCCGGTCGCCCACGGCGTCGGGCAGCCACACCCCGACCAGCCGGGCCGGGGTGCGCAGCAGGAACGCGTACAGGGCCCGTACGGCGGCCTCCTCGCCCTTGGTGTCGAGCCCGAGGTCCTCCAGCACGTCCAGCCAGCGCGCGGTGTCGGCCGCGTCCTCGGCCCGCTCCCGCTCCGCCGGGCGGGTCAGCAGGCCGAGCCGGTCGCGCAGTTCCACGTGGGAGCCGGCCAGTTTGGCGGCCGTGGGCGGCAGGTCGTGGGTGGTCACGGTGGCCAGGCAGTCGGCCCGCCAGCGCTCCGGCTCCAGCGGCTCCCCGTCGCCGCCCCAGTCCCGCTCGAACCACAGCACCGAGGTGCCCAGCACCCCGCGCCGGGCCAGCGCCTGACGGACTCCCGGCTGCACGGTGCCCAGGTCCTCGCCGATGACCAGGGCTCCGGCCCGGTGCGCCTCCAGGACCAGCAGGGCGAGCATCGCCTCCCCGTCGTACGCGACGTACGCGCCTTCGGCGGGCGGGGCCCCTTCCGGGATCCACCAGAGCCGGAACAGTCCCATGACGTGGTCGATCCGCAGGGCGCCCGCGTACCGGAACACCCCGCGCAGCAGGGACCGCAGCGGCGCGTACCCGGTGGCGGCCAGTCGGTCGGGCCGCCACGGGGGCAGCCCCCAGTCCTGGCCGCGGGCGTTGAAGGCGTCCGGCGGGGCGCCGACGGAGACGGCCCGGGCGTAGTGGGGGGCTCCGAAGGGGGCGCCGGTGGCGTCCGAGCCCTCCGGGTGCACGCCGACGGCCAGGTCGTGCACGATGCCGACCGCCATCCCGGCCTCCTTGGCGGCGCGCTGGGCGGCGGCGAGCTGGGCGTCGGTGAGCCAGACCAGCCACCGGTGGAAGTCGGCCCGGACCTGCGGGTCCTCCCCGGCGTGCCCGGCGCACCAGGCGGCGTGCCGGTCCAGCTCCGCACCCTGCGCGGCACGGAACCCGCCGTAATCCGCGTCCCGTTCGGGGGTCCGCGGGACGGCGTACAGCAGCTCCAGGGCGGCCCGCTTGAGGGCCCACACGGCGTCCCGGTCGATCAGCGCCCCCTTCTCCAGCACCTCGCGCCGCAACTGGGCTCCCCGGTCTGCCAGTTCCGCGAGGGCGGCCCGGTCCGGGCAGTCGGCGTACTCGGGGACGTCCTCGATCCGCAGGTGCACCGGGTCGGGGAAGCGGCGCGAGGACGGCCGGTACGGGGAGGGATCGGTCGGGGTCCCGGGCACGGCCGCGTGCAGCGGGTTGACCTGGACGAAGCCGGCCCCGTGGACGCGGCCCGCCCAGCGCGCCAGCTCCGCGAGGTCACCCAGGTCGCCCATGCCCCAGGAGCGTTCGGAGAGCACCGAGTACAGCTGGACGAGCAGCCCGTGGGTGCGTTCGGGCGCCGCCGGGGCCCGGTCGGGGGCCACGATCAGGGTGGCCGTCGCGCTGCGGCCGTCGGGGGCCTCGGCGTGGATCAGGTGCACCCCGAGCGGCGGCTCCCCCGCGTCGGCGGCGCTCCAGGGCACCGCACGGCCGGCCTCCGCCGACGCCTCCCGCGCCCCGGCCGCCTCCGCGTCCGCGGTGGTCGCGTCCGCGGTGGTCGCGTCCGCCGTGGTCGCGTCCTCCGCGTCCGCGTCCGCCGTGGTCGCCTCCGCCGTGGTCGTGTCCTCCGCCTCCAGCAGGGTCCGGGTCCCCGGGGGCAGCGCGGCCAGCTCCACGGGAGGCCGGGAGCCGGCCCACCACACCAGCACGCGCGGCAGCAGCCGGTGCGCCGCGTCGTGCTCGGCCGCGGCCAGGTCCGCGCGTACGGACTCGGGGGTGTCCGTGTTCACCCCCAACTGCCGCAGCACGGCGGCGACGGTGGCCTCCGGGACCCGGAGGGTGACGTCCTCGGCGGGCTGGTAGGTGGTGGCGACTCCGTACAGGGCCGCGAGCCGGGCGAGGTCGTCCATCAGGTTCCTTGTCGTCTAGTCACCCGCGGCGGCCGCCGCGGCATGGGTGGTCGGCTCGCTGGTCAGCGGGGCCTCGCAGACGAGCGGGGGCTCACTGGTCAGCGGCGCGTGCGCGGCGTCGGCGAGCGACGGCTCGCTGGTCAGGGTCCGCTCGTCGGGTCCGGCCTGCGCCGGCAAGTGGGCGAGCGGCGGACGCCGTTTCGGGGTGGATATGGCGGTGGTGGCGTTCGTGGACTTCGCGGCCTCGGTGTTCACCGGCAGGCACTCCTTCGTGCGTGAGGATCGGTCAGGACCCGTGGGTGGCTCCCACTGTGTCGGTCCGTGCGCCGTCCGCGCACCACCGACAGCGGAAATTCTCCGGTGCGGGCCGTGAATTCGCACAGACGTGCCTGCGTTCGCGCCGCGCACGGGAGGTGTTGCGGAGCTCCGCGCCGGTCACCGCACGTCCGGAGCCACCGGCCCTGGCGTGCGGGAACGTCGGGAACGCCCTCCGGCGCGCGGCCCGGAGGACATCCCAGCCCTACCCAGTCGGCGGCATCGCATTCCTGGCGGATCCAGGTCAGATCACCCGCGGGCGTTGACACCCCGGCCGTACGGATGGTGTGGTCTGGCTCATTCGTACGAGCGGGGGACGACTCGGGACGGGGTGGCTCCGTGCAGACCAGGGGCAGCAAACGGGCCACGGCCACGGCCGCGGCGGTCGCCGTCATCGGCGCCCTGCTGAGCGGCTCGGCGGTGGTGGGTCCCCCCGCCGCCTTCGCCGCGCCGACCGCACCGGACTCACCCACCGCTCCGGACCTCGGGGCGGCGCCCGCGGCTCCCGCGGCTCTGCGCGACCCGGCGCCCGTGACCGCCCCCGCCCCCGTGCCCGACCCCGGCTCCGGTCCGGCGCGCGCCGCCGCCGAAGGGCCCGCGGTGCATCCCCGGCCGCAGTCGACGGCCGCCGACCCGGCGCGCGCGGTGCCGCTGGGCGCCGAGGCCGTACTGGTGCTGCCCGCGGGCGTGGACCCGTACGCCGCCCAGGTGGTGCGCGACGCCCTGCGCGGGGCGGGCGTACGGACCCTGCACGAGCGGGCCGAGGGGCAGCCGCTGCCCGCCGCCGGCCCCGTCGTACGGCTCCAGGGGCTGGAGGCGGAACGGGCCCTGCGGGCCCTGGGCGCGGAGGCGGCCGGCGACCTCCCGGCGGGCGGCTACCGGCTGGCGGTGGGCCGCGTCGAGGGGCGGGACACGGTCGCGCTGGCCGGCGCCGGCGAGGACGGGTTGTTCCACGCGGCTCAGACGCTGCGCCAACTGCTCGCCCAGGGCGGCGGGAAGGTGCCCGGGGTCCTCGTACGGGACTGGCCGTCCGCACCGGTGCGCGGGATCACGGAGGGGTTCTACGGGACTCCGTGGACGGCCGCCCAGCGGCTCGCGCAGGTGGAGTTCATGGGCCGCGCCAAGCTGAACCGGCTGCTGCTGGCGCCCGGTGACGACCCGTACCGGACCACAGAGTGGCGCCGCGACTACCCGGCGGCGCAGGCCGCGGAACTGCGGCGGCTGGCCGAGCGGGCGCGCGCCAACAAGGTGGTGCTCGCCTGGGCGGTGGCGCCCGGGCAGTCGATGTGCCTGGCCTCCTCGGCGGACCGGGCGGCGCTCGCCCGCAAGGTGGACGCCATGTGGGACCTCGGGTTCCGGGCGTTCCAGGTGCAGTTCCAGGACGTCAGCTACACCGAGTGGGGCTGCCGGGCCGACCGCGAGCGGTACGGCAAGGGACCGGCGGCGGCCGCGAAGGCGCACGCGGAGGTGGCGGGCGAACTGGCCGCGCACCTGGCCCGGCGCTATCCGGGGGCGCCCGCGCTGTCGCTGCTGCCGACGGAGTACTACCAGGAGGGCGCGACGCCCTACCGGACCGCGCTGGCCCAGGCCCTGAACGGGCGGGTCGAGGTGGCCTGGACGGGCGTCGGCGTGGTGCCGCGCACGATCACCGGGCAGGAGATGACCGCGGCGCGCGCCGCGCTCGGGCAGCACCCGCTGGTCACCATGGACAACTACCCGGTCAACGACTGGGATCCGGGCCGGATCTTCCTCGGCCCGTACGCGGGACGCGACGCGGTGGTCGCGGGCGGTTCCGCGGCCGTGCTCGCCAACGCGATGCCCCAGGCCGCGCTGTCGCGCATCCCGCTGTTCACGGCGGCGGACTTCACGTGGAACCCGCGCGGCTACCGGGCCTCCGACTCCTGGGCGGCGGCCGTGGCCTCGCTCGCCGGACCCGACCCCCAGGCCCGTGCGGCCCTGGCCGCGCTGGCCGGGAACAACGCCTCCTCCGGCCTCGCCCAGCCCGAGTCCGCCTACCTGGTCCCGCTGATGGACGAGTTCTGGCGGGCCCGGAGCTCCGGCGACCCGGCGGCGGGCGAACCGCTGCGCGCCGCCTTCCGCGTGCTGCGCGAGGCCCCGGACCGGCTGCCCGCGCTCGCGGACGAGGCGGGGCCCTGGCTGTCGCGGCTCGCGCGCTACGGGGCGGCCGGGGAACTGGCCCTCGACGTCCTCCAGGCGCAGGGCCGCGGGGACGGGGCGGCGGCCTGGCGGGCCTCCCAGGCCTTCACCGCCGCCCGCGCGGCGCTGTCCGGGGCGGAAACCGCCCGGGTCGACAAGGCGGTGCTGGACCCCTTCCTGGCCCGGGCCGCCGCCGAGGCCGACGCGTGGACCGGCGCGGCCCGCGCGCCGGGCACGGTGACCCGGCAGGCCGACGCGTGGACGGTCGCGCTGTCCACCGCCCGGCCGGTGTCGGTGGTGACCGTGATGACGGACCCGCTGCCGCCGGGCAGCCGCGGCGCCGTGATCGAGGCCCACGTACCGGGCGAGGGGTGGCGCAAGGTCGCCGAGGCGGCGGCGTCGGGCTGGACCCAGGCGGACGTGGGCGGCCTGCGGGCCGACGCGGTCCGGCTCGTCTGGTCGGGCCCGGCCCCGGCCGTGCACAGCGTGGTCCCGTGGACGGCGGACGGCCCGGAGGCCCGCTTCGAGCTGCCGGACACCGTGGACGCGGAGATCGGCGGGAGCGCGCAGCGGATCCCGGCACAGCTGTCCGCGCTGCGTCCCGGCGAGGTCCGGGGGCCGCTGTCGGCGACGCCGCCGCCGGGCATCTCGGTGCGGCTGCCCCGGACGGCGGCGGCCGCGCGCGGTACGACGGCGACCGTCCCGGTGGAGGTCACGGTGGCCGCGGGCACGGCGCCGGGCACCTACGAGGTCCCGGTCGCCTTCGGCTCCGAAACGCACACCCTGGAGGTCCGCGCCCATCCGCGCACGGCGGGCCCGGACCTGCTGCGAGCGGCCGTGGCCTCGTCCTCTGCGGACGAGACCCCGGCGTTCCCCGCGTCGGGGGCGCTGGACGATTCCCCGGCCACCCGCTGGTCCTCGCCCGCGGAGGACGGAGCCTGGTGGCAGGCGGAGCTGCCGGCCGCGGCGCGGATCGGGCTGCTCCGCCTCCACTGGCAGGAGGCGTACCCGACCCGGTTCCGGGTGGAGACCTCGGCGGACGGTGTGAGCTGGCACCCGTCGGCGACGGTCGCGTCCCGCGGCGGGGTGGACTCCGTCCACCTGGACCCGGCGGCGGCCCCGGCCCGCTTCGTCCGCGTCACCTGCGAGACCCGAGCCACCCGCTACGGCTGCAGCCTGCTGAACGCGGAAGCCTTCGCGGTGGCCCCGTAGGGCGCCGGGCCGCCCTACGGGGCGAGTCCCCCGCAGCGGTACCGCGTCCGCGGCCGGGGCCCCCGCCCAGGGGGCTAGGAAGCCACCGCCGCGGCGGCGACCGGGACCCCGATGCGATCCAGCGCGTCCTCCGCCCCGTACGGCTGGAGATACGGCATCCAGCACGGATCCCGGTGCCCCGTCCCGATGATCCGCCAGGCCAGCCCCGACGGCGGAGCCGGCTGGTGCCGCAGGCGCCAGCCGAGGTCGACGAGGTGCCGGTCGGCCTTGACGTGGTTGCAGCGGCGGCACGCGGCGACGACGTTGTCCCAGGCGTGCTGCCCGCCCCGGCTGCGCGGGATGACGTGGTCGACGCTGGTGGCGACGGCCCCGCAGTACATGCAGCGGCCGCCGTCCCGGGCGAACAGCGCGCGGCGGGTCAGTGGAACGGGCCCCCGGTAGGGGACCCGCACGAAGCGCTTGAGCCGAACCACGCTGGGCGCGGGGACGGCCCTTGTCGCGCTGTGCAGAAAGGCGCCGGATTCTTCCAGGGAGACCGCTTTGTTCTCCAGGACGAGGACGAGCGCGCGACGGAGCGGTACGACGCCGAGGGGCTCGTACGACGCGTTGAGGACCAGGACGTGCGGCACGGACTGCCTCCTATAACGCCGGCGGCGCGTGGCTCGCGCCGGGACGATCTGCTTTCCAGTCTCCCCTTACGGCTGGTCGAAGCGCCACCACGCGCCCGTAACGGGTCCGAGGTGTTTTCGACCACAACCGCTTCATCCCCGCGTGAGTCTGGTCTCTCCCTCGAACACGGCAACGAGTCAGGCCGAGTGCCCCGTTAGGGTGGATGGTCTGCCCGCCCCACCCCTTCCGCGGGCAGGACGCTACATCTGGAGGTTCCCGCCGTGCCCAGGCCTGCCGCCCTGCTCCCGCTCGCAGCCGACAACCCGAACGCGGCCGAAACGATCAGAGAAACCCACGAGAGCGTCACGAACGCGGCCAGTTTCATCGAGCAGAACTGGGCCGGATGGCTTTACCTGGGCCTGCGGATCCTGCTGATCCTGGTCATCGCCTTCGCCCTGCGCTCGGTGGTCCGCAAGTCCCTGACGAAGCTGATCACCCGGATGAACCGCGGCGCCGACGCCGTCGAGGGCACGGCCCTGAGCGGGCTGCTGGTCAACGCGGAGCGGCGCCGGCAGCGGTCCGAGGCCATCGGTTCGGTCCTGCGTTCGGTGGCCTCGTTCCTGATCCTCGGCACGGCGGCCCTGATGGTGCTCGGCGCGCTCGACATCAACCTGGGGCCGCTGCTGGCGAGCGCCGGTGTGGCCGGTGTGGCGATCGGTTTCGGTGCCCGGAACCTGGTCACGGACTTCCTCTCCGGCGTGTTCATGATCCTCGAGGACCAGTACGGCGTCGGTGACAAGATCGACGCCGGGGTGGCCTCGGGCGAGGTCGTCGAGGTGGGTCTGCGCGTCACCAAGCTGCGCGGCGACAACGGCGAGATCTGGTACGTCCGCAACGGCGAGATCAAGCGGATCGGCAACCTCAGCCAGGGCTGGGCCACGGCGAGCGTCTCGGTGCAGGTCAAGCCCACCGAGAGCCTCTCCCGCATCCGCGCGGTGATCAAGGACATCGCCGACACCTTGGCCAAGGAGTCCCCGTGGGACGAGCGGCTGTGGGGTCCGGTGGAGGTGCTGGGTCTGGACGAGGTGCTGCTGGCCTCGATGTCGGTGTCGATTTCGGCGAAGACGATGCCGGGCCAGCAGTTCGCCGTGGAGCGCGAGCTGCGCTGGCGGATCAAGGACGCCTTCGACGCCGCGGGCATCGGGATCGTCGGGGGCCTGCCGGCCCCCGAGGAGGACGCGGCCCCGGCCGACCCCTCGGCCTCCGTCGCCCCGCCGTCGGCGCTGGCGAACCCGACTTCCCCGCAGTCCCTGGCCGCGGCGGAGATCCCGCACCCGGCCGCGGGCGGCGCGGCCGCCGGCTCCGGCCCGCGCATCACGAAGTAGCGCCCGCCCCACCCGCCCCCCTCACACCGCTCCACCACTGCCCCCGTAGGTCCTGCCTGCGGGGGCAGTGGTGTACGCAATGCCATTGACACGAGCGACCACCAATAGGAAACTTACCTAACAGTTCACCCCGGTGAGAGAGAAGTCACCCCATGCCCGCCACCCCCGGTACGCCCAGCCTGTTGCGCGCCCTGAACGACCGGGCCGCGCTAGAGCTGCTGCTGACGCACGGTCCCCTGTCCCGGACCCGGATCGGGCATCTCACCGGCCTCTCGAAGCCCACCGCCTCCCAGCTGCTGGCCCGCCTGGAGGCCGCCGGGCTCGTCGTCGCCACCGGCACCGCCACCGGCCGCCCCGGCCCCAACGCGCAGCTCTACGCCGTCAACGCGCGGGCCGCCCACGTCGCCGGACTCGACGTCACCCCGGGGCGGATCCTCGCCTCCGTGGCCGACCTGGCCGGCGAGGTGATCGGCAGCCACGAGCTCCCGTACACGGAGGGCATCGGGCCGGTCGAGCAGGTCACCCGCGCCCTCGGCGAGGCCGTCAAGGACGCCGGGCTGCACCTCGCCGACATCCACCGGGTGGTCATCGCGACCCCCGGCTCCTTCGACCCCCACACCGGGGTGCTGCGCTACGCCGACCACCTGGCGGGCTGGCAGTCCCCCACGCTCCTCGACGAGCTGGCCGCGGCCCTGCCGATGCCGGTCGAGTACGAGAACGACGTGAACCTCGCCGCCGTCGCCGAGCAGCGGCTCGGCGCCGCCCGCGGCCACGAGGACTTCGTCCTGCTGTGGAACGAGGAGGGCCTCGGGGCCGCACTCGTGCTCGGCGGCCGGCTGCACCGCGGCTGGACCGGCGGCGCCGGGGAGATCGGTTTCCTGCCGGTCGCCGGGCACCCGCTGGTCCGCCAGGTCACCCGGGTCAACTCCGGCGGCTACCAGGAACTGGCCGGCGTACAGGTGCTGCCCCCGATGGCGGACCGGCTCGGCGTCGAAGCACCCCCGGCCGCCGCGGCCGGGGCCGGCTCGGTGCACGGCGCCGTGTACGGGGCCGAGGCCGGGGCCATGGTCGAAGCGGCGGCCGCGCTGCTGGCCCAGGCCGCCGCCGCGCCCGAGGGGGCCCACCTGGACCTCCTGCGGGAGTACGCCACCGCGCTGGCCACCGGTCTCGCCTCGCTGGTCGCCGTACTGGACCCGGAGATCGTGATCCTCTCCGGCGCGCTGACCATCGCCGGCGGGGAGCCGCTGCGCGAACTCCTCGAAGCCGAGCTCGCCGACCTCGCCCCGTCCCGGCCCCGGCTGGTGACCGGCGAGGTACGGGAACGGCCCGTGCTGCGCGGGGCGCTGGAGAGCGCCCTCGCAGCGACCCGCGACGAGGTCTTCGACACCTCCCGCCGCTGAACCGCACCACCCGCACCACCCGCACCTCCCCGCAACACGGCACGCCTCCCCGCACCACGGCTCCTCCCCACCCCTCCAGGAAGTCCCCCCGCGCAGAGAGTGACTCCGCCATGCCCGGAATCCGCCGCCTGACCGTCGCCGCTACCGCCCTCGCCGCGATATCCGTACTCGCCACCGCCTGTACGGGCTCCGCCTCCAACACCGTCGCCGACGACCCGAACAAGGACGTCACCCTCAACTTCTGGCACGGCTGGTCCGCCCCCAGCGAGATCAAGGCCATCGAGGACAACATCGCCCGGTTCACCAAGGCCCACCCGAACATCAAGGTGAACGTCACGGGCAACATGACGGACGACAAGATCAACCAGGCGCTGCGCGCCGGCGGGGACAAGGCCCCCGACGTGGTCTCCTCCTTCACCACCGACAGCGTCGGCAAGTTCTGCAACACCGGCGCCTTCGCGGACCTGAACCCCTTCCTGAAGAAGTCCGGGGTCGACAAGGAGAAGGTCTTCCCCAAGACCCTCCTGGAGTACACCCAGTTCAACGGCAACCAGTGCACGCTGCCGCTGCTGAACGACGCGTACGGCCTCGTCTACAACAAGACCGCCTTCGAGGCCGCCGGGATCACCGAACCCCCCAAGACCTGGAGCCAGTTCGTGGCCGCCGCGCAGAAGCTGACGGTCGCCAAGGGGGATTCGTACCAGCAGCTCGGCATCATGCCCACCTTCCACGGCTACGAGACCGCCCCCCAGCGGCTGGCCGCGATGTGGAGCCCGGCCTACTTCGACGCCGACGGCAAGTCCAACCTGGCCAAGGACCCCGGCTTCGCCCAGATGCTGACGGCGCAGAAGGACCTGGTCGGCAAGCTCGGCGGGTACGAGAAGCTGGAGAGGTTCCGCACCACCTTCGGTGACGAGTGGAGCGCCGAGCACCCCTTCCACCTGGGCCTGGTGGCCATGCAGATCGACGGCGAGTGGCGGCCGGCCATGGCGAAGGAGGCCGGGGTGAAGTTCGAGATCGGGACCGCGCCGATGCCCGTCCCCGACGACCGGATCGCCGAGTACGGCAAGGGCTACCTCGCCGGCACGATCATCGGCATCGCCTCGGGCAGCAAGAAGCAGAACGCCGCCTGGGAACTGACGAAGTACATGACCACCGACACCGAGGCGGTCGTGGAGTTCGCCAACGCCATCCACAACGTGCCCTCCACCCTGGCCGCCCTGAATTCGCCGAAGCTCCAGGTGACCCCGGAGTTCAAGACGTTCATCGACATCGCCAAGCACCCGAAGTCGACCACCACCCCGGCGCAGGTGGACGGCGGCACCTACCAGCTGACCTTCACGGACTTCGCGTACGCGGTCGAGAAGGGCGAGGTCACGGACATCGCGGCCGGTCTCGCCAAGACCGACCAGCAGGTCGACACGGACATCGCGAAGGCCAAGTAGCCCGATGGCCGGCACCCTCTCCCCCGTCCTGCACACCAGGCGCCGCAAGGCCGCGCTGCGCACGGCGGCCTTCATGTCGCCCTGGCTGATCGGGTTCGGCGTCTTCTTCGCCTACCCGCTGGTCTCCACCGTCTACTTCTCCTTCACCAAGTACGACGGCTTCCGCCCGCCCGTCTTCAACGGGCTGGACAACTGGACCTACGTCTTCTCCGACCTGCCGATGTTCTGGCCGGCCATGCGCAACACCCTGTGGCTGGTCCTGGTCATGGTCGCCTGCCGGGTCGCCTTCGGGCTCGGCATCGGCCTGCTCATCACCAAGATCAAGCTGGGTACGGGGGTCTTCCGCACCCTGTTCTACCTGCCCTACCTGGCCCCTCCGGTGGCGGCGACCCTCGCCTTCGTCTTCCTGCTCAACCCGGGCACCGGCCCGGTGAACACCCTGCTGGACGCGGTCGGGCTGCCCACGCCCGGCTGGTTCACGGACCCCGCCTGGTCCAAGCCGGCGCTGACCGCGCTCGCCGTGTGGGGGGTCGGCGACCTGATGGTCATCTTCATGGCCGCGCTGCTCGACGTACCGCGCGAGCAGTACGAGGCCGCCGAGCTGGACGGAGCCCGGGCACTGGCGCGGTTCCGCCACATCACCCTGCCGAACATCTCCCCGATCATCCTGTTCGCGGTGGTCACCGGGGTCATCCAGGCGATGCAGTACTACACGCAGCCCCTGGTGGCGGGGAAGGTGGCGTCCGGCGTGATGGGCGGCTCGGGCCAGCAGTTCGAGCCCGGGTACCCCGACAAGTCCACGCTGACCCTGCCCCAGGTCATCTACAACGTCGGCTTCCAGCGCTTCGACTACGGCACCGCCTGCGTGGTCGCCCTGGTCCTGTTCGCCCTCTCCATGGCCTTCACCGCACTGCTGATGCGTCGGCGCGGCGGCCTGATCCAGGCAGGTGACTGAGGAACATGAGCCAGACCCTGACCCGCGGCCCGCGCCGGACCCCCCGTCCGGCCGCCTCCCCCGCCCCGGGCTCCGCCCACGCGGTGCGCACCGCGCGCCGCCGGGCCGCCCTGCACTGGGTGGCCGTGCACTCCCTCGGCGTCGCCGCGGCACTGTTCTTCGTCCTCCCCTTCGTGTTCCTCTTCCTGACCTCGGTGATGAGCGACCAGCAGGCACTGACCCGCGACCTGTGGCCGCGCAGCTGGGACTGGGGCAACTACGCGAAGGTGTGGGACACCCCCGGCTTCCTGACCTGGTGGCGCAACACCCTGCTGTACGCGGGCCTCGGCACCCTGCTGACCGTGGTCTCCTCGGTGCCCGTCGCCTACGCGCTCGCCAAGTTCCGCTTCCGCGGCCGGCGGCTGTCGCTGCTGCTCGTGATCGCCATGATGATGCTGCCGCCCCAGGTGGTCGTCATCCCGATGTACCTCTTCTGGGCCAAGCAGCTGGACCTGTCCGGCACCCTGTGGCCGCTGATCATCCCGATGGCCTTCGGCGACGCCTTCTCCATCTTCCTGCTGCGCCAGTTCCTGCTGACCATCCCCGACGAGTACCTGGACGCGGCGAAGGTCGACGGCTGCGGCGAACTGCGCACCCTGCTGCGGGTGGTCCTGCCGATGGCCAAGCCCGGCATCGCGGCGGTCGCACTGTTCCAGTTCTTCGCCGCCTGGAACGACTACTTCGGCCCGCAGATCTACGCCTCCGACAACCCGGCGGCCTGGACGCTCAGTTACGGACTGGAGTCCTTCAAGGGCGCCCACCACACCAACTGGAACCTCACCATGGCGGCAACCGTGCTGGTCATGGCCCCGGTGATCGTCCTCTTCTTCTTCGCCCAGAAGGCGTTCGTCGAAGGCGTCACCCTGACCGGATTGACTTCATCCTCCCTTTAGGAGATTCCCACCCTCACGGGTGGGGTTTCCTGCTTCACCACGGACCGCCCCAACCGAGAGGAGGACTCCCGATGAGGTCTTACACCCGCTCCACAGGCAGCAACCGCCAGCCCGGCGGCCAGAAGATTGATCGCTGCGTTGCCGTCCCGGTCGTGGGTCGTCCCGCAGGTGTCGCACGTCCACTCCCGGACGTTCAGGGGCATCTTGCCAGCAAGCGCTCCGCAGGCCGAGCACAGGTGCGTGCTGGGGAACCATCGGTCCACGGTGATCAGCTCGCGCCCGTACCAGGCCGCCTTGTACTCCAGCATGCTCCGCAGCTCACGCCACGCGGCATCCGAGATCGCGCGGGCGAGCCTGTGGTTCTTGACCATGTTTCGGACGGTGAGGTCCTCAATCACGAGCGTTTGGTTTTCGCGCACGAGTCGAGTCGTCAGCTTGTGCAGGTGGTCCCGGCGTTGGTCCCCGATCCGCGCATGGACCCTCGCCACCCGAGTACGGGCTTTGGCCCGGTTGTTGCTGCCCTTCTCCTTCCGCGACAGCGCCCGCTGCGCCCGGGCCAGGCGCTCCCGATCCCTCCGTTCATGCCTCGGGTTCTCAACCTTCTCACTGGTCGAAAGAGTGACCAGGGCCGTCAGCCCGGCATCGATACCCACCGCGTTCGTGGTGGCGGGCATCGGGGCAGGGCTGTCCTCGCACAGCAGGGACACGAACCAACGGTCGGCGCCGTCGTGGGAGACCGTGACCGTCGACGGCTCCACCCCTGCGGGCAGCGGACGCGACCACACGACGTCCAGCGACTCAGTCATCTTCGCCAGGATCAACCGGCCGTCGGTGTACCGGAACCCCCGGCGTGTGTACGTCGCAGAAGCACGCGACTTCCGCTTCGACTTGAAGCGGGGGTACTTCGCTCGCTTGCCCCAAAACCCCAGGAACGCAGTCTGCAGGTGCCTCAGTGCCTGCTGGAGCGGCACCGAGGACACCTCAGCCAGGTAGGAGAGCTCCTCAGTCTTCTTCCACACCGTGAGCATCGCCGACGTCTGCGCGAAGCTCACCCGCTCCTTCTGGGCCACCCACGCCTCTGTCCGTGTGGCGAGGGCCAAGCCGCCTGCGCGTCGGTCGGATAGAAGCGGTATTTGAACGCCCGCTTCACGGAAGAAGTCCCCATACCGCAGACGCTAGAGACGCTCACGATGCCAGCACAAGCGCAGGTCACAGCTTCACGCAGCGGCGTTCCTCAACTACCTGCACCCGGGGCACAGCTACATGCCCCCGGTCGAAACCAGCGTTCAAGGAGATCGAAATGAAACTCGCAGTGGTGGGCGGCGGTTCCACCTATACCCCCGAGCTGATCGACGGGTTCGCCCGGCTGCGCGACACCCTGCCCATCAGCGAGCTGGTGCTGATCGACCCGGCCGCCGAGCGGCTGGAGCTGATCGGCGGCCTGGCCCGGCGGATCTTCGCCAAGCAGGGGCACCCGGGTCTCGTCACCACCACCTCCGACCTCGACGCGGGCGTCGCGGACGCGGACGCGGTCCTGCTGCAACTGCGCATCGGCGGGCAGGCGGCCCGGCTCCAGGACGAGACCTGGCCGCTGGAGTGCGGCTGCGTGGGCCAGGAGACCACCGGCGCCGGCGGTCTCGCCAAGGCGCTGCGCACGGTCCCGGTGGTCCTCGACATCGCCGAGCGGGTCCGGCGCTCCAACCCGGACGCGTGGATCATCGACTTCACCAACCCGGTCGGGATCGTCACCCGCGCCCTGCTCCAGGCCGGGCACAAGGCGGTCGGGCTGTGCAACGTGGCCATCGGCTTCCAGCGCAAGTTCGCCGCGCTGCTGGACCTGGCGCCGGCCGACATCCACCTCGACCACGTGGGCCTCAACCACCTCACCTGGGAGCTGGGGGTGCGCAAGGGCGGCCCGGAGGGCGAGAACCTGCTGCCCCAGCTCCTCGCCCGGCACGGCGAGGCCATCGCCGCGGACCTGCACCTGCCGCGCGCGGTGCTGGACCGGCTCGGGGTGGTTCCCTCGTACTACCTGCGCTACTTCTACGCGCACGACGAGGTGGTCCGGGAGCTCGGGACCAAGCCCTCGCGGGCCGCCGAGGTCGCCGCGATGGAGAAGGAACTGCTCGGCCTCTACGGGGATCCCGCGCTGGACGAGAAGCCGGAACTGCTCGCCAAGCGGGGCGGCGCCTTCTACTCCGAGGCCGCCGTGGACCTGGCCGCCTCCCTGCTGGGCGACGGCGGCAGCGCCGTACAGGTGGTCAACACGCTGAACAACGGCACCCTGCCGTTCCTCCCGGACGACGCCGTCATCGAGGTGCAGGCACGGGTGGACCGCACGGGACCGTCGCCGCTGGCCGTACCCCGGCTGGACCCGCTGTACGCGGGGCTGATCTCCCACGTCACGGCGTACGAGGACCTCGCGCTGGACGCCGCTCTGCGGGGCGGCCGCGAGCGGGTCTTCAAGGCGCTGCTGGCACACCCGCTGGTGGGCCAGTTCGACCTGGCCGAGGGGCTGACGGACCGGCTCCTCGCGCACAACAAGGAGCACCTGGCATGGGCGTGAGCCGGCCCGTTCCCCCACCGGCGGCCGCGGCCGTCCTCGCCGTCGACGCGGGCAACAGCAAGACGGACGTGGCGCTGATCGCCGCGGACGGCCGCGTGCTGGGCACCGGGCGCGCGGGTGGCTTCCAGCCCCCGCGCGTCGGGATCGAGGAGGCGGTGGACGTCCTCGGACAGGCCGTCGCCGAGGCGGCCGCGGCCGCCGGGCTGCCGGTGCCCCCGGCCGGAGCCCCGTACGCCGACCGGGTCTCGGCCTGTCTGGCCAACGCGGACCTCCCGGTGGAGGAACTCCGGCTCGCCGAGGCCGTCGGCGCGCGCGGCTGGGGCACGGACACCGAGGTCCGCAACGACACCTTCGCGATCCTGCGGGCCGGACTCGGCGAGGACGCCGGAGGGCCGCGCGGGGTCGCGGTGGTGTGCGGCGCGGGCATCAACTGCGTGGGCATGCTCCCCGACGGGCGCACCGCCCGGTTCCCGGCCCTCGGACAGATCTCCGGCGACTGGGGCGGCGGCGGCGGACTGGCCGCCGAGGCCATGTGGTGGGCGGCCCGCGCCGAGGACGGGCGCGGCGGTCCCACCGCGCTCGCGGCGGCCCTGCCGGGGCACTTCGGACTGGATTCCATGTACGCGCTGATCGAGGCGCTGCACCTGGGCGCCGTCGATGCCGTACGGATGCACGAGCTGGTGCCGGTGCTGTTCGCGGTGGCCACGGCCGGCGATCCGGTCGCAGCGGCCCTCGTCGAGCGGCAGGCCGAGGAGGTCGTGGCCCTCGCCTCGGTGGCGCTGGAGCGGCTCGGACTGCTGGGCGCGCCGGCGCCCGTCCTGCTCGGCGGCAGCGTGCTCGCCGCCCGGCACCCGCGGCTGAACGGCCGGGTGGAGGCCCTGCTGGCCGAACGGGCGCCGCACGCCCGGGTGTCGGTGGTGACGGCCCAGCCGGTACTGGGCGCCGGCCTGCTGGGCCTGGACGCCCTGGGCGCCGGCCCCGAGGCCTACGGAAAGCTGCGTGCCCATTTCGGATGAACCGCGCCCGATCCGGAACCATCACGGCCCGCAGGGCGTACTGACGGTGAAGGGGTGGAGCGGACGGGGGGACCGGCCGGGGCAGGACCGGGGACGGATCGGGGCGGATCGCGCCTGATCCCGGACCGGGTGCTGTGGAGGACCGCCACTAAGGCCATACTGCTGCGAAGCACGAAGGACCGAGGGGGAGGTCAGGGTGGCCATCACATCACGCGCGCCCGCGCCCGGCGGCGTCGTCCCGGCGTCCTCCGGGCCGCCGGCGCCGCCGCCCGACGGGCTGCCCCGGCGGGGCACCGCCTGGGCCGAGGGCGTGGAGCGGCTGCGCGCGGCCGCCACCACCGAGCCCGGCCGGCTGCGGATCATCGGGGCGGCCCTGGCCGCACTGGTCCTGCTGTTCGGCGCGGTGGCCGTCTGGGAGATCTCCGGCCGGGTCGCCGCCGCCGACGACGTCGTGGGCCGCAGCCAGCCCCTGAGCGCCGACGCGGCGAGCATCTACCGCTCCCTCGCGGACGCCGACACCGCCTCCTCCAGCGGGTTCCTCGCGGGCGGCCAAGAGCCCCGCGAGGTCCGCAGCCGGTACGAGAAGGACATAGCCAACGCGTCCCGGCTGCTGGTGAACGCGGCCGCCAGCACCACGGCCGGCGAGGACTCCCGCAAGCAGATCACCCTGCTGAGCGAGCAGCTCCCCCGCTACGCCGGTCTGATCGAGCAGGCCCGGGCCACCAACAAGCAGGGCCTGCCGCTCGGCGGCGCCTACCTCCGGTACGCGAACGAGCAGATGAGCACCCAGCTGCTGCCCGCGGCGCAGCGGCTCTACGAGGCGGAGACCGGCCGGCTCTACACGGACTACGACGAGGCCCGCGCCCTGCCCCTGGGCTCCCTCGGGGCGGGTCTGCTCGCCCTCACCGCCCTGGTCTGGGTCCAGCGGCGCAACTACCGCCGCACGAACCGCGTCCTCAACCACGGGCTCGTCGCGGCGACCACCGCCTCGCTGGTGCTGCTGCTGTGGCTGGCCGCGGGGCACACGGTCGCCCGCTCGGGGCTGAGCGAGGCCCGCACGGACGGGCAGGAGTCGCTCAAGGTGCTCAACGACGCACGGATCGCCTCGCTCCAGGCGCGCGCCAACGAGAACCTGACCCTGGTCTCGCGCGGCGCCGTACTGGCCGAGGACAAGAAGTCCGACAAGTACGACGTGGACTACGCGAACGACATGAAGGACCTGGACGCGGGTCTGGCGCTGGCGGCGAAGCTGGCCGACGACGCGGCAGGCCGCGACCCGGTGGCCCGCGCCGCGGAGGGCGTGAGGCAGTGGAAGGGACTCCACGCGGCCGCCCGGGAGACCGACTTGATGGGCGACTACCAGGGCGCCGTCGGGCAGGTCATCGGCGACAAGGACCATCCGAGGCCCACGGGGACCGCCTTCGACACGGTGGACGCCTCGCTGGAAGCGGCCGTGGTCCACGAGCAGCGCGAGTTCACCCGGGCGGCGCGGGACGGGCTCGGGGCGCTCGACGGTTTGGTGACAGGTACGGCGGCCCTCGCGGTCGTCGGCGCGGTGGCCGCCCTGCTCGGCATCGGGCGCAGGCTTTCGGAGTACAGGTGAGAGCGATGCCGGGACGGGTGAAGCGCGCGGTCATGGGCTCCGGGGGTGCTGCGGGCACCGCACGGCCGGCGGAGGCCCCCGAGGGCGCCGCGGAAGGCTCCGCCGAGGGCGCGGACGTACGCGGCCCGCGGCGGCTGACGGGCCGGCTGACGGGCCGGCTGCGCGGCTGGGGCGGGGTCGGTGCGATGGCCGCGGCCTGTGCGCTGACGGCCGCCGCCGTGCTGCTGCCGCTGGCCCAGGCGGCCCCGGGCGGCCCGGGGGCCTCCTCACCGGTGCGCGGGCCGGCCAGGATGGCCGTCGCCCCGCAGGCCCCCGCGGACACCTGTGAGAACCCGGAGGCGAGCCTGCGCCCCGACGGGCTGGACGGCGCGGCCATCGAGCGGATCCGCGCCGCGGGCCACCTCGTCGCGGGCGTGGACCAGAACAGCTTCAAATGGGGCTACCGCAACCCGGCCGGGGAGCTCGACGGCTTCGACATCGCCCTGGTCCAGGCCATAGCGAAGGACATATTCGGCACGGACGGCAAGGTCATCTACCGGGCCATCCCCACCAGCCAGCGCATCCCCGCGCTCAAGGACGGCACCGTCGACATCGTCGTGCGCACGATGACCGTCAACTGCAAGCGGCTGGAGGAAGTCGCCTTCTCGACGGCGTACTTCGAGGCCGGACAGCAGGTGCTGGCCCCCAAGGACTCGACGATCACCGGCTACGACGCCTCGCTGAAGGGCCGCCGCATCTGCACGGCGGCCGGTTCCACGGCGGAGGCGGCCCTGGCGGCCCAGTCCTACGGCGCCGTCCCGGTCAGCGTGCCCAACCAGCTCGACTGCCTGGTCCGGCTGCAGTTGGGCGAGGTGGACGGCATCATCACCGACAACGCCCTCGCCGCCGGCCAGGCCGCGCAGGACCCGTCGGTCAGGCTGGTCGGCTCCCCGTTCACCAAGGAGTTCTACGGGGTGGCGATGAACAAGGACGCCGGCGACCTGGTGCGCCGGGTCAACAAGGTGCTGGAGGACTACCGCGCCGGCGGCGCCGCCAGCCCCTGGATGGCGGCCTACAAGCACCATCTGGAACCCGTGCTGCCCGGCGTGGCCGGTCCGCCCGCTCCCAAGTACCGGGACTGAGGCCGGTGGCGGATTCTGAGCCCGATGTCACGAGACCGGAGGCGGAATCGGTGGAGGCCCATCCCTGGGGAGCGCAACCGGCGGTGATGGACCGGGACGGTGTGGACCGTGCGCTGGCCCGGCTCGGCGCGGAGCACGAGGCCGTCGAGACCTCGCTGCTCGCGCTCCAGGACCACTCCGGCCGACAGCTCCTGGAGGGCGCCGGGCTGACCGGGCTCACCAAGGAGCGCTGGGCCGAGGCCGACGCGGCCATCACCCGGCTGTGGCGGTACTTCGACGCCTACAGCGGGGCGCTGGGCGCCGCCCGGGAGATCCGCGAGCGGCGCCGCTGGCCGAGCCGCGAGGACCTGGTCGAGCTGACGGACCGGCTGCGCGGGCCCGGGGTGCTGATCTCCGGCGCCGCCGTGGAGGGGGCCCCGCTCGCGGAGCGGTTCTCCCTCGCCGAGCTGGTGTCCCGGATGAACGAGCTGTACGCGAGCTCCCTGGACGTGGTGGTCGCCGCGGACTCCGTCTGGTCGGCGCTGCCCGCCCGGATCGACCTCCTCTCCGCCGAACTGCACCGCACCCGCGGCCTCGCCCACTCGGTGGGGGTCCGGCCGGGGGAACACCCCTCGGGGGACGACCTGGAGGCCATCACGGCCGAGCTGGCGGACCTGCGGGCCCGGGTGATCGAGGACCCGCTGGCGTTCTGGTGCTCCGTGGCCGGGAGCTCCGCGCCGGGGGGCGGCCGGCCGGACACCGGGCGCTACGACCGGGCCGCGCTCGCGCTGGAGGACGTACGCCGGGAGGTCGAGGCGGTGCTGGCCGTCCGGCAGGACGCCGAGCAGCGGCTGATCGGGCTGCGGGACCTGCTCTCGCGGGCCGACCGGACCCTGGCGGAGGCGCGGGTGGCCCGCGGCGAGGTGCTGGCGAAGATCGCGGCGTCCGAGGTGCCCGCGGTGAGCGGCCCGCCGACGGCGTTGCAGGAGGAGTTGTCGGCGGCGGCCGAGTACCGGCGCCGGGCCCAGTGGCACCGGCTGTCGCCGCTGCTGGAGTCCTTGGAGGAGCGGGCCGAGGAGGAACTGCTGCGGGCCCGCGAATCGTTGACCGCGGTGACGGCTCCGCTGGCCGTGCGGGCGGAACTGCGCGGACGGCTCGACGCCTACAAGGCGAAGGTGGCGCGGCTCGGCATGGCGGAGGATCCGCTGCTGATGGAGCGGTACGACACCGCGCGGCGGATGCTGTGGAGCGCGCCCTGCGATCTGCGGGCCGCCGAGCAGGCGGTGCTCCGCTACCAGTGGGCGACGGCCGAGGCACTGCCGCCGCCTCAGCAGGACCGGCAGAACCAGCAGGACAGGCAGAACCAGCAGGACAGGCAGGACCGGCAGGGGCACCGACCGGTGCACGAGTGGCCCGACGGGCCGGGGGAGGGGGACGCGTGAGTCTGATCGGAACGGCGTGCATGCGCCCCGGCTGCCCGGGGACGTACGAGGACATGGGCGGCGGCGAGGTCTACTGCGACACCTGCGGGCTGGCGCCGGCCGGCGCCGTCGCGGCGGGCGCCGAGGAGCTGGTGTCGGTGCCGACGGCGATGACGAGCGCGGCCCGCCACGGGGACTCCCAGGGCTCGCACGGGTCCGGCCGGTCCTCCGCCTCGTCCTCCTCCTCGCGGGCTTCGCGTTCGTCGCGTTCGTCGTCGTCTCGGCGCTCCGTGTCGGGCCGGCTCTCGCGCACGCTCTCGGGAGCCGCGTCCACCCGGTCGGTGTCGGTGCGCAGTTCGGGCTCGGCCGCCTCGGGGTCGGGCCGCAGCCGGCTGGGCGCCGGGCTGGTCAACGTACCGGAGGTGCCCCGTCCGGATCCCTCGGAGGCGGTGCTGGAGAACCCGGAGGTCCCGGAGCGCAAGCGGTTCTGCTCGCGCTCCGACTGCGGGGCTCCCGTGGGGCGGGCGCGCGGCGAGCGGCCGGGGCGGACGGAAGGTTTCTGTACCAAGTGCGGTCACCCGTACTCCTTCGTGCCCAAGCTGCGCGCGGGTGATCTGGTCCACGGCCAGTACGAGGTCGCAGGCTGCCTCGCGCACGGCGGGCTGGGCTGGGTCTACCTCGCGGTGGACCGGGCCGTGTCGGACCGGTGGGTGGTGCTCAAGGGCCTGCTGGACACCGGGGACCAGGACGCGATGGAGGCCGCGATCTCGGAGCGGCGCTTCCTCGCGGAGATCGAGCACTCCAACATCGTGCGGATCTACAACTTCGTGGAGCACCTGGACCAGCGGACCGGTTCGCTGGACGGGTACATCGTCATGGAGTACGTCGGCGGCAAATCCCTCAAGGAGATCGCCAACGAGCGGCGCAGGCCCGACGGCCGCCGCGATCCGCTGCCGGTGGAGCAGGCGTGCGCCTACGGCATCGAGGCGCTGGAGGCACTCGGGCACCTGCACTCCAGGAACCTCCTGTACTGCGACTTCAAGGTCGACAACGCCATCCAGCAGGCCGACCAGCTGAAGCTGATCGACATGGGCGCGGTCCGGCGGATGGACGACGAGGAGTCGGCCATCTACGGCACCGTGGGCTACCAGGCGCCGGAGGTGGCGGAGCTCGGCCCGTCGGTCGCCTCCGACCTGTACACGGTGGCGCGCACGCTGGCCGTGCTGACCTTCGACTTCCAGGGCTACACGAACGTGTTCGTGGACTCCCTGCCGGACCCGCGGCACATCGAGGTGTTCGGGCGGTACGAGTCCTTCTACCGGCTGCTCGTACGGGCCACCGACCCGGATCCGGGACGGCGGTTCGCGTCCGCGCAGGAGATGGCGGACCAGCTGACGGGGGTGCTGCGCGAGGTCGTCGCGCTCCAGACGGGCCGCCCGCGGCCCCAGGTCTCCACCCTCTTCGGGCCCGAACTGCGGGTCCCGGACGACCGGCTGTTCACCGACGACAAGTCCGGCGGGCACGTGTCCCGCCTGGGCGAGCGCCCCGTCAAGCGGTGGCGGGCGGGCCGGGGCCCGGCTCCGGCCGTCGTCCCGGCTCCGGCGCCGGCCGTCGTCCCGGCTCCGGCGCCGGCGCCGGTTCCGGCTCCCGCCGCCGCCGTGTCCGCGGGGGACCCGGCCGCGCCGTCCGCGGCGCCCATCACGGGGTACGGCACGACCGGGCTGGTCACCACCGCGACGCACCGGGCCGCCGGTCCCGCCGTACCGGCCCCGCGCCAGGCACGGCCGGCCGAGCCGCTGCCTCCCGTCGGGATCACCGCCCCGCGGCGGCCGGAGCTGTCCACGCTGGACACCCGCGAGGCCGCGCTGGCGCTGCCCGTGCCGCTGGTCGACGCCGCGGACCCCAACGCCGGCTTCCTGGCCGGTCTGCTGGCCTCCGCGCCGGCCGACCTGCTGGCCGCGCTGGGCTCGGCGCCGGCCGAATCCGCCGAGCTGCGGCTGCGGGAGCTGCGGGCCCGGCTCGAACTGGGCGGCGCCGACGCGCCGCTCGTCGCCGACGCGCTGACCCGGCTGGAGGCGCGGCACCCCGACGACTGGCGCGTGGTGTGGGCCCGGGGCATCTCCTCGCTGGCCGTCGGGGAGGACGAGACGGCGGCCCTGTCCTTCGACGCCATCTACGACGCCTTCCCGGGCGAGCCGGCGCCGAAGCTGGCGCTGGGGCTGTGCGCGGAGGTGCTGGGGCAGTTGGACAACGCCGCCGAGTACTACCGCCTGGTGTGGGCCACGGACCCCGGTTTCGTCGGCGCCGCGTTCGGGCTGGCCCGGGTGCAGCTGGCCACCGGGGACCGGGACGGAGCCGTGCGCACGCTGGAATCCGTACCGGAGGTGTCGATCCACCACACCGCCGCGCGGGTGGCCGCCGTACGGGCACGCCTGCGCGACCGGTCGCCCCAGGAAGCCCTGTTGGCCGATCTGACGGCCGCCGCGGCGCAGGTGGAGGCCCTGGGGCGGTTCGGCCTGGACTCGGTGCGCCACGAGCGGCTCAGGGCGGAAGTTCTGGGCTCGGCGCTGGACTGGGTACTGTCGGGCAGCCGGGGTTCCGACCCCGGCCGTACCTCGCTGCTCGGCTGCCAACTGGACGAGCGGGGACTGCGCTTCGGCCTGGAGCGCTCGTTCCGCGTGCTGGCACGGCTGGCGCAGCGGGGCGAGGAGAGGATCGAACTGGTGGAGCGGGCAAACCGTTTCCGTCCCCGGACGTGGGTGTGATTGATGTCGATGCATCGGCTGTCGGGCTGCCCCAGCTGCGCGGAACCGCTGGAGGAGGGTGACCGCTTCTGCGGCCTCTGCGGCTACGCCCTCACGACCACCGCCGCCGCGGAGCCCGGAGCCCCGGAGCGGGCACCGGCCCACGCGGCCCCGGTGGCACCGGCGGGTTCTGCTCCGGTGACCCCGCCCGCGGCCGGACCGGCCGCGCCGGCCTCCCCGGCGAGCTCGGCGTACTCGGCCCCCGCGGCTCCGGCCCAGCCGGTCACCCCGGCAGGCCCCGCGTACGCGGCCCCCGGGGCACCGGCGGGCTCGGCGTACTCGGCCCCCGCGGCCCCGGTGGCACCGGCCGCCCCTGCCCCGGCCGGGGCGGGTACGGCCGCGCCGGCGCCCCTGATCCCGGCGGCGCCGACCGGCCCGCCCGCTCCGGCGAGCGCCGGCGCCGCTCACGCGGGCGCCACCGGTCGGGTCACCCCGGCGCACGGGATCCCGGCCACCGTCGGACTCCCGTCGTCCGGCGAGGACTCCGCTCCCCGGCACTCCGGCGGCCACGCCGAGCCGGCGGCCTCCGGGTACGCGGGCGAGGCCGCGCCCGGCTGGGGCAGCGTCTCCACCGCCGCCCCCACCCTGGTGTCGGGCCCCGCCGGCTGGTCCGACCCCGGCCACGGCACGCCTCCGGCCCCCGAGAGCCCGTACGCCACGCCCCCTCAGGGCCGGCACCCGGCGGACACCGCTCCCTACGGCGCGAGCGCGCAGGGCACGGGTCCCACGGGCGGCGCCGCGTACAGCACCCCGGGCCCCGGAGAGCACCCCACCTCCTACGACCTCCCCGCCCCGCAGGCACAGCACGCCGGCGGACCCGACCCCGCCGGGCACGGCCCGGGCCCGCAGGGCCCCGGCCCGGACCACGGAGCCCCGTACGGCGGCTCCTCCTCCCAGGGGCACTCCTCCGGCGGCGAAGCCCCGTACGGCGGCCCCGGCCCCCAGGCCCAGACCGAGGGCGAAGCCACGTACGGGAACCCCGCCCCGCAAGGGCACGCCGAGGGCGAAGCCCCGTACGGCAGCCCCGCCCCGCAGGCCCACGCCCCCGGGGGCGAAGCCCCCCACGCAGGCCAGGGCCCCGCCCCGCAAGGGGACTCCGGGGGGAAGACCTGCGTGGCCTGCCGCGCCGGGCGGGTGGACACCGACGGGTACTGCGAGCACTGCGGGCACGCGCAGCCCCGGGAGCGGGACCACCTCGAAGAGGAGCTCGGGAGCGTCGCCGCCGTCAGCGACCGCGGGCTGCGCCACCACCGCAACGAGGACTCCTTCGCCGTCGCGGCCACCGCGCTGCCCGACGGCTCCGCCGCCACCGTGGCCATCGTCTGCGACGGCGTCTCCTCCGCCAGCCGCCCCGACGAGGCCTCCGCCGCGGCCGCCGGAGCCGCCAACGAGGCGCTGCTCGACGCCCTCCCCCGCGGCGCGCACCCCCAGGAGGCCATGCACGAGGCGATCCTGGCCGCCGCCGCCGCGGTGAACGCCCTCGCCCCCGAGGTTCCGGGCGCCCAGAACGCCCCCGCCTGCACCCTGGTCGGCGCCGTGGTCAGCCGCGGCCTGCTGACCATCGGCTGGGTCGGCGACAGCCGTGCCTACTGGGTCCCCGACGACCGCGCCGCCCTGCCCCGGCGCCTCACCGAGGACGACTCCTGGGCGGCCCAGATGGTCGCCGCGGGCCTGATGGGCGAGGCCGAGGCCTACGCCGACGTCCGCGCGCACGCCATCACCGGCTGGCTCGGGGCCGACGCGTACGACCTGGAGCCGCACACCGCCACCTTCAAGCCCGACCACGACGGCGTGGTCGTGGTCTGCACCGACGGGCTGTGGAACTACGCCGAGTCCGCGCGCGACATGGCGCAGGTGCTCCCGTACGACGCCGCCGTCCGGCCCCTGCACAGTGCGCAGGTCCTGGTGGGCCACGCCCTCGACGGCGGCGGGCACGACAACGTCACCGTGGCCGTCGTCCCCTTCGCGGCGACCGCGCCGGAGGCGCCGGCCCCGCCCGCCGGCCCCGCCGCCCCGCAGGCCCAGGCCTGATCCCCGTACCCGTCCCCGAGGAGGAGCGACCAGTGGCGAACTTCGCCAAGCCGAGCGCCCCGCGCTTCAGCGTGGAGGTGTACCAGAACGAGTTCCTCGCTGAGGGCGCCCGCGACGTCCACGCCATCGTCACGGTCACCTCCACCGGCGGTGCCACGGCCACCCGGACGGCCGTCGCCCCCGGCGGGGCCGCCGTGGTGATCATGGTCGACTGTTCCGGCTCCATGGAGTACCCGCCCGACAAGATGCGCGGCGCCCGCGAGGCGACGGCCGCCGCCGTCGACACCCTCCGCGACGGCACCGCCTTCGCCGTGATCGCCGGGACGCACGTGGCCAAGGAGGTGTTCCCCCGCCGGGGGCTCCTGGCAATCGCCGACGCGACCACCCGTGCCCAGGCCAAGGAGGCCCTGCGCGGGCTCTCCTCCGGCGGCGGCACCGCCATCGGCACCTGGCTGCGCCTCGCCGACGGCCTGCTGCGCGGGTCCACCGCGGCGATCCGGCACGGGATCCTGCTCACCGACGGCCGCAACGAGCACGAGGACCCGGCCGTGCTCCGCGCCACGCTCGACGCCTGCGCGGGCCGTTTCACCTGTGACGCCCGCGGTGTGGGGACCGACTGGGAGGTCAAGGAGGTCACCGGCATCGCGAGCGCGCTGCTCGGCACGGCCGACATCGTGGCCGACCCGGCCCGGCTGACGGCCGACTTCACGCACATGATGGAGAACGTCATGGGCAAGGAAGTGGCGGACGTCTCACTGCGCCTGTGGACCCCCGTGGGCGCGGAGGTCCTGTACGTCAAACAGGTGGCTCCCGCCGTACAGGACCTGACCGGTCGCCGTACGGAGGCGTCCCCGCGCGCCGGGGACTACCCGACGGGTTCCTGGGGCGACGAGTCCCGCGAGTACCACGTGTGCGTACGGGTCCCCGGCGCCTCCGTCGGCCAGGAGATGCTCGCCGCCCGCGCCGCCCTCGTCATGCCGGGAGCGCCCGGTGAGGCCCCGGCCGTACTCGCCCAGGGCTTGGTCCGCGCCGTCTGGACGGACGATCTCGCCGCGTCCACCGCGATCAACCCGCAGGTGGCCCACTACACCGGGCAGGCCGAGCTCGCGCAGGCCATCCAGCAGGGCCTGGAGGCCCGCAAACTGGGGGACGTCGGCGGTGCCACGGCCAAGCTCGGCCGGGCCGTGCAGCTGGCGAGCTCCTCGGGCAATGCCGACACCGCCAAGCTGCTGGCCAAGGTGGTGGATGTCGTCGATGCGGCGGCGGGTACTGTGCGACTGAAGGCAAAGGTCGCCGACGCGGACGAGATGACACTAGAAACGCGTTCCACTCAAACCGTTCGAGTGCGAAAATCTTGACGTACGGCTTGACGCTCTGATCGTGACGCTCTGATCAGCTGCGGACCGGATGCGAACAGACGCGAAGAAGAAGCAGCAGAAGAAGACCCTGCCTCGTTGACGCAGGAAGAAGGAGGAAGCGCCGCGATGCCGACCTGCCCGAACGGGCACCAGTCCGCCTCCGACGACTGGTGCGAGGTCTGCGGCCACCGCATGGCTGCCCCTGCGGGCACCCCCGGGGCGCCCTCCTACGGCTACGGCTACCCTCCCACCGGCGAGCCGACCGCACAGGCCGAGCTCTGCCCGCAGTGCCGGACCCCGCGCGAGGCCATGGCCCCGTTCTGCGAGGAGTGCCGGTACAACTTCCTGACCCGTACGGCGACCTCGTACACCCCGCTCTCCCCGGACCTGCCTCCGCCGCCGCCCCCGTCCCCGGGCGCGCCCGGGGCCCCGCCGGCGGACTCCCAGGACCACTTCGACTACCAGGGCTCGCGGCCCTCGCGGGTCAACCGCCCGGCCGAGCCGCTGCAGCGCGAGGACGACTGGATGCTGCCGCCTCCGGCGCGCCAGGACTTCCAGCAGCCCCCGTACCAGCAGCAGCCGCCCCCGCAGCAGCACCAGCAGCAGCCGCCCCAGCCGCAGCACCAGCAGCCGCAGCACCGGCAGGCTCAGCAGGCTCCGCCGCAGTACCAGCAGCCGTCCCGGACCGGGCAGTACCAGCCGCCCCAGCCGCAGCAGCATCAGCCGCCGCAACACCAGCAGCAGCACCACCAGGCGCAGCAGCCCCCGTACCAGCAGCAGCCCTACCAGCAGCCGGGCGGCGGGTCCTGGAGCGCGACCATCGGTCCGGACCGCTCGTACTTCTTGGCGATGATGGAGCGCAGCGGCCCCGAGGCGTCCGGGCTCGACCTGCCCGCGTACTCCCCCGAGCAGCACCTCCCGCTGTCCGGCGGCCAGATCACCATCGGCCGGCGCCGCGCCTCCACGGGCGAGTCCCCCGACATCGACCTGTCGGTGCCCCCGGAGGACCCGGGCGTCTCGCACCAGCACGCGGTGCTCGTCCAGCAGCCGGACGGCAGCTGGGCCGTGGTGGACCAGAACTCCACCAACGGCACCACGATCAACGGCGGCGAGGAGTCCATCCAGCCGTACGTGCCGGTTCCGCTCGCCGACGGGGACCGCGTCCACGTCGGCGCCTGGACCACGATCACCGTCCGTCGGGGCTGACCCCGCGCGGCCACGGATCCTGAACGCGGCGAAGCCCTCCGGTATCACCGGAGGGCTTCGCCTTGGGACCGGGGACGCTCAGCCGCCGGCCACCGGGTCCCGTGCGCCGCGCCGGCGCCGCACGCTCACCACCGCGGCGGCGACCAGCAGCAGGACGAGCAGACCGGCCAGCGCGAGCGGGAGCAACGTCCCGGGCACGGCACCGAAGTACAGGACCGGAAGTCCCGCGAGCAGGACGGCGGGCGCGGTGCGCAGCCCCGCGAAGGCCCGGCATCCGGCCAGCAGCGATCCGAGGACCACCGGCACCACGAAGCGCAGCTGGGTGAAGGGGTACACCAGCGGGACCAGCATCACCGCGCTCGTCAGCACCGTCGTCCACGCCATCACCGCGAGCACGCCGGCCCGTGTGCGGACACGGGGAGCCGGCCGCAGGTCCGGCGGGCACGCCACGGCCACCAGGGCCAGGGCGAGCATCGGCCCGATGGTGAGCGCCGAGAACCCGATGGAGGCGATGCCCATCCGGGCCAGACCGGTCGCGAAGGCCACAGCCACTCCCGCCAGCACGGTCCAGCTGCCCGCCGCCCAGCGTCCGGCCAGCGCGAGGAACACGCCGTACACGGTGACGAGGTGGGCCGCCACCATCCCCACGAAGCCGGGACCGATCTCGTCCCAGCCCGCGACGACGAAGGTGTTGCGCGTCAATCCGGCCCAGCTCGACGCGGCGGCCCCGACGGCGACCAGGGCGAACGGCGCCAGCGCCGCCAGGAGCCGGCCCGGGCGTCCCGCGGAGCCCAGCCCGAGCCGCATGCGCAGGGCGTGCCCGGCCACGTCGGCGCCTTCCCGTACGCGGGCGGGCACCCCCGCCCCGCTCGTGGCCTCCTGGTACGCGTAGGCGATCTCATCGCCGAACTCCCGCCGGTAGGCGGCGGGATACAGCCTCAGCAGCGCGCTCACGTGCCCACCGCCGTGCGGCGGACGCGCAGGGCGGTGCCGAGGGAGGCGGCGGACCGGCCGAGCCCCAGCCGCCGGGTGGCCTCCTGCGCGGTGCGTGCGAGCCGGGCCGCCTCGGCGGCCAGGGTCTCCCGGCCGCGCGGGGCGAGCGCGTAGCTGCGCCGCCTGCGGCCGTCGACCACCTCTTCCTCGTGGACCGCGATGAGTTCTTGTTCCAGGAGCCGCTCCAGGGCCCCGTAGAGCGTTCCGGTGCGCATCTTGGTGCGGCCTTCCGAAATCTTCTCGACCTCCTGGGCGATCGCGTATCCGTGCCGCGGGGCATCGGCGATCGCCGTGAGGATCAGCAGGGTCGGCTCGCGGAGAGCTTGATCAGTCACATGCCGACCATAGCTCGGTAGCCGACATATGTCGATGGCCGACCTATGACTCCCCCGCCGCCTCCCCCACGGCCTCCCCCAGCGGCCACACGTAGGGCCCCTGCGGATCGTCGAGCCAGCACCACTGCCCCCCGGAGCCCACCGTCACCCCGAAGCGCTCGCGCGACGGCCGGTCCTCGCGCCGCCACAGGTCCAGCGCCTCCCTCGGGTGCAGGGAGCCTGAGGTGAGCACGAGCATGAACTGGAAGCGCTCGTTCTCCACCAGCTCGTACGGAAGCCCCTGCGGCATCCCGTACGTGCCCGGCGGCGCCGCCGTGGCCCCGCGCAGGGGCACGAAGTAGGCCGAGGTGTGCAGGAAGCGGCCCTCGGCGAACCCGGCGTCCCGCACCGTGAGCGCGATCAGCCCGGTCGACAGCGGGGCCAGGATCCGGGCCCCGGGCCGGCACTGCCCCAGCCAGGCGGGCGGGATCAGCGGGATCGTGCAGGTCACCAGGATCCGGTCGAAGGGGGCGCGGGCGGGACAGCCGCGCGCCCCGTCGCCGGTGACCACGGCCGGGTGGTAGCCGAGCCGGTCCAGGTGCGCGCGCGCCGACTCGGTGATCTCCTCGTCCAGATCGACGGTGGTGACCAGCCCGTCGCCGAGCCGGTGGCACAACAGGGCCGCGTTGTAGCCGGTGCCCGCGCCGATCTCCAGCACGCCGTCCCCGTCGCGGACGTCCAGGGCCTCCAGCATCTTCGCCATCAGCGAGGGCTGGCTGCTGGAGGAGACCAGCTCGCCGTCGCGCAGCCGGGTGGCGAGCGGGGCGTCGGTGTAGACCCCGCGCAGCCAGCGGGCCCGCTGTTCGGGGTCGGGATCCTCGGCCCAGAGCCGCTCGTGACCGGCGCCGCGGCCCGTGTAGTAGTACGGGACGAACACGTGCCGGGGCACGGCGGCGAAGGCCGCCCGCCAGCGCGGATCCTCCAGCGCCCCGGCGGCGGTCAGCTCCCGCACCTGGGCGGCGTGCGCGGTCTCCCGCACGTCGCGTACCTCGGCGTGTGCGCCCATGTCTCCACTGTCCTGCGGACACCGCCCGGGTGCGACCGCGCAGCGGCCGTCCGGAGCCTGACCGGGAGGTCCTAGGACCGGGGTCCTCCGTCCGGGCGTCTGAGACGATGGTCGGGTGAATGAGATTCCGCGGGGCACGGTCCAGGAGCAGACCTTCTACGAACTGGTGGGCGGCGAGGACACCTTCCGCCGTCTGGTCCACCGCTTCTACCAAGGGGTCGCCGAGGACCCGCTGCTGCGCCCGATGTACCCGGAGGGGGACCTCGGTCCGGCCGAGGAGCGGTTCGCGCTGTTCCTGATGCAGTACTGGGGCGGCCCGAACACCTACAGCGAGAACCGCGGCCACCCGCGCCTGCGCATGCGGCACGCGCCGTTCCAGGTGGACGCCGCCGCGCACGACGCGTGGCTGGCCCACATGCGGGTGGCGGTGGACGAGCTCGCCCTCGCGCCGGAGCACGAGGCGCAGCTGTGGCGGTACCTGACGTACGCCGCCGCGTCGATGATCAACACCGCGGGCTAGGGCGTACGGGATCCCGCGCGGGGGTCCCGTACGGCGGCGGCCCGCTAGACCGGCCGGACCAGCAGGGTGCCGAGGCCGCCGGGGCGGCGCGTGGCCACGGATCCGTACGGGGTGCGCAGCCGCAGCCAGCCGCCGGAGGCGAACAGAGCCACCGGCGCGGCGGCTCCGGCCGCGGTGGGGGCGGCGGGCACGGTGGACCGTACCGGCCGCAGGAAGCCCAGGGACTGCGCGGCGTGCACGGCGCGCAGCGGAAGTTCGGTGTCCCCCAGTGTGCGGGACCAGATCTCGCGGCCGATGCGGTCGCGCTCGGAGCGGGTCCGGTGCTGCGGGGGCAGGGCCTCGTCCCGGGCCCGGAACTCGGCGACGGCCTCCGCCAGGGCCTTGGCCATCGCCTCGGGGGCGGGCAGCCCGGCCACCGGGGTCCAGCCGCCGCGGGGCGGCAGCACGCCCGCCCAGGGCGGTCCGGTGACGGCCGCCGGCACCACGGCTCCGGCCCGCTCGCCCTCGTCGACCGACTCCAGCAGCTCCCCGGCCGAGACGGTCAGGTCGAGCGGAGCGGAGAGCGGAGCGGAGAGCCGCACCGTACGGACGGCCAGTACGTCGAAGGACGGCGGCCGCCCGAAAACGGCGAGCGCGCCACCGCCGGCCTGCGCCTGCAGGCGGACGGCGGCGGCGCGGTCGTAGTGCACCAGCCGGCCCAGGAAGGCGGCGAGGTCCGCCGCCTCCCCGGAGTCGGCGAAGCGCAGCTGCTCGTTCATGCCGCGATGCCCCCGGCGGGGGCGGCGGCGCCGGTCTTCGGCTGTGCCTTCGGCTCGTCCAGGTACTCCTGGAGGAAGAGCTTCTCCTCGGCCGTGATGCGGCGGGGCCGCCCCTCGGCGAGGTTGTAGGGCACGACCACGGTCTCGGCGCGCACGTACACCGTCTCCGGCGCGTCCTCGGTCGCCTCGTCCTTGACCTCGTAGCGGATGGTCAGGGACGCGGCGCCTATCCGGGTCACCCAGGACTCGATGAGGACCGGCTCGTGGCGGTGCACGAGGGGCAGCTTGTAGTCGATCTCGTGACGGGCCACGACGGAACCGCCCGTGAAGGACTCACTGCCCTCCCCCGGTGCGAGGCGGAACATGAAGTCGATCCGCGCCTCCTCCAGATAGCGGAGGAAGACGACGTTGTTGACGTGCCCGAAGGCATCCATGTCCGCCCAGCGGAGGGGGCATCGGTAGTGGTGTCTGGCCATGGCCGTTTCCTCGGCCCTCAGCCTCGGGTGAGCTTCTTGTAGGTGGCACGGTGCGGACGGGTCGCGTCCGCGCCGAGCCGCTCGACCTTGTTCTTCTCGTACGACTCGAAGTTGCCCTCGAACCAGTACCACTTGGACTCGCCCTCGTACGCCAGGATGTGCGTGGCGACCCGGTCCAGGAACCAGCGGTCGTGGGAGATGACCACGGCCGCACCGGGGAATTCGAGGAGCGCGTTCTCGAGCGAGGACAGGGTCTCGACGTCGAGGTCGTTGGTGGGCTCGTCGAGGAGCAGCAGGTTGCCGCCCTCCTTGAGCGTCAGCGCCAGGTTCAGGCGGTTGCGCTCACCACCGGAGAGGATGCCGGCGGCCTTCTGCTGGTCCGGCCCCTTGAAGCCGAAGGCGCTGACGTACGCGCGCGACGGCATCTCGACCTGGCCGACGTTGATGTAGTCCAGCTCGTCCGACACGACGGCCCAGAGGGACTTCTTGGGGTCGATGTTGGCGCGGCTCTGGTCGACGTACGAGATCTTGACGGTCTCGCCGATCTTGACGGAACCGGAGTCCGGCTCCTCCAGACCCAGGAGCATCTTGAAGAGCGTGGTCTTGCCGGCGCCGTTCGGGCCGATGATGCCGACGATGCCGTTGCGCGGCAGCGTGAAGGACAGGTCGTCGACCAGGACCTTGTCGCCGAACGCCTTGTTGAGGTTGTTGACCTCGACCACGATCGAGCCCAGACGCGGGCCCGGCGGGATCTGGATCTCCTCGAAGTCCAGCTTCCGCATCTTGTCCGCCTCGGCGGCCATCTCCTCGTAGCGGGCGAGGCGGGCCTTGGACTTGGTCTGGCGCCCCTTGGCGTTCGACCGCACCCACTCGAGCTCTTCCTTGAGGCGCTTCTGGCGCTTCTCGTCCTTGCGGCCCTCGACCTTGAGACGGGTGGCCTTCTTCTCCAGGTAGGTGGAGTAGTTGCCCTCGTACGGGTGGGCGCGGCCGCGGTCGAGCTCGAGGATCCACTCGGCGACGTTGTTCAGGAAGTACCGGTCGTGGGTCACGGCCACGACGGCACCCTTGTACTGCGAAAGGTGCTGCTCCAGCCAGTTCACCGACTCGGCGTCGAGGTGGTTGGTGGGCTCGTCGAGGAGGAGCAGGTCCGGGGCCTCGATCAGCAGCTTGCAGAGCGCGACGCGGCGCTTCTCGCCACCGGAGAGGTTGGTGACGGGCCAGTCGCCGGGCGGGCAGCCCAGGGCGTCCATGGCCTGCTCCAGCTGGGCGTCGAGGTCCCAGGCGTTGGCGTGGTCCAGGACTTCCTGGAGCTTGCCCATCTCGTCCAGCAGCGCGTCGGTGTAGTCGGTCGCCATTTCCTCGGCGACCTCGTTGAAGCGCTTCAGCTTCGACATGATGTCGGCCGCGCCGTCCTGGACGTTCTCCAGGACCGTCTTGGACTCGTCGAGCTTCGGCTCCTGCATGAGGATGCCGACGGTGAAGCCGGGAGACAGGTAGGCCTCGCCGTTGGACGGCTGCTCCAGCCCCGCCATGATCTTGAGGACGGTGGACTTACCGGCGCCGTTCGGGCCGACCACACCGATCTTCGCGCCGGGCAGGAAGTTCAGGGTGACGTCATCAAGAATCACCTTGTCGCCGTGCGCCTTGCGCGTCTTGCGCATGGTGTAGATGAACTCAGCCAAGAGAAACCGTCCGGCAGATCGATGGGTGGGCAGATACACCCCATCTTGCCTGACGTCCATCCCCGGGGGGAAACCCGTTCGGCTCCGGAGCCACCCGACCGGGGTCCGCCGAACGGTCCCGAGGCCTTGCGCCGCACGGCAGGATGATGCCGACGAGGGCGCGGCCGGGGGGCTGCGGCCGAGGTGGGAAGACGTGGGGGACGTATGGACAGCGGACTGATCGCGCTCGGCGCGGCCGTGGTCGGCGTGGCCGGAACTTTGCTGGCGACGGTGCTTTCGCAGCGGATGGTGGCGCGGGTGCAGGCGGCGCAGTTCGAACGGGAGCAGCGGGTGGCGCAGCTCGGGTGGGCTCGGGAACAGCAGCTGGCGGAGCTCGACCGCAGGCGGGAGTGCTACGCGGCGACGAATGCCGCGTACCGGCGCTACCGGATCGCGCTCATGTCCTTCCTCTGGGCCGTCCACAACGCTCCGGCCGATCCGGCCGATCCCGCCGAGCGGCCCGCGCCCGCGCGGGCGGCGCTGGAGGAAGCCCGGGGCGGCCATCACGCCGCGTTCGCGGAGGCGCAGATGATCGCCTCCGCCGCCGTCCTCGCGGAGCTGGACTCGATGACCCGGGGCATGGCGGGGGCGTACGCCCGCACGATGCGGCTGTCCGAGGGCACTCCCGGGCCGGGGTGCTCCTTCGAGGAGATCCATGCCGAGCTGCTCAGACTCACGGAGTGCTCGGAGGTCATGCGGGGCGCCATGCGGGCGGATCTCGGCATGGCGTGAGCGCGGGCCCGGGGCTCCGACCGGGGCCCCCGGGCCTGCGGCGGCACCCAGGCCCAGGCCCTGGGCCGGGGCCGGGGTCAGCGCGGGCGGTACACCCTGAGGGCGTCCGGGAGGTCGTCCAGGACCAGGGCGGTGGGGGCCTGGGCGTACTCGCCGTCGTAGGCGAGCGGGGTGCCTGCGGGGATGTCGCTCACGCGCAGGCTGCGCAGCCGGGTGGCGACGTGGACCGGGGAGCGGGTCAGCGGGCCCGCGAAGGCGGCGGCGAGCAGGCGGGGGCCGGGGCGGCCGCCGCCGTGGACGAGCCGGATGTCGAGGAGGCCCTCGCCCAGGCTCTTGCGGTAGCGGGGCGCCGGGCCCGTGCCCTGGTAGGTGCCGTTGCCCGCGAAGAGCAGCCAGACGCTGCGCGGCTTCCCGGCCAGTTTGAGCCGTACCGGGCGCTCGGCGCACAGCACCCGGTACGCCGCCAGGAGCGCGGCGGGGCCGCCGCCGATGCGGGGGGCCCAGCGGAGCCGGTGGCCGAGCAGCTCCGGGTAGGCCCCGATGCTGAAGTTGTTCAGGAAGTACCCGGCCCTGGTGTCCTCGGGATCCGGGCCGGGGCCCGGGGTGAAGCGGCCGACGCCGATGTGGACGGCGTGGCCGTCCGCCACGGCCCGGCAGGTGTCCTCGATCCCGGCGAGGCCGAGGTCGAGCGCGAAGTGGTTGAGCGTGCCGCCGGGGAACACCGCCAGGGGGATCCCGGCGCGCAGGGCGGCGGTGGCGGCGGCGTTTATGGTGCCGTCGCCGCCGCACACGCCGAGGACGGCGGCCCGCTCGGCGGCCGAGGCCAGTTCCGCGGCGAGTTCCGGTCCCCCGCACTCGACGAGCTCGGCCTTCGGCAGCCGCTCGCGCAGCAGGACGTCGAGCCCCGTCGTGGCGGCCGTGCCCGACCCGGTGTTGACCACCACCGTGAGCCCGGCCCCGTCGGGCAGCGCGGGCGCCGCGGCGGCCCGCTCGTCGCCGGGCACGATCCGGGCTTCCTGGGCGCCCCGGGTGAGCCGGCGCACGACGCATCCGGCCGCCACCCCGAGCGCGGCGCCCGCGAGCACGTCCGAGGGGTAGTGGACGCCGGTGTAGACCCGGGAGAAGGCCACGGAGGCGGCGACCGGGGCCAGCACGGCGCCCCAGAGCGGGGACTCCAGCGCCACTCCGGCGGTGAAGGCGAACGCGGACGCGGCGTGCCCCGAGGGGAAGGAGGTGGTCCGCGGCTGCGTGGTGAGCTGCCGGGCGGCGGGTACCCCGTCCAGCACCGGGCGCGGCCGGCGTACGGACCACTTGCCTACGGTGTTGATGGTCGCGGAGGCTAGCGCCAGCGAGGCGACCCCGCGCACGGCCGCCTTGCGGGCCCCGGCCGAGCCGAGGACGGCGATCCCCGCGGCGGCCCCGCCCCACAGCAGCCCGTGGTTCGCGGCCCGGCCGAGCCGCGGCAGCACCCGGTCGGCCCCGGGCCAGTGCCGCCGGGCCACGACGTCGAAGAGCCACCGGTCCCCTCGCGCGACCGCGCCCCGCCAGGTCAGTTCTTGATCAGCCATCCCCTGCCTCTACCCGAACCCCCGGATCCGAACCAGCCCCCGCCCCCGCCACCCCGAATCCCACCCCTCCGGCAGAGCCAGAGGCCCGGCGACCGGAGGCCAGGCGGGGCCGGAGGCCAGGCGGAGCCAGAGCCCAGGCAGGAGCCAGAGCCCAGGCAGGAGCCAGAGCCCAGGCAGGAGCCAGAGCCCAGGCAGGAGCCGACCGGACCCCGGTCGGGGTGGTCGCGGCTCGGCGGCCGGGCATCCCGGGGAGGGGCTCGGGATCGGGCCCTGTCCAGTGGGGCCGGCCCGAGACGGGCCGAGGAGCACCGGGTGCCGGGCTCCCCCGCGCGTGTCCTACTCCGGGTCCGTCGCCCGTTCCGGGCCGGGGCCGTCCTCCAGGGGGCGCTTGCGCAGGAGGAGGACGACCAGGCCGCCCAGGACGACCAGGCCCACCGCCAGGGAGGCGATCACCGGGGTGGCCGCCGAGCTGCCGCTGGCGGCCAGCCGTTCCCCGGAGGTGTCCGGCTCCGATGCCGGGGCGGAAGCCGACAGCGCGCCCAGCGCCGTCATCGCCCCGCCGGACGCCCCGACCGACGCCGGGTCCTCCGCCGGCTGGGCGACGGGGGGTTGCGGCCACGTGGCCGTCGCCGTGGCCAGCGCGGCGGACTCGCTGGAGCCGGCCACGATCTGGACCTGTGCCGGGACCCCGCTGGTGAAGACCCTGCCGACCGGCACGCGGGTGGACCCGCGGAGGGTGACCTCGGCGCTGCCGTCCGGTGTCCCCTCCGGCACCTCGAAGTACAGCTTCCCGCCGTTGACCGCGGAGGTGACCGGCAGGCCCTGGGCGTCGACCACCCGCACCCCCATGGCCAGGGCCGCCGGGTCCGGGGTCACGCTCACGCTCTGCGCACCCGTACGGACGGTGACCGGCCCGATGCGGGTGCCCAGCGGCCCCGACACCTCGCCGGGGTCCACCGCGAGCGACGCCGGCGGTTCGGGCAGCCTGCGCGCCGCCCGCTGGAGGTAGTCGGCCAGCTTCTCCGCCGCCGGGTCGACGGCCTCCACCGCCACGCCCTCGGCCAGGCGCCAGATGGCCACCTGGGTCCCGGCCGCGGCGCTCTCCGCGGTGAGCGCCGCGGCTCCGGCCGCCTTGGCGAGACCGGCGAGGTCGTTCAGCTGGGGGTAGGAGTGCTCCAGTACCCAGCGGATCCTGCCCGCCTCGCCGTTCCCGGCGAGCGGCGTGCCGCTCCATCCGATCTCCGTGAACCGGGCCTGGGGCTGCGCGTCTCCCGCGACGCCGACTCCGTACGTCTGGAGCATGCCGCCGCCGTCGACCCGCATCTCGTACAGCCCGGCCGGGATCCGGCGCACCGTTCCGTCCGGGCCGCGCAGGACGGCCTGTCCGTAGGTCTTCAGCCCGTCCAGGACGGCGCTCGCTCCCTCCGGCGTCCGGGGTGCGGCCGGACCGGTGTCGGCGACCGCCACCGCGCCCGGGGCACCGGCCAGCGCGGCGGCGAGCAGGGCCATCGCGAGCGGCCGCCGTACGGAGCCCCGTATGGCCGCGGCGACCGTGGTGCGCGTCGCCGGAGCTTCGCCGGCCCGCGCGGCAACCGGAAGCGGAACACCGCCCGGAGGACGGCCAGGAGGACGGCCAGGAGCGACGCCAACGGCGGCGGCAGGAGTGGAGGGTGCGGGAACGGCAATCGACACAGTCTTCCCCTTCGGGCCGAAGGCCCAGGTGCCCGTGAGTACCGGGGAATCCTAGCCTCCTCGAACACTCAGACCACCGCCGCCTTCTGAGGGCCCATCAGCGGGACGTCCGTCCTGACCACCCGCCGGAAGGCCGCCGTGCCGCGGTTCAGGTCGTGCCCGATGGCGGTCGCGTCGATGTCGGCCGAGAACCACCGGTTGCCCTCCCCGTCGGGCGGGTCCTCCCGCACCCGCAGCCTTCCGTGGACCACCAGCGGTTCACCGACGGACACGGAACCGGCGAGGTTCACGGCGAGGCCGCGCCGGGCCCACACCGTGTAGAAGCTGGTGGGCGCGTCCGCCCAGGTCTCCTTCTTCCGGTCGTAGTACCTCGGGGTGACCGCGAAGCGGAACCGGGCCGCCGGACCGCTCGCGGTGTCCTTGTAGTCGATCTGCGTGGCCACGTAACCCACCAGCGTCACCTGGGTGTCGTTCATCCCGGCCGCCCTTCCGGGGTCCGGCGGTGCGCTCGACCACGCGCCGCCCCGACCCGCGTTCCCTACCCGTCCGGACCGTCCGCACGGGGTGGGACCATGCTGGCCCGGGCGGCCGCAGCCCGTCGGCGGCTGTGGACTACTGACGGCTTGTGGACAACTTCGCCACCGTCGCGTACTGCTCGCGCACCTCCCGGTAGCGCAGCAGTTCCGCCGCCACCGGTTCCAGCACCCGGGCCCGCCCGCAGCCCGCCGCCGCCTGGCGCAGCCGGCGCTCCGCGTCCTGCCCGTAGCGCCGTGCCGGGCCCCGGGCCCCGATCGAACAGGCCCATTCCACGAGCGGTCCGCCGATGATGCCGGCCACCATCAGCAGGACCGGCGGCATCAGGCTCGGTGCCAGCACCCCGGCGATCTGCCCGACCAGCCACAGCCCGCCGTAGATCTGGAGCAGGGTCATGGCCGCCTGCGCGAGCACCGCCGCCGGCCACCACGAGGGCCGCGGAGGGCGGGCGCTGGGCATGGCGACCGCCGGCCCGAGGGTCACCGCGATCTCGTCCAGCGCCTGGGGGAGGCCTTCGGCGCCGCGGACCGCGGTCTCCCGTACGGCTTGGGCCCAGGGGTCGGGCAGGCCCAGGACCGCCTCGTCGGCGACGGTCCGTACGGCCTGTTCCACCCGCTGGCGGGCCGTCACCTCCTCCTCGACCGGATGCTCGGGGGCCGCCGTGGAACGCCCCATCGCCGCCAGCGCGGCGAGGCCACCCAGCGAACGGGGGGCGCGGCGGCTCTCGTACCACCGCCACAGGCGCAGCCACGGGGTGCCGCAGGCCTTTCCGGCGTTGCGCCGCCAGGCCCGCTCGGCGGCGAGCCCGGCGGCGTACGCCCCGACCGCCTCGGCGAGGCGGTCCTCGAACTCGGCGCGCGCGGTCTCCCCGATCTCCGGCCCGGAATGGCCGTCGGCCACGTAGAGCGGCCGCAGGCGGGCCGCGGCCTTGTCGACGTCGGCGGAGATGCGGCGGGTCGCGGCGCCCTTCTCCTGGGTGAACTGTCCGAGCATCTCGCGCAGTTCCCCGACGCCTTCACCCGTAAGGGCGGAAAGTCCGATGACGGTGGCTCCGGGCTCGCCGTGTTCGCCGAGCGCGATCCCGTCGTCGTCGAGGAGCCTGCGCAGGTCGTCCAGGACGAGATCGGCGGATTCCCCGGGCAGCCGGTCCACCTGGTTCAGCACGACGAAGGTCACCTCGGCGTGCCCGGCCAGCGGGCGCAGGTAGCGCTCGTGCAGGACTGCGTCCGCGTACTTCTCCGGATCCACCACCCACACCACCGCGTCGACCAGCGCCAGGACCCGGTCCACGTGGTCGCGGTGGGCTCCGACGGCCGAGTCCAGGTCGGGCAGGTCGACCAGGACCATGCCGCGCAGCGCCTCGGCCTCCGAGGTCTCCCGGGGGCGGCGGCGCAGCCGTCCGGGGATCTCCAGGCGGTCCAGCAGCCCCGCGGCTCCGTCGGACCAGCTGCACGCGATGGGTGCGGCGGTCGTCGGCCTGCGCAGCCCGGTCTCGGAGATCTGCACTCCGGCGAGGGAGTTGAAGAGCGTGGACTTGCCGCTTCCGGTGGCCCCGGCGATGGCGACGACGGTGTGCTGCGCCGACAGCCCTCGGCGCGCGGCCGCTTCGTCCAGGACGCGCCCGGCTTCGGCGAGGGTCTTTCCGTCGAGGATCCTGGTCCGGGACAGCCCGATGAGCTGGCGCAGGGCGTCGAGGCGGACGCGCAGGGCCTGCGCCTCGGGGCTGAGCGGGGGCGCGGGGGCCTTGCCGCCGTCGCTTCCGGCTCCGGAAACCGCTCGTACGAGTGCTTCGTCGCCCTCCTCGTCACCGCCGGCGGGCCAGTCGTCCTCGCTGGGCCGGGGGCGTGAGCGGGCGATCAGTCCGTCGTCCCAGCGGTCGTCGGTGCGGTCGGTCAGGGCGGTCACCGCGTCACCTCTCCTTCTGCAGTACGGACAGCGCGGCGATCAGCTCGGCCTGGGGTTCGGGGCTGACTTCGAGCGCTTCGATCGGGGCCAGGCGGCGGTCGCGTTCGGCGCGCAGCACCTGGTCCAGGTGTTCGGCGACGAGCTCGCCGCCCCTGTCGCGCAGGCGTACGGCGGCCTGTACTCCGATCCGCTCGGCGAGCTTCTCCCCGGCCGGCCGGGCCCGCTTGCCGCCGAGGAGGGCCGCGACCAGCAGGGCGGCGACCCCGTCGGGGTCGGGCGCGGGCTGCTTGTCGAGCCGCGCGACCTCTTCCTCGGCGAGTTCCTCCAGCACGCGCCGCCAGCGGCGTACGGCCATGCCGATGCGTTCCGCCGCCTCGCGGTCGGGGGCGGGCAGGGACACCGCGCCGGCGGCGGGCTCGCGGCGCCAGGCATCCGCGATGCGTTCGTCGGCGGCGGCGACGGCGCACTGGAGCAGCGCCGCGAGGGATTCCGCGAGGGAGTCGAGCAGTTCGTCGGCGCTGGTGTCGAGGGGGTAGCCGCGCCAGCGGGTCAGCGCGTCCCCGGCGAGTACGGCGCCCCGGTCCAGGCGGCCCCGGACCCGCTTGCCCTCCCTCTTGTAGGCGTCCTCGACGGCGAAGGTCAGCCGCACGGCGGCGGCGTGCTGGGCCGCGACGGCCGAGGCGAGCTCCGGCATCCGCCGCCCGAGGGAGTCGAGCGCGCCGAGGGCGGTGCGCCCGACGGCGTACTGGCGGGCGGCCGGGTCCTGCGCGTGGTGCGCGAGCCAGGCGAACAGCGGAGCCACGGCGCTGGCTGGCAGCAGCCCGCCCTCGCCGGCCGATTCGGGCAGCTCGGGCACCGTGAAGCGGGGCACCTCGCCCAGCCCGGCCCGCGTGAGCAGGGCCCCGTACTGCCGGGAGACCTCGGCGAGCACCTGGTGCGGGACCCGGTCGAGGACGGTGACGAGGGTGGCCTTGTACTGCTTGGCGGTGCGCAGGAGGTGCCAGGGCACGGCGTCGGCGTACCGCGAAGCGGTGGTGACCATGACCCAGACGTCCGCGGCGCAGATGAGCTGCGCGGCGAGCGTCCGGTTGTCGACGACGAGGGAGTCGATGTCGGGGGCGTCGAGGATGGCGAGGCCGCGGGGCAGGGTGGAGACGGTCTCGATCCGGACCTCGCGGGTGGTGGCCGGGTACCCGTGCCCGTGTTTTTCACCCGGCCGGCGGGGGGTCCGCCGGGCGGACGCGGGGGTGTCCTCGTCGTCCTGGGGGGCCCAGACCCGCATCAGATCGGGCAGCACCCGCACTCCGGCGAACCAGTGGTGGTCATCCGGATGGCAGACGAGGACGGGGGTGCGCGTCGTGGGCCGGAGTACCCCGGCTTCACTCACCTGGCGCCCCACGAGGGAGTTGACGAGGGTGGACTTACCGGCCCCGGTGGACCCGCCGACGACGGCGAGCAGCGGCGCCTCCGGCGCCTTCAGCCGGGGTACGAGGTAGTCGTCGAGCTGCGCGAGCAGCTCGGCTCTGGTCTGGCGGGCGCGCGGGGCGCCGGGCAGGGGCAGCGGCAGACGCACGGACGCGACCCGGTCGCGCAGGGCGGACAGGGCATCGAGCAGCTGAGGCCGAACATCCAAGGTCACCACATGCGAAGAATGCCCAATTTAGGAGCATTTTTGAAGCTTATACGTCCTCTGCGCGCCGAGCGCTACTCCAGCGGCACATCCCGGACACAGCGGACGAGTGGGGCGCAGGCATAACGAGTGCACAACACCCAGGGCGCCACGGCGCAAAAGCGGTGCGCGAATCGCACCTGCCTGCGATTATCGGGACCGCTTCACCGAACCTCCACATCGTGGCACGCGAGTGAAGCAACCGGGACAAGGCAACCGGAGCCCTATCCTTGACCCGGCACGGACCACAGCCCCACCCCCACCCAGGGGCTCCAGGCCACCACGGCCACCTTCCGGCCCCCGTAGCTCAGTGGATAGAGCAGGTGCCTTCTAAGCACTTGGCCGCAGGTTCGAGTCCTGCCGGGGGCACACTTCCCGTCCCAACCCGAAGCCCTCCCTCGCGGAGGGCTTTCGTGCAGGTCAGGGCACTTTAGCGGCGAAGCCGTAGCGGTGACGTAAGCCCGGAAGCCTCCGGGGGTTACGGGGCTGCGGGGTTCCGGGGCTGCGGGGTTCCGGGGTTCCGGGTCAGCAGCCACAGGAAGCTTTCCCGCGCGGGTACTTGTCCACCGCGTAGTACGGATACGGAACGGCGTTGCGGTGCCTGCCCAGCTCCAGTTCCAGCTCGGCGCGGACCTCCATGTCCGCGAGGAAGCGCTCGTGGCGGTAGAGCCGTTCACGTTCGAGCATGGGCCCTTCCAGCCCGTCCAGCCCGTCCAGCCCTTCCGCCAGCGGGCCCGTGGACATCATGCGCGCCTTTTCCAGCAGTTGGGCCGCTTGCGGGAGCTCGCCCCTGCGCGCGGCGGCGATGCCGGCCGCCGCCGGCCGCTCGTCCGCGTACTGGCTGGACGCGCTGCGCGAGGTCGGAGTCCGCTCGCTGGTGAACGAGCGTGTAGAGATCCCGCACAACGGGGCCTTCCTGGACCTGGCCGGGGTCGAGGACCTCGCCGGGGAGGAGTACGGCCGGGGCCCGACCTCGGGAAGGCCCTGGGCGGGCGGGACCCGTCGCGTCCCGTCGTACTCCTCGCCCACCAGCCGGTGTTCGCCGACGAGGCCGCGCGGCACGGGGTGGACCTCCAGCTGTCCGGACACCCGCACGGCGGGCAGATGTTCCCGCTGACCGCGAACCACGATCACCGAGCGGGCCGATCCGGTCGACTCCGGGCTCGGCAGGGTGGACGACACCACGGTGTACGTGACGAACGGGGCGGGCTTCTTCGGCCCGCCGGTCCGGGTCGGCGCCCCGGCGGACATCACCCTGCTGGAACTGCGCTCCCCACGGCCCGCGTAGCCCGTGGGCGGCGGCTCCGGTCGGTCTACTCGAAGGCCCTGACGGCCTGGTAGTAGGTCCACGCGGTGCCGTCGCAGGAGGCCTTGCGGGCGCCCGAGTAGCGTGCGCAGACGCGCTTCAGGTCGGAGTGGAACATCTCGTCCAGCCGGGGCTTGGCCGCTGGAAACCCGCTCGCCGCCTTGTAGTTGCGGTACCCGAAGTCGTGCCGGGCGCAGGCCGTCCGGAAGGGGAAGCCGAAGGGGTTGTCCGGGGACGTGGTGCAGTAGTCCGTGGACCAGTCGAAGCCGTACGGCTCCCACTCGCCCCGGTTCTCGCGCGCGGTGGCCCAGGCGTCCTGGCTGGCCGCGCCCGGCTGCGTCCAGCCGCTCAGCACCTGCGGCTTGTCCTGCGGAACCAGCGGGGTCTG
This sequence comes from Streptomyces sp. NPDC099050, assembly GCF_044759865.1. Classification (NCBI taxonomy): domain Bacteria; kingdom Bacillati; phylum Actinomycetota; class Actinomycetes; order Kitasatosporales; family Streptomycetaceae; genus Streptomyces; species Streptomyces sp. NPDC099050. Next base: position 5,771 of record NZ_JBIWAE010000008.1, on the reverse strand, counting down.
CTGCCGGGCCGCGGCCGCGGGTGGCGCGAGGGCCAGTACGGCGGCCACGGCGCCCACGACGAGAGCGGATGCCCGGGCTCCGGTCCGGGCGGGGGCCGGGGCCGGGGCGGGGGCCGGGGCCGGGGCGGGGGCCGGGGCCGCGACGGCTGGTGCAGGGGCGGGGGTGGGAAAGAGGGCGGGGTCGGGGAAGGGGGCGGGGGCTGGGCGGCGGGGCACGCATCCTCTAACGAGGGCTGCCGCCACGGGTGTCGGGCTGCACGCGCGGGCGCCCGGCTCCAGCCCCGCGAGGGATCCGGATCTCCGCCCGTGATCAGGACCAGTACTCAGGTATGAGCCGATGTCACCCTTCCGGCAGAGATTCGGTTCAGCCTCGGGAGGGACGCGGACTACGGCTGCTGCCGCGAATACTCGTGGACATGAACCGCCGTCCGCTCGTCATCGTCGCCGCCACCGTCGGAGTCCTCGCCACCGCTGCCATCGCCCTGCCCAACCTCCCGCGCAACCCCCTGACCGACACGATCAACGACCGGGTGTTCAAGGAGAGGGGCATGCGCTTCGCGACGGCCGCCGATGCTCCGACGCGCGGGGAGGCCACGCGCAGGCAGGCAGCGCGCGGGGAGACGGCCCGCGGGGAGGCCACGTGGGTGCTGCCGCGCTGGGTGCCGAAGGACGCGACCGACGTACGAATAATGGCGCGCACCGACGGTCAGGCACGGCTGCTCCGCTTCACGCTGGGCGCGACCCCGCTGGACGGCCCGCAGTGCTCGGCGGGCACGCCGAGCAAGCACGCGGGGACGACTCTGGAGGCCACGTGGTGGCCCGCGGGCACCGGGGCCGAGGAGCGGCCCGAGTGCCGCGGCGCCTACCAGTACCAGGTCACCGTGCGCGGCAAGGAGGTCTACGCCTGGACCGACGGCACCCCCTCGCCCGGCGCGGGGACACCGGACGGCATCCCCGTACTGCAGGTGTCGGCCGCGACCCCCTGAGCCACGACACCCTGGGCCACGACGCCCTGAACGCGACATCCCGGGGCCCGACACCCGGGTCCGGGACCGCCCGGCGGCGTCAGGAACGCGTGCGCAGCTCGCGGGCCGCCGAGAGTTCCGCGAGCAGGGCCCAGTGGGGGCGCAGCCAGTCCTCCGGTGAGGCGGCAGTCGGCAGGCCCGCCGGCAGCCTGTCGTGGAAGGCCGTGGTCTCGGGTTCGACGGCCCGGTGGTGTGTCAGGATCCGCGGTTCCTCAGAACCGTCCGAGGCCACGGCCACGCTCCGCAGGAACATGGCATTGGCCACCAGCAGCCAGTGGGGCCTGCCCGGGTCGGCGTCGGCGTCGGAGCCGGAGCCGTTGCCGCTGGACAGAGCCCACGGGTCCGGGGCGACGTACCGGACCCGTCCCACACCGGTGAACGCGGCCGCCGCCGCGCACATCGAGCACGGTTCCTGGGTGCTCCACAGCGTCGCCGTGCCCAGGTCCCAACCCGTGCGAGCGGCTCCCAGCGCGTTCATCTCGGCGTGCGCGAGCGGCGTCCCGCGCAGCGGGCCGGTGCCCGGGCCGTCCTCGTACGCCTCGTTGCGCCCCTCGGCGACCGGATTCCCGTCGGCGTCCGTGAGGACGGCACCGACCGCCAGGCCTCCGGCCGCGAGCGACTGGTAGGCGAGGGCGATCACCCTGCGCAGCGGCTCCGGCGCGGCGCCCCTCGCGGCACCGGTGCCGGTGCGCCCGCGGCGCCGTTATCGTCAGCGCCATGGACATCCGCCCCGCACGTACCGTCGCCGAACTCCACGCCGCGGAGGCCCTCTTCGACGGGCCCGCCCGCGCGGACTGGTCGGAGCGGTTCCTCTCCGCGCCCGGGCACCTGATGCTGATCGCCTACGTGGACGGCGTGCCCGTCGGCATGGTGTCCGGCATCGAGATGATCCACCCCGACAAGGGCACCGAGATGTGCCTCTACGAGCTCTCCGTGGACGAGGCCCACCGTCGCCGCGGCTTCGGCCGAGCCCTGACGGAGGCACTCGCCGCCGAGGCGCAGTCGCGCGGCTGCTACGGCATGTGGGTGGGGGTCGACACCGACAACGAGGCCGCGCTGGCCACGTACGCGGCGGCCGGCGCCCGCGACGAGGGCGTCTTCAGGATGCTCGGCTGGCCCTTCGCCCGCTAGGTCGTCCCCTTCGGACCTGACGGTCAGGACCGGATCGTCCGGTGCCGCGCCTCGGCGCGCTGCCGGGGTTCCCGTGGAGTGGACGTGCTCGGGAACCCCGGCAGGGCGGCACGGTGCAGGGCGGCACGGTGCGGTGCAGGGCGGCACGGTGCGGTACGGCACGGTGCGGTGCGGTGCGGGACGATCCGGTCCTGACCGGCAGGACCGGAAAGAGCCGACCCAGGTCGTCTCTTTCCGGTCTTGCAGTCCGAGCCCGCGGCGTCCGGTGCCGTGCCTGGGCGTGCTGTCGGCAGTGCGGCCGGCCCCGGTGCCGGGTGTCTCGGGCCCGGCAAGATCCGGAAGGGGCGGCCGAGGGCCTGTCGTCGCACTCCCGCCGTCGCCCGAAGGGCGGCCGCGCGGCATCGGGCGTCGCGCGGCAGGCGGGAGTTTGACGACGGGCCCTAGCCCCCGGGGCGGCGTGTCGTGGGGCCAGTCGGCGCACCCTCCGCGCGGCCGGCCCGTGCCTCGCCGAGCATCGGCGGCATGACCGCATTCACCGCGCTGCTCCCGGCCGCCGCCCTGCTGGCGGCGGCCACCGCCCTGCCGCCGTACGCCTCCCACGCCGCAGCCGCCACCCCCGACGCCCCCACCGCCCCCTACGTCGTCGTCCTCAAGGACGGCGCCACCCGCGCCTCCGCCGCCGCGGCCACCCGAGCCCTCGCCGCCGAGTCCGAGGCCGCCGGGGACAGTGTCGGGGCCGTCTACGACACGGCCCTGAGCGGGTTCGCCGTCCGCACCACCGCGGCCCGCGCCGCCGAACTCGCCGCCGATCCCCGAGTGGCCTCCGTGGAGCCCGACACGGTCTTCCGGATCGACGACGACACCCCCGTGGGCGAGGCCCCCGTGGGCGACACCCCCGTGGGCGAGGCCGTCGCTCCCGCCGTTCCGCTCGTCCAGGTCCCCGCGCCCTGGTCCCTGGACCGGCTCGACCAGAGCGAGTTGCCGCTCGACGGCTCGTACACGTACCCGGCCAAGGCCGGGGGGATCACGGCGTACATCGTGGACACCGGGATCAACACCCTGCACCAGGAGTTCGGCGGCCGGGCCCGCTGGGGCGCCAACGCGGTGTTCATGGAGGGCGCCACGGACTGCAACGGCCACGGCACGCACGTCGCGGGCACCGTCGGCGGAGCCGCCTACGGGGTCGCCAAGGGGGTTTCGCTCGTCGCCGTGAAGGTGGCGGACTGCCGCGGGGACGCGAGGCTGTCGGCCATCACGCGGGGCATCGACTGGATGGTGAAGGACGCCCTCAAGTCGCCCGCCACCCCGGCGGTGGCGAACATGAGCCTGGGCGGCGGGTACAGCTTCGCCCTCAACCGCGCGGTGACGCGGGCGATCGCGTCCGGGATCACCTTCGCCGTGGCGGCGGGCAACTCCGCGGAGAACGCCTGCACCGGCTCCCCCGCCGGTGTCCCACAGGCGCTCACCGTGGGCGCGACGGACGCACTCGACCGGCGGGCCTCCTTCTCCAACCACGGTGCCTGCGTGGACCTCTCCGCCCCCGGCGTGGCCGTCACGTCCGCCTGGAAGGGCTCCGCCACGGCCACCGCCCGTGCCTCCGGCACCTCGATGGCGGCCCCACACGTGGCGGGCGCCGCCGCGCTGGTGCTGGCGCGCGGCCTAGCGGCCGGCGGCCCGCGCCAGACGCCGGCCCAGGTGGCCGAGGTCCTCGTACGGGACTCCGTGCGGGACCGGATCACGGCCCTGCCGGCCGGGACGCCTAACCTGTTGCTGCACGTGGCGGGCGACAAGTAGCCCGTACGGGACCCTCCGCCGGCGGCGCCTCCCCGCCCCCGGCGGACCCCGGCCGGCCCACCCGCGGCCCGGTCCGAACTCGCGGCCCGAAACCCGGCCCGCAACCCGGCCGCAACCGGGCCCGAAGTCCCATCCGCCCCACCCGCGCCGCCCCGGGCCGACGGGTATCCGCCCCTCCGCTCCACCCGGCCTGATGGCACATCAATTTCTGTGTGCTTCGGGCGAAAGCAAGTCATTGACTTCTCAATCCCGCGACGCGTCAATGTCGGCCACCGCACCGGCTCGACCTCCCCCACACAGCGGGTGGGGGGAGGGTTCGTATGACGAAGGAGTCGCGACCCAGTGAGTACAACGTTTCGACGAAGAGTTCTGGCCGGGGCTGGCGCTCTGTCCCTGGCCCTGACGGGCGCCGTGGTGGGTCTGTCGGGCACCGCGCAGGCCGCGACCAAGACGACGCCCGTCCCGATGGACTGCGTCGCTCCCGCGCCCCAGCCGGGTGGTTCGGGCACGCAGAACTACACGATCACGCTGCCGGACGGCGCCAAGGCCGGCGACGTGGTCCCGGTCACCATCGACCCGGGTCCGAGCCCGGTCATCCCCAGCTTCTCGGTGACGACCACGAACGTCTCCAAGATCACCCTCAAGGTCGGGTCGACTCTCCAGACGGTCGTCAGCCCGCCCGAGACGGTCGACGTGATCGCCGGACAGGCGCTCAACCCGGCCGCCTTCTCCGGCACCGTCAAGATCCCGGACGGTTCCGAGGGCACCACGGTGTCCGTGGCCCTGGACCTGGCGGTGACCGACGCGAGCCTCATGGGCTCCGTCTTCACCACCACCTGCACCCCGAACCCGCGCCCGAGCGCCTCGCTCGGCTCGGTGGCTGTGGAGGCCCTGCCCAAGGACCCGATCACCACCAAGCTGACGCCCAACAGCGGCAAGGCGGGCCAGGAGGTCGTCGTCACGGGCGCCAACTTCCCGGCGGGTGCGGTCACCTGCTCCGCGCTCAAGAACGGTACGGCCACGGGTGACACCGGTACCGGCTCGGCCACCGCGGCCGGCGTCGCCACCTGCAACATCACCGTCAACCAGCCCGCCGACACGATCAAGATCGACGGCTCGATCCTCCCGTACAAGACGTACTCCTTCATCGTCGAGCAGCCCGGCGTGCAGAACCCGGTCGACGTCGAGGTCCTGCCCGGCCCGCTGGCCATCGGCCCGCAGGCGGGCAACCCCGCCGTCAGCTTCGGTTCGGTCACCATCAACGGCAAGTCCCAGTCGGTCGTGGGTCAGTTCACCGCGATGGCCGTCCAGGACTTCCGCGGCGGGACCCTCGGCTGGGACGTCTCGGCGACCCGGACGCCCTTCCTGAACTCGGTCACCGGCCATTCCATGGCCACGGCGCAGATCGGCATCCAGCCGACCTGCAAGGTGACCAACCCGGCCAGCCCGAGCCCCTGCACCGCGGGTGCGCCCGGCGCGATCTCCGACGTCCCGCTGAAGGTCGCCTCGGCGGCCGCGGGCGGCGATGACCTGACCGGTGGCGAGTTCGAGATCGGCGGAGCCGGAATGATCCAGCTCCCGCCGTTCATGTTCGCGGACAGCTACCAGTCGATCGTCACCTTCTCGATCGCCTGACCCGTACGACCCCGCTCCACCCCGGGTGGTGGGGGGGGGCGCCCCCCCCCCCCCCCACCCCCCCCCCCCCCCCCCCCCCCCCCCCCCACACCCCCCCCCCCCCCCCCCCCCACCCCCCCCCCAAACCCACCCCCCCCCCCCCCCCCCACCCACACCCCCCCCCCCCCCCCCCCCCCACCCCCCCCC
>NZ_JBIWAE010000007.1:66594-357875 GCF_044759865.1 Streptomyces sp. NPDC099050 | reverse complement strand
TCAGCAGGGCGTCTAGGTTGTTCGTCACACAACGATCTTGGACGCCCTGTCTGCGTTCCCGAACACACCGTCAGCATTCGGAATGACTCGTCTAGGGCGAGCCTGCGGCTGCGGGCGGCCGGTGAACCGGTTCGGGTTGCTCCACCTGTCGGATCACAGGATCCACCCGCAATCCGCTCGTCCGCGGCCTGGCCTGGCGCGGCTGTGGATCCTGACACCCGTGTTGGCGTCACCGCCGGATGGCGCCGCTCCAGTCCGGCCGGGCGGTGGAAGGGCCGCGCGGGACGGGCTGGAGTCCTCGGGTGTCAGGGCCCGGGGGGAGCCGCCCTGGGAGCTCGGGGGAGTGACCCCCTGGGCGGTGTGCATTTCCCGGGCTGTCCAACGAGCGGACGCGCGGCAGGTTCCTCAGGCGCACCCGAGATGCAGGCCGACAGGGGCTTTCGGGCTCCGGCGCCGTTGCAAGGCGGGTCGGCTCGCGCGGATGCGCTCTCGCAGCCGGCGTGTTCTGAGAGGCGCGGCGAGGTGCCGCTACCTGCGGAGACGGGCTTAGCGTTGCTGGCTTCTCTGTGCTCCCCCACAGTAGGGGCCGACGGGGGATACGGCGGAGCCGGCCGTGGACTTTGACGAGGTCCTGTTTGGGCTCGGCGGGGACCGGCAAGGGCGAATGCCAGGTGTGTGTGGTGCGCTGGCGAATGCAGGAGCTGTTGAAGGAGGCCAGGGTGCTGGCTGTGCCTCACAGCAGATCCGGCCAGGGGCGCCCTGATCCCCGGCTTCGTGCGGGACTTGCCCACGACCGGTTGCCATGGCGTCGGCGTCCTGTAGCCGATGCTCCAGCCCGAACGGGGCCTTGAGCGGACGGCCGAGTACTACGTGCTCAGCTGTGCCATGGCGCGACCGGGTCATGCCGGTCGGACGGCTGTCTCCACGCGGGTGGTAAGGGAACGAGGAGTGTGTCGAGAGGGTGGCTTCCGTGAGTTCGGGCGGGGCGGCGGTGGATCTTCAATGGTCCGGCGATTCCCCGGTTTGGCTGACCGGGGATCCACCGCTACCTTGCGCGCCGCAGTGAGAGGCTGGTCGGCGTTCCCCCGCCCGGGCCAGCAGGGGCCTGCCGAAGATGCGATAGTCCGCATCCGTCAACCTCGCGCTATCCGAGTGCCTTCTTGCTGGGGGATGGGTGAGTGGCTGTGCTGGGCAGTCATGCCCTCGCCGATCAGAAGGAGGCGGGGCATGGACTCGAACGGGCGGTACGGCGGTGCCGTGACGGATCTCGCGCCGTGGCCGCATGGCGACGGCTGCCAGGAGCGTGGCAGCGTGGTCGCGGACCTGGCAGGGGAGTTCGGGGCGGAACTGGTGCGGGCCATTCGCGTGGGCCTGGCCCAGGAAGGCAAGGCTGCCCCCGCGCCCCGGACGCCGTCTCACTTGAGCTGGTATGCCTTCGCGACCGAGTACGCGCGGGCCCACTGGCCGGGCCGGGCTGCGAAGACCCGTGACGAGACCAGCGAGGGGCTGACCGCCGTCACCCTGGCGATGTGCTGGGACCTTCCCGGCCGGCCGAGTGAGCGTCTGTTGCGCCGGGCCCTTCGGCACTGGGCCTTCGTCGTGCCCAAGCCCGGGCAGCCGCCGGCGCCGGTGGAGGACCGGCTCGTCCTGCAGTGGGTGGCGAAGGCCTCCCGGCCGCTGGCCGACCTGCACGATCCGATCCTGGCGCGTGACGTGCTGGAGTCGCTGCGCCGCAAGATCGACGGCGGTGAAGCGGCCGTGGAGACGATGCGGCGCAAACGCAAGGTCTTGGTGCACGCCCTGCACTACGCCGTGGAGCGGGGTGAGCTCGCCGGCGACCCGCTGGCGCGGGTCCGCTGGCGGGTGCCCAAGCCGTCCGGCTCGGTGGACCCGCGGGTGGTGGCCAACCCTTCCCAGGCGCGGGACCTGCTGGCCGCCGTCTCCTACGTGGGCGGGTACCGACGGGCCCGTGGCCGGCGGCTGGTCGGGCTGTTCGCGGGCATGTACTACGCGGGTCTGCGCCCGGAGGAGGCGATCGCGGTGGCGCTGCCGGACTGCCGTCTGCCGCAGACAGGCTGGGGGCGGCTGATCGTGCACCGCACGCTGCCGCAGGCGGGCAAGCGATGGACCGACAGCGGCGACTACCACGATGATCGCGGGCTGAAGAACCGCCCGCCCGGCGAAACCCGGGTGGTGCCGCTCCCACCGCACCTCGTAGCGCTGTGGCGCGAGAGCGTCACCGACTTCGGCACGGCCGAAGACGGCCGGCTGTTCTTCAGCGAACGCGGCGGAATCCTCAGCTACACCGCCTACCACTACGTCTGGCGCGAGGCCCGCGCCCTGGCCCTGTCGCCCGCACTCGCCTCCACCCCACTTGCAAAACGTCCCTACGACCTGAGGCACTCGGCCCTCTCCACCTGGCTGTGTGCCGGAGCCGACCCCGCGGAAGTCGCCCAGCGGGCCGGGAACAGCGTCGAAGTCCTCCTCACCCGCTACGCCAAATGCCTCTACGACCGGCAGTCCATCAACAACCAACGCATCGAAGAGCTCCTGAGCGCCTACGAGAATCCGCGCATGTTGGAGCAGTGAAGGCGGTCAGTTCCGATGCCTGTTGACGGCGGGTCGGGCAGGAGTACGGGCTGCTACAGGGCTTCGGGACCGCCCTCGCCATCGCCCAGGGCGCGCCGCCTGTCAACGCCCACTACCGTGTCGAAATAGCTGGCCAGAGTTCGAGTCGATCGTGCCGCCAGGCCGGTTGGCGTAGGCGAGCACTGAGCCCTTTTCAACCTGACGGTGGGGCTGTGGTGTTGGTCGGTGTGGGCTGTACGGAACGACGAAGCTCCTGGTAGACGGGTTCTCGACCAAGATCACCCATGCCGCCAGGAGCTTCGCGTGCTTGTCTACCCGTCCTCGATCGATCTGTCCAGCAGCACCCTGCGGCATCTGACGCGACAGCTCACCGCGAGGTGGCGGGAGATCGGTACGCGGTGGCGACGACTGCCCGGCGGCCGTCAGGCCTTGCTCGCCCTGGCCCACCTGCGGTGCGGCGACACTTACGCCCAGCTTGCCGCCGGGTTCGGAATCGGCATCGCGACCGTCTACCGGTACATACGCGAGGCCATCGAAGTCCTGGCCGCTCGCGCACCGGCCCTGGCCACGGCGATGGAGACGGCCCAGACGAAAGCGTTCGTGATCCTGGACGGCACGCTGCTGCCGATCGACCGGATCGCCGCCGACACCCCCTACTACTCCGGAAAACAAAAGCGGCACGGCATGAACGTGCAGGTCCTCACCGACCCGTTCGGCCGACTGCTCTGGGCGTCACCAGCCCTGCCCGGAGCCACTCACGACCTGACCGCGGCCCGAAGCCATGGCATCGTCGACGCGCTCGCCACCGCGGGCCTGAAGTGCTGGGCGGACAAGGCCTACCAAGGCGCCGGTCGGCACATCCGAGTCCCCTTCCGGGGCCGTCGGCTCAAGCGCTGGAAGCGACGGCACAACAGCAGCCACGCCAAGATCCGCTGCGTCGGCGAGCAGGCCATGGCCGTGCTGAAGGCTTGGCGCCTCCTGCGGAAGCTCCGCTGCAGCACCAACCGGATCACCGACATCGTGAAGGCAGTCCTCTTCCTCCACCACACCTCAACATGAGGTTGGGAAAGGAATCACTGCTCTGCAATAGGTGCAGCGCGAGCATGGAGACCTCCTGGCTCTCCTTGTCCGCACCCGTCAGGTCGCCGTCCTTGCCGTAGAACAGGTCGGAACTCGCCGAGTTCCCGTTCTCTAAGAAAGCCCAGCATCACGCCAGCCGGAAGGTCCGAGGACTTCAGGTGCAGTGGCGCGCCCTGTAAATGAAAAGCGAGAAGCGAAGAAACCGAAACAACATAGCGGACCCTCCACGTTACCCTCCGAATAATATCGCCTTTAAATATGACGTACCAGCTAACCCTATGATTTTTTGTGATTTGCGCCCAATTTACTGATTTCGAACTTAATGCCGACCACTCATCCCGCCCCCGCCTAATACACCACAGCAACACGCCGTCGGCTTACATCCAGGAATGTGGCGGATTAACGTCGGTCGAAGCCTAAACTTGCTCCTTGCTGTAAGCCTTTGCTTGATCAATACTCAACCCGGGCCAAATGGCCCGCAACGGGAGGGGGAAAATATGTCGCGAATAAAATTCGTCGTCGGAACGGTAATCGCCATAGGTCTCGTAATTCCTACGGGCACCGCCATGGCTCTCACCGCAAAGGGGGGTGGCGTATCAGCGACCGCTCCGTATGGCGGAGATGCCGGCGTGATCTCCGTTTACGATGGCAGTAAGGACGGCGACCCCGGCAAGGCGGAGTACTACCGCCAGTCCACCGCGGGCACCAAGCGGACCCTCTGGAACCACAGCGGCCCCGGCACCACGGTCACGTCGGCCAGCGGTTCGAAGATCATCAAGTTCCAGGCGTGCGACGAGAATTACGGTGACCCTGACGACTGCTCCGGCTGGGTCGCCCCTTAATTCTTCCTGTAGATCAGTCCGCCGGGTCGGCCACTCGTTGGCTGACCCGGCAGTTTAATTTCCCAATCAGTGCACCTCCATACCGAGGTGGTGATGAAGGAGCGATAAATTGGCAACCGGAAAATCTGCCGGCCTCCAGGTGGAGGGCCTTTGTCATCGCCTGGGCGAGCGCGTGTTGCTGGACGGAGTCGATCTTGATGTCCAGCCGGGTGAGTCGATGGCCATCATGGGCCCCAGTGGTTCCGGAAAGTCTACTCTGCTGATGTGCATCCTCGGGCTGATCAAGCCTGACCGTGGATCAATCAAGGTCGACGGGCAAGAACTCGCCGGGCTGTCGGCGCGGCTATTGGCGAAGCTGCGTCGCGCGCATATCGGTGTTGTGTTCCAGTTCGGAGAGCTATTGCCCGAACTCACACCAGTAGAGAATGTTGCGCTGCCTATGCTGCTGGGGGGCGGTGATCATCATGATGCTTATAAGCGCGCGACCGATCTGCTGACAGAACTTGGTGTTCCGGATGTTGGAACGCCGACGGGGTTGCTTTCAGGTGGTGAGCGGCAGCGGGCGGCCGTGGCCCGGGCTCTGATTACGGAGCCCCGCGTCCTCCTCGCCGATGAGCCGACCGGGGCGCTGGATCCCAGAGCGCGTGAGGCCGTGGCTGATCTCCTGTTTGCGGTTTCCCAGCAGCGCGGCTGTGCTCTCCTCGTTGTCACACATGATCCCGCGGTGGCCGCTCGCGCCGGCTCCACCCAGCAGCTTGAGGCTGGCGTGCTGTCGAGTGCTTGGGACGGGGTTGGCCCGTGAGCACAGTCGCTGAAGCGGAGCAGCAGGCCAAGCCTCCCTCCCGTCAACTTGGCCAAGGCGGCCGCCTGTGGGCGCAACTGTTGCGTATCGGCTTCGCCGCCGGGCGTGGCCGTCCCACTGACAGATTGCGGTTCTGTGCTCTGGTCGCCGCTTCGGCGACGATCGCTCTGGTCACTTTGGCGATGGTTGTTGCCTCAGCTACCTACGACGGTCGAGCGACCCGAAACCAGGCGCGAGGCCCAGTGATCACCGACCGGCAACAGGACGCAGTGGCGCTGTGGCGGGAGACGTTCGACGCAGTCGGCGAATTCCAGCACACTGTGATCTACGTGGAACCGTTGAAGCCCGGTGCTGAACCGCCGCCTGGGCTTACTCGCTGGCCCGACCCCGGTGAGGTCATGCTCTCTCCGGAGTTGGTGCGCCAAGGGCAGCGTGAGCAGATCACCAGCCGGTACGGAAGCTATGCGGGCTCAATTGATAAGTCTGGCCTCGCATCTCCTTCGGAACGCATCGCGTATGTCAGGCCGTCGCGGACTCCCGCCGAGAGCGAGAGGGAATCTTGGTTCTCCATCACGGGATTCGGGCAGTCCTACCCGATGGGGGAGATTCTGTACGGCCGGCCCCTCTCACAGCTGTTGCTCGTTCTGGGGGCGATGACCGGTGTGCCGGCTGTAGCGCTTCTGGTCGTTGCTTCACGTATCGGTTCGAGCACTCGGGATCGACGCAGCAGTCTGCTTCAAGCGTTGGGCGGGGCCTGGTGGCATCGGGCGGTCGTCAATACGGGAGAGGCGGCCCTTCCCGTCGCGATCGGAACAGCCCTGTCAGTCCTGCCGCTGGCCACAGTGTTGTTCATCGACATCAGGGTCCCGTTTACCGGCCATCTGCTGGACAGCTCAGATGCTCGCTCCGCGATGCCGCTGATGGCCGTCGCGCTGGTGGTGTCCTTCACGGTCTCAGTGGCCGTCATGGTTCTTCTTCACAGAGTCGATCGTGGCGGGGCCACTACGAGGCCCCGATCATTTTCCTCGCGAGTACCACGTTGGCGGCTGGTCGGTTGTGCCTGGGGCATCGCCACTGTCGTCTTGAGCCAGTACCTCACAGGCCCGCCCGGTCTCGCCGTCTTCACCGTCGGCACGATCGCCATGTGGGCGCTGTTGCCCTCTGTCGCCGTTACGGCCTGCCGCGGGCTGGGCAGCGTGATCGCCGAACGCGGCTCACGAACCGGTCGTGCAGGGGCATTGATCGGCGGACGATGGACCGTCGCGCACCCCGGTGTCATTGTCCGGTTGGCCCTCGCCATGGTCATCGGTGTCGGCCTCGTCTGCCAGATGCAGGTGTGGAACAGCCGACTCGGAGAGAAGGCTGCCGTGGCACGTGCCGCTGATGCCCAACTCGGAGACAGGGTTTTCAGTATCCAAAGCAGTGCTATTACGCCTTCAATCATCGACGAACTCTCACGTTCGCTTCCGGAAGGCTCCCAAGTTCTTGCTTTGCAATCGTCTCCTGAGCAAGGGGCTGTGTTCCTTCAGGGCAGCTGCCCAGCGTTGCAGTCCCTGAGTCTGCCGTGTCCCGCAGAGCCAGAAGAAGTCTCGAGCAACGACATCCGGGGCAGAGCAATTGCCAATTGGTACGGTCCTAGCATGCGGGTTCAGGTCACCCTTGCTTCGTTGGCTCACGATCCGATCAACGGCTCACTGATCGTAGTCACCACGGAGCCTGGGCATCGGGCGCAGATCGAAAAGGCGGCCTATGCGCTAATCCCTGCCGTTAATGTGGAGCCTCCCGGCGAGACCTGGCTGGTCGGCGCAGCGAGCAAAGACCGCCTCAACAACTGGACCCTGCTATTCGGATCCCTTGGACTCACCATCCTGCTGTTGACCGCAGCCCTGAGTAGCGCTGCCGAGTTTGCCAGAATCCGTCATGTCCTGGCACCTCTGACTGTTCTGACCGGCAGTCACAATATTTACCGCACGGTAGTCTTTTGGCACCTTACCCTCCCACTACTCATCTCCACCGTCATTGCTGCCGTCGTCACCGCTTGGCATTCCCTCTTCTTCATCGCCATGGTGCAGGAGGGAAGGTTCTCCTGGGGGGTTCTCGGCACTGCCACTCTTGGATGCACACTACTTTCGGTATCGGTCGGAGTGCTAGGTGCCAGAACCGCAATCCGCGCCGCTCAACGGTGGCGGCCCACTGCTGACTGAGTTGTTGCCAACCTGAGGGAAAGTCGGACGGGGCGCCCTCGGTAGCAGGGCTGAATCGTTCTCAGCTGGTGGGCGTGATGAGGTCGAGTGCGTGGTCGGGATGTGACCGGTAGTGATCCACGGCTTGGGCGTGGTTGGTCCAGCCGACAAGGTGTGCCAGGGCTATCGCGAGGTTGCGGAAGGTGGCCAGGGCTCGTGGAGCGTCTCCGGTACGCACCCGGCAGGCGTCTTCGTGGAGGGTGGTGTCGCGGATGTGGTGCAGGGCCTCGATCTGCCAGTGCCCGCGGACGGCGGCGGCGAGTTGGGCGGGGGTGGCCTGCTCAGCTCGCAGGCTGGTGACCGCGTAGACGCGTTCGAGTGTCACCTTGCCGGTGCGGACATCACGGCGTCGGCGCACGATCTGCGGCGCCTGGACGGCGTGCGGGAACGCGAGTCCACTGACGGTGGCGGCCTTGAGCCAGCGGATCTCGTCCCGGCCGTGGCCGGCGTTGCGGTTCTTGTCCAGCAGGGGAACGTCCCGCCAGGGCAGCTTCTTCAGCGTGGCCTGCAGGGTGGGGTTGTTGCCCTTGACCACGGCGATGTAGTGGGCTCCCTTCTCTTGAACGAGGAAGCGGGCGTGACCGGTCTGGGTCAGCAGGGCGTCGAACGTGACGACGGTGCGGGTGAGTTCCAGCGGGGAGAGCCGGGGCTGGAATGCGGTGGTCTTGTTGCTTTTGGAGTCGACCTGTTGCTGGGCGATCACCGTCTTCTCGCCGTGCAGGACTGCGGCGAGCAGGTGGACAGTGGTGTGATCGTGGGTCCGCGAGCCGCGCAGGGACTTGCCGTCCAGGGCCAGGGCGCGCAGTCCGCCGGCGGGCTCCAGCTGACCGGCGAGCCAGTCGCCGACGGCCCGGTCCAGAGCGTCGGCGTCGATCCGGGCCAGCAGCCGGCCCGGTGCGCAAGCCCGAGGGACACTCGTTTCCAGACCGAGGCGGACCTTCAGCTCGGGCGGGGCACCGGCTGTGAACCGGGCGATGGACACCAAGGTGGCAGTATCGCCGAGGACAGCGGCGGTGCGCAGAGCCAACAGCGCGGCGAGACGGTAGCGATGCCCTTGCCGCCGACGTGGATCGGGAAGGGCCTCCAACACCTCGGCGAGATGGACCAGTGTCTCGGGCTCGGCGGTCGCCAAGTCCGCTCTGCGGGCACGGTGGCAGGACAGGACTTCGGCTGGACCAACCACGCCGAAGCCGTGATCCGACGCGCCGATGCTGTTCACTACCGCCATGGGGTCTGCAATAGGACCATGCACTCAGGGGTGGAGGAGTCTTGGCCACGTTGGTGGGGCAGCAGTCGCTTGACGCCGAGGTTTCGTTCAGGTCGTTCGGCTTCCAGGAGTCAGACGACAGCGTTGTGCCTGTTCCGTTTCCCGACTGTTTTGAGTGGGGGGTGTTCCTGCAACCCCACGTGCGTAGGTTTGATCTGTTCAGTGCGGGGCACACGCACACCGCCGCAGTGCTCGCGCGGGTGTGGGACGGCCAACCTGACGTTCAGGAAACGGACTGGGATGAACGGGGAGAGATCGACTACGAGTCGGTCACCGGCGAGGTGGCCCTATGGGGCGACGGGCGTTCGGATCAGCTGATCCGGCTCGGGCGCCCTGGACAGTGGCGGGTGCGTGTTACGTGCACGGGCCGGGCCGAGGTCGAGAGGTTGACGCAGGAAGAGGGAACGGCCCACGGGGTGGAGAAGTACACGATCGACTTCTGGCCGAAGTCGGCGTGAATGGAGGGCCTGCCGCCACGCTACTTTCGCGGCAGCAGGCCCAGAGACTCCGGGTGTCAGCTGATCTTCACGATGAAGCCGTCTTCCAGGCCGTCGATGATGCGGTTTGCGTTGTAGAAGCCCTTGAGGAGAATTCCGGCAGCGTTGTTCTGCGTTGCAGGTACCGGCATGGCGGAGTAGTTGTAGGGGGCCGCGTCGGGGTCGAACTCCGTTACTGCCGAACCTTCATGGGTCGAGGCGAAGGGGAACTCGTCGCACTCCTTGCCGCCGGCTGCGTAGTTGGGTCCCCAGCCGGCTTTGCACGCCGCAACGGCGACAGCCCGATTGCGCTGCTGCCGCTTCGTGTCAAGGGCCAAGCGGTGGAGAGGATCCTGAAGGGTGTCACCAGGTACGTTCTTCGCAGCGTTGCGGGGCTTGGTCGTACTCGGGCTGGTGAATGCCTTCTTGATGTGCTGCGCGACGGCCTGCTCCGGAGCTCCGGGCTGAGAGCTGTAGTTGAGGGTGGCAATCAGGCTGAAGGCGGCTCCGCCCCTGTTGGCCGGGACAGCGCCTCCGGTGGAGTTGCGCAGGTACTTGGCAGAGTCCCAGCGTGGGGCGAACATGAACGGCTTGCCAGTTTTGGACTTCTCGCCCACCCATCCCGCCGGAAGGGTTGAGGTCACCTCGGGCTGGTAGACGGCGAAGACGGCATCGGCCGCGCCGGTACCGCTGCCCTGGCCGGGGGCGTAGCGGACCGTATGGGTGTAGTGCGGCTGCGACCTCATCTCCAGCCATGTCTTCGTGACAGGCAGCGTCTTGCTGACCACGGGGGTAGCCGAGGCCGGCCAGTCCTGCGGGATCACTCCCTTGAGGCCGATCTTGAGCCCCGAGGCACCTGTACTGCCGACTGCTTTGAAGTCGGTGACGTCATAGTCGAAGTACATGGTGCGGTCGACTTCCCGCGGGACAGTGCCGCGGACGTAGACGGTAAACGTGCTGGTTCCGACCGCCCCGCTCTGCTTCTCCCACACAGTGGTGACCTTGAGTCCCGAGCACACGGCGAACCTGGACTTCATGTAGAAGCGCTCTGCGCCGACCAGCTTCGCCTTGCACTCGGCCAGCGTCAACGTACGGGCAGGCTCCGGGTAGGACACCGCCAGAGGTGAGGCGCCAGACCCTGATCCTGCGGGCCCACTGGCATCGAGAGCTGCCGGCGTACTCGACTTGATGCCGTACGCGGCTGCGGGGCCGACGACTTCGAGGGGCGTCGTGGCGGCATCGCCGTTTGCTTCGCCGCTCGCTATCGTCGAGGCCCCGTCGCCCCTCTTGAGGTCTGCCAGCGATGGGACGGGGGCGCCAGGGGCACTCATGAACGTACGGGCATGAAGCTGCGGAACCGTACCAGCGGCTGCCGCAGGTCCAGCCAGTGGCAGAACAAGAGCTGCCGCCAACACTGCTAGAAGATATGTACGGGATTTGAAGCGGCGTTCTTCGGTCATGAACGTTCCCCACCTGTAGGACCGTGGAGCGGATCTTGCTCCAACCCACAGGCTTTCGAATGAACGCTCGATTCAGTAGGTCGCGGTTCCTTCTTGTCTGAATGCAGGGGATCTCTGGCCGATGCCCACTCAGGGTTCGAGCGTTCTCAGGTGGTGGGCGCGATGAGGTCGAGTGCGTGGTCGGGGTGGGACCGGTGGTGATCTGCGGCTTCGGCGTGGTTGGTCCAGCCGAAGAGGTGGGCCAGGGCGCTCTAAGGGTTGCGGAAGGTGGCCAGAGCCCGGGGCGCGTTGCCGGTACGCACTCGGCAGGCGTCCTCGCGGAGGGTGGTGTCACGAATGTGGTGCAGGGCCTCGATCTGCCAGTGTCCGCGGACCGCGGCGGCGAGCTGGACGGCGTCAGCTTGCTCGGTGGCGACGCACGATCTGCAAAGCCTGGACGGCGTGCGGGAAGGAGAGTTGGGCGACGGTGGCGGCCTTGAGCCGGCGGATCTCATCGCGGCCGTGACCGGTCTGGGGCAGCAGCGCGTCGAACGTGGCGACGGTGCCGGTGAGTTCCAGCGGGGCGAGCAGGGGCTGGAACGCGGTGATCTCGTTGCTCTTGGAGTCGACCTGACCCTGGGCGATAACCGTCTTCTCGCCGTGCAGGACCGCGGCGAGCAGGTGGATCGCGGTGCGAGAGCGGGTGCGTGAGCCGCGCAGGGACTTGCCGTCCACGGCCAGGGCGCGCAGTCCGTCGGCGGGCTCCAGCTGACCGGCGCGCCAGCCGCCGACGGCAGCGACGGTGCACAGAGCCAACAGTGCGCCGAAACGGTAGCGACGCCATTGCCGCCGACGTGGACCGGGAAGGGCCTCCAACGTCGCGGCACGATGGACTAGTTCCTCGGTCACGACGGTCGGCAAGTACGCTATGCGGGCACGGGGGCAGGACAGGACTTCGATCGTGGAAACTGGCACACGGACGCGACCCCTGGACGAACAACGGCTTCGACACCTTGATCATCAGAGGCCATGGCCGCCGCCCTGACCTGCTGTCAAGAAGCGCGCGGAAATTGTAGAGGGTGCCGTGGCTGACCCCGGCACGGCGGGCGCTCTCTTTCAGGGGCACGGTGAGGCCGCGCTCCTGGAAGCAACCCACCAGACCGTTTGCGTTTCCATCGCGTTCGGCCAGGTCACACGCAGATTCCGTACTGCTGAGCGAAGTTCGCTCGCAACACTCCGAGCGGTCGCCTTCGACGGGTGCCTGTGATGCCTGAGCGTCCGGTGCAGCGGCTCTGACCTGCGAAAACCCGCGAGGCGGCCACCCCGGGTCCAGCGTCCGGCGCGCCAAGACGGCCAAAGGGAGCAACGGTCGAAAGACCGTTTACGTTTTGACATGAACAAGAAAGGCTCTGACCTGCGTTTCCGCTGGTCAGAGCCTTGTTCCGGAGTGCCCCCGGCAGGATTCGAACCTGCGCACACGGCTCCGGAGGCCGTTGCTCTATCCCCTGAGCTACGGGGGCGCTGTCGCTGGTGTTGCGGCGACGGGTTGAACACTACCAGCTTCCGGACGGTGATCAGGAACGGATTCCGGGGGAGGGAAGCGTGGGTCGCTCGGACGGGGTGGAAGTGGCAAAAAGCCGGACGCGGGGGCCGGGGTCGACCTACTCTCGAGTTGTGTCGGGCGCCTCGGGCCGGGTGCTTGTTGTCGACGACAACAAAGTCATCCGGCAGCTGATCAAGGTCAATCTCGAGCTGGAGGGCTTCGAGGTCGTGACCGCGAACGATGGTGCCGAGTGCCTGGATGTCGTCCATCGTGTGATGCCCGATGTGATCACTCTTGATGTGGTCATGCCCCGGCTGGACGGGTTCGGGGCAGCCGCGCAGTTGCGGGCCGACCCGCGGACGCGGCATCTGCCCGTCGCGATCGTGAGCGCCTGTACGCAGAACGAGGTCGAGGCCGGGATCGCCGCCGGCGTGGACGCCTTCCTCGCCAAGCCCTTCGAGCCCGCGGAGCTGGTGCGCGTCGTGCACCAGCTCATCGAGCGCCGCGACAGGAGAGAGAGGAAGGGTGCTCCCGCCGGGAGAGGGAGGGGATGAGTTCCGTCCCCCGGCTGAATGCCGCCGAGGGTGCCGAGCTTGCCAGGTATACCTACCGACTTCGTGTGCCGTCGACTGCGCGTACCGCCTTGGAAGCGGAGTGGGTGCGGTGCCGGTGGGTCTGGAACGAGTGCGTGGCCCGGTCGAGGAAGGCCCACGCCGAGGATGAGAAGTGTGGTCCGGCTCGGCTGGACAAGATGCTGACCGGGGCCCGTACCGTGAACGTTTGGCTGCGTGAGGGCAGCAGTGTTCCGCAGCAGCAGCTCATTCGGGATTTCGGGAGATCCCGTGCCAAGGCGCTCAAGGACGTCAAGGCCCGGCTGCCGATGCGGCAGCGGGCGGGGATGCCGAAGTACAAGAAGAAGCACCAAGCCGACCCGAGCCTGAACTACACCCAGCGCGGATTCCGGCTCAAGGACGGCCGACTGCATCTGGCGGGCGGGATCGTCCTCACTGTGGTGTGGTCGCGGGACCTCCCCAAGGCCCCGTCCAGTGTGCGGATCTACCGGGACAGTGTCGGGCATTGGTACGCCAGTTTCGTCGTCCCCGGCGTCGCGGAAGCCCTGCCCGCCACCGGTCGCGACATCGGCATCGACTGGGGTGTGCGTGAGACGGCGACCACCACCAGCGATGCCCACGACCTGCCGCACGCGCAGCACGGGAAGAACGCTGCCCAGCGCCTGGCCCGCTACCAGCGGATGATGGCCCGCCGGAAACCGAAGCGGGGGAAGGCCGGATCGAAGGGTTATTGGCAGGCGAAGCGACAGGCCGCGAAACTCCACAAAAAGGTTGCCAGGCAGCGTGAGGACACGGGCCGCAAATGGGCCAAGTCGGTGGTCCGGGATCATGACAGGCTCGCCGTCGAGGACTTCCGGCCGAAGTTCCTCGCCAAGTCCACCATGGCGAAGAAGGCCGCCGACGCGGCGATCGGCGCGACCAAGCACGCACTGATCCACATGGCTCGCAAGCACGGCCGTGAGCTGCACCTTGTCCACCCCGCGCACACCACCATGGAGTGCGCACAGTGCGGAGCGAGAACCAAGCACGCGCTGCCCCTCTCTATGTGCACGTATACGTGCACCGCGTGCGGAGCCGTCTCTCCAAGAGACAAGAACTCCGCCCGCGTGATGCTCGTCCGGGCTGGTCTCAACCCGGCTGGTGCCGATCGTGTAAGAGCTGATGGTCCGCCGGTCCACAGCCGACGTGAGCCAGGAATCCCCGCCCTCCAGGGAGGGGAGGTTTCAAATGGCGAAACCCTTCGCGTGACGTGGG
This sequence comes from Streptomyces sp. NPDC099050, assembly GCF_044759865.1. Lineage (NCBI taxonomy): Bacteria > Bacillati > Actinomycetota > Actinomycetes > Kitasatosporales > Streptomycetaceae > Streptomyces > Streptomyces sp. NPDC099050. The sequence continues at coordinate 343,768 of NZ_JBIWAE010000007.1, read as the reverse complement.
GGCTTCTCCCCTAGGCTGGTCACGTGACCCCCGTCGACCTCTCCCGTTCCGTCGTGCGCGCCCTGCGCCGCGCCGTCGAGGACGGTGAGCTGCCCGGCGGTGTGGTCGTACCCGAGCGTGTCGTCGTCGAGCGGACCCGGCCCGGGGGAGTGGGGGACTACGCCTCGCCCGTCGCGTTCGGGGTGGCCAAGGGGGCCGGAGCCGGAGTCGCGCCCCGTGGGGTGGCCGAAGTGCTGGCCCGGCGGCTGGCGGGCCTGCCCGGGATCGAGCGCGTGGAGATCACCGGCGCCGGGTTCCTGAACTTCGTACTCTCCGAGAGTTCGGTGGGGGAGTACGTACGGAGCGTTCGAGCCGGTGGGGCGGCCCTCTACGGCCTGGCCCCCGGGGTGCGTGAGACCCCCGGTGCCACCGAGTTCGCCGGCGTGCCCGTCGCTGCCCTGCGTGAGCGTGTCGTCCACGCGGCCGTGCAGCGGATCGTGAGCAGCCAGGGGTTGGCGGGAGAAGAGGGAGAGTCGGGAGAAGCGGGAGAGGGCGCCCGCGTCGCCCCCGACGCCGGCATCGCCCCCGTCGCCCCCGTCGCCAAGCGCGACGGGGATGTCCGTGTCCGCTTCGGGGCCGACGCCGCCGTCTGGGCGATGCTGTCCGTTCCGGGGCCCGAGACCCCCGTGTTTCCCGCGTGGCTGCTCGTCCAGGACGAGTCGAGCGAGTTCTTCCGGGTGCGGTACGCCCGCTCCCGGGCGCGGGCGCTGACCCGTAACGCCGGGCAGTTGGGGTTCCGTGCGGAACCGGGCGAGGTGGATGGCGCCGGCGCCCTGCTCGCGGCCCTGCGCGACCAGACCCTCGTGCTCGAAGCCGCCGCGCACCACCGGGCGCCCGAGCGGCTCGTCCGGCAGCTCGTCGTGATCGCCGACGCCCTGCTCGACTTCCAGTACGGCGTCCTGCCCAAGGGCGACGAGAAACCCTCGGCCGCCCACCGCGCCCGGCTGGCCCTTGCCGAAGCCGCCGGGACGGTGCTGGCCGGCGGCCTGGCCCTGCTCGGTATCGATGCACCCGACGACCACCACCTGTGAAGCCGCGACACCGGACGTGATCCGATGTGATCCGCCCGCGTTCCGGATGATTTGCGAAGAGAGAATGACGAGATGAGCCGTTCCGCACACCCCGCCGGGCCCCGCCACGCCGACGTCATGCCCGAGGGCCACTACGCCCCGCCGGCCGCCGACCTCAACGTCCTCGACGAGAAGGTCTGGGCGCGGACGGTCGGCCGGAACGAGCACGGGGTCGCCACCGTCGGCGGGATCGAAGTGACCCGGCTCGCCGAGGAGTTCGGGACGCCCGCGTACTTCCTCGACGAGGAGGACTTCCGGGCGCGCTGCCGCGCCTGGGCGCACGCCTTCGGGCCGGACGCCGACGTGTTCTACGCAGGCAAGGCGTTCCTCTCCAAGGCCGTCGTGAAGTGGCTCAAGGAGGAGGGCCTCAACCTCGACGTGTGTTCGGGAGGGGAGCTCGCCACCGCGCTCGCCGCAGGGATGCCGGCCGCCCGGATCGCCTTCCACGGCAACAACAAGTCGACGAGCGAGATCACCCGCGCGATCGAGGCCGGTGTCGGCCGGATCGTGCTCGACTCCTTCCAGGAGATCGCCCGCGTCGCCCACATCGCCCGCGAGCTCGGCGTGCGCCAGCCCGTGCAGATCCGCGTCACCGTGGGCGTGGAGGCGCACACCCACGAGTTCATCGCCACCGCGCACGAGGACCAGAAGTTCGGGATCGCCGTCGCCGACGGGTCGGCCGCCGAGGCCGTGCGGCGCGCGCTGGGGCACGACAGCCTGGAGCTGCTCGGCGTCCACTCCCACATCGGCTCGCAGATCTTCGACATGGCCGGCTTCGAGGTCTCCGCCAAGCGCGTCGTGCACCTCCTCGCCGCCGTGCGCGACGAGCACGGGGTGGAACTGCCCGAGATCGACCTCGGCGGCGGGCTGGGCATCGCCTACACCTCCGCCGACGACCCGCGCGAGCCGCACGAGATCGCCAAGGCCCTGCACGAGATCGTCGCCCGCGAGTGCGAGGCGTCCGGCCTGCGCGCCCCGCGGATCTCCGTGGAACCCGGACGGGCGATCGTCGGCCCGACCGCCTTCACCCTGTACGAGGTGGGCACGGTCAAGCCGCTGGAGGGCCTGCGCACGTACGTCTCCGTCGACGGAGGGATGTCCGACAACATCCGGACGGCCCTCTACGACGCCGAGTACTCCGTCAGCCTCGTCTCCCGGACCTCCGACGCCGAGCCCATGCTCGTGCGCGTCGTGGGCAAGCACTGCGAGAGCGGCGACATCGTGGTCAAGGACGCGTTCCTGCCCGCCGACATCGCCCCCGGGGACCTCCTCGCGGTCCCCGCGACCGGTGCGTACTGCCGTTCGATGGCGAGCAACTACAACCACGTGCTCCGCCCGCCGGTCGTCGCCGTGCGGGACGGCGAGGCGCGCGTCATCGTCCGCCGGGAGACGGAGGAGGATCTCCTGCGCCTCGACGTCGGCTGATGCGCATTCTTCTGGGGGACGGCCCCCAGACCCCCGAATAGGTGTCTCACTCAATGGACCGAGGGTGGAAACTGTTGTCCATTGAGTGAGACTGGTTCACACCTGGGGTGCAAACCGCGCACCGGGTACTGCTGTGAAGATCGAAAGGCGTAGGTCGAATGATGCGTACGCGTCCGCTGAAGGTGGCGCTGCTGGGCTGTGGAGTGGTCGGCTCGGAAGTTGCCCGCATCATGACGACGCACGCCGACGACCTGACGGCCAGGATCGGCGCGCCCGTCGAGATCGCGGGCGTGGCCGTGCGCCGTCCCTCCAAGGTGCGCGAGGGCATCGACCCGGCGCTGGTCACCACCGATGCGACCGCGCTGCTCAAACGCGGCGACATCGACGTCGCGATCGAGGTCATCGGCGGCATCGAGCCGGCCCGCACCCTGATCACCACCGCCTTCGAGCACGGCATCTCCGTGGTCTCCGCGAACAAGGCGCTGCTCGCCCAGGACGGCGCCGCGCTGCACGCCGCCGCCGAGGCCGCCGGGCTGGACCTGTACTACGAGGCCGCCGTCGCCGGCGCCATCCCGCTGGTCCGTCCCATGCGCGAGTCCCTCGCGGGCGACAAGATCAACCGGGTGATGGGCATCGTCAACGGCACGACGAACTTCATCCTCGACAAGATGGACTCCACCGGCGCCGGGTACCAGGAGGCCCTCGACGAGGCCACCGCCCTCGGGTACGCCGAGGCCGACCCCACGGCCGACGTGGAGGGCTACGACGCCGCCGCCAAGGCCGCGATCCTGGCCGGCATCGCCTTCCACACCCGGGTCCGCCTCGACGACGTCTACCGCGAGGGCATGACCGAGGTCAGCGCCGCCGACTTCGCGTCCGCCAAGCGCATGGGCTGCACCATCAAGCTCCTCGCCATCCTGGAGCGCGCCGCCGACGGCGAGTCCGTCACCGCCCGCGTCCACCCGGCGATGATCCCGCTGACCCACCCGCTCGCCTCCGTGCGCGAGGCGTACAACGCCGTCTTCGTCGAGGCGGAGGCCGCCGGGCGGCTGATGTTCTACGGGCCCGGCGCGGGCGGTGCTCCGACCGCGTCGGCGGTCCTCGGCGACCTCGTCGCCGTCTGCCGCAACAAGCTCGCCGAGGCAAAGGGGCCGGGCGAGTCGGCTTACACCCAGCTGCCGGTCAGCCCCATGGGGGATGTCGTCACCCGCTACCACATCAGCCTCGATGTGGCGGACAAGCCGGGCGTACTCGCCCAGGTGGCGACCACCTTCGCGGAGCACGGTGTCTCCATCGACACCGTCCGCCAGCAGGGAAAGGACGGCGAGGCCTCCCTCGTCGTCGTCACTCACCGGGCACCCGACGCGGCCCTCTCCGGGACCGTCGAGGCGCTGCGGAAGCTGGACACCGTCCGCGGTGTGGCCAGCATCATGCGTGTTGAAGGGGAGTAAGGACCCATGAGCAGCAATCGCACCCACCAGTGGCGCGGCATCATCGAGGAGTACCGGGACCGTCTGCCGGTCACGGCCACGACTCCGGTGGTCACGCTCCGCGAGGGCGGCACTCCCCTCGTCCCCGCCCAGGTGCTCTCCGAGCGCACCGGCTGCGAGGTACACCTCAAGGTCGAGGGGGCCAACCCCACCGGGTCCTTCAAGGACCGCGGCATGACCATGGCGATCACCAAGGCCAAGGAGGACGGCGCCAAGGCCGTCATCTGCGCCTCCACGGGCAACACCTCGGCCTCCGCCGCCGCCTACGCGGTGCGCGCCGGGATGGTCTGCGCCGTCCTCGTGCCCCGCGGCAAGATCGCGCTGGGCAAGATGGGCCAGGCGCTCGTGCACGGCGCCAAGATCCTTCAGGTCGACGGCAACTTCGACGACTGCCTGGACCTGGCCCGCGCGCTGTCCGACAACTACCCGGTGGCGCTGGTCAATTCCGTCAACCCGGTACGCATCGAGGGCCAGAAGACGGCCGCGTTCGAGATCGTGGACGCGCTCGGCGACGCCCCCGACATCCACGTGCTGCCCGTCGGCAACGCCGGCAACATCACCGCGTACTGGAAGGGCTTCAAGGAGTACAAGGCCGATGGCCTGGCCTCCCGTACGCCCCGCGTGTGGGGTTTCCAGGCTTCCGGTTCCGCGCCGATCGTGCGCGGCGAGGTCGTCAAGGAGCCGCACACCATCGCCACCGCGATCCGCATCGGCAACCCGGCCTCGTGGGACTACGCCCTGCAGGCCCGGGACGAGTCGGGCGGCTTCATCGACGAGGTGACGGACCGCCAGATCCTGGCGGCCTACCGCCTGTTGGCCGCTCAGGAGGGTGTCTTCGTCGAGCCCGCCTCGGCCGCGTCGGTGGCCGGTCTGCTCAAGGCCGTCGAGCTCGGTCTGGTCGACCCTGGCCAGAAGATCGTGTGCACCGTCACCGGCAACGGCCTGAAGGACCCCGACTGGGCGGTCGCCGGAGCTCCGCAGCCGATCACCATTCCGGTCGATGCCGAGGCCGCCGCGATCCGTCTCGGTCTCGTCTGATCCGGAAAGTGCCGGGGGGAGCCGCAGTATCCGCGGCAACCGCAGTACCCGCAGTAACCGCAGTGTCCGCAGTAACCGCGTTGCCGGATTCCGAAAGCCTTCTCCAGGCTGAGGAATCCGGCAACTCGGGCCCGTACGGCACAAAAGGCCACGGAAGCCCGCAGAAGTCCCGGTGAGAACTCGAGGGATCCGGTGGGAGCCCACGACACGCATCGTGCGCCTGCTGTGCGCCCTATGTCGGAGAAGAACCTTCCTTCGATAGGCTGTACTTACATCCGCCGCCGCGCATATGACCGCGGTGCTGCCCACAGGGCCTTCGGGTGTCGTACGTTCTCCAGTACATTCACAGCGAGCCAGCAAAGATCCCGTCTCGCACAGTCACAAGGAGTGTCATCGGAAGATGGCCGGTCCCGCCTTCCGCGCCGCCGCCGTACGGGTGCGCGTTCCCGCCAGCAGTGCCAACCTCGGCCCGGGCTTCGACGCCTTCGGGCTGGCCTTGGGGCTCTACGACGACGTCGTCGTACGCGTGGCCGATTCCGGCCTGAACATCGACATCGCGGGCGAAGGTGCCGACACCCTCCCGCGGGACGAGAGCCACCTCCTCGTACGTTCCATGCGCACCGCCTTCGACCTGCTGGGCGGCCAGCCGCGCGGCCTCGAGGTCGTCTGCGCCAACCGCATCCCGCACGGCCGCGGCCTTGGGTCCTCCTCCGCCGCCATCTGCGCGGGCATCGTGGCCGCCCGCGCCGTGACGATAGGCGGAGAGGCCAAGCTCGACGACACGGCGCTGCTGGAGCTCGCCACCGAGATCGAGGGCCACCCCGACAACGTCGCCGCCTGTCTGCTCGGCGGCTTCACCCTCGCGTGGATGGACGGCGGCAGCGCCAAGGCGATCCGTATGGAGCCCGCCGATTCCATCGTTCCGGTGGTCTTCGTCCCCTCCAAGCCGGTCCTGACGGAGACCGCGCGCGGCCTGCTGCCGCGCACCGTCCCGCACGTGGACGCGGCCGTCAACGCGGGCCGCGCGGGTCTGCTCGTAGAGGCCCTGACCAGGCGTCCCGAGTTCCTGCTGCCGGCCACCGAGGACCGTCTCCACCAGGAGTACCGGTCCCCGGCGATGCCCGAGAGCGTGGCGCTCGTGGCCCGACTGCGGGCGGACGGCATCCCCGCGGTGATCTCCGGCGCGGGCCCCACGGTCCTCGCGCTGGTCGACAACGGTGCGGCCGACAAGGTCGCACGGCTCGCGGGCGAGGGGTGGGCGGCCAACCGGCTGGCACTCGACGCAGCGGGCGCGAGCGTACTTCCGCTGGGAACCCAGGGCGGCTGATCCGTTCAGTAGAGGACACAGCCGGCCAGGGGCGGGCGGCCGGGGCAGGCCGCCCGCGCGGAGCCCGCGCGGAACCAGCGCGGAACCAGCGCGGATGGGCTCTACAGCCGGTGATGGAGAGGGGGAATGTCTGTTGGATCCGGTAGTGTTAGTCTCAAGTGCGCATCCGAAGCCGCCATGGCTTGGTGCTCAGTGTCCCTATCAGGGACCACCTTTCTTCCGGGAGCCTCCCCGACTGCTTTGATCGCTGCCAGCAGTTTCGAGCACGCTCCGGAATCGGCGTGACATTCCCACGCTTTCAGCTCGGGGGCTTCTCGCCGGAACCACCCACGCACATGCACGTTTCTCTCCGCCGTATCTCTATCGGCGGACCACCGCCCCGGCTGCGGTCCACACCTCCTCAGGTCACGGACCGCCGTCGGACAGCACAACCGGTCGCCGAGCCAGACAGGCCGACGTCCGCTCCAGGGAAGGACCCTTCGTGAGCGACACCACCGATCTGATGGGCGCTGCCGACACCAACGTCGACACCAGTGCCCCCGCCGAGGGCGCCGCGCCGACCAAGCGCCGCCGCTCCGGCACCGGCCTTGACGGCATGGTCCTGGCCGAGCTCCAGCAGGTCGCGTCGGGCCTCGGTATCAGGGGCACCGCGCGGATGCGCAAGGGCCAGCTGATCGAGGTCATCAAGGAGGCGCAGGCGGGAAGCAGCGCCCCCAAGGCCGCGGCCGCCGCGCCGGCCGCCGCGTCCGCCGACGGCGGCGAGACCAAGCCGAAGCGCCGCGCCACCAGCAAGGCCCGTACGGGCGAGGCCGCCGCCGAGGCGCCCGCCGAGAAGACCGCCGCGCAGGCCCAGATCGACATCCCGGGTCAGCCCGCGGGGGGCCCCGCCCGCGCGAGCGAAGCCGAGCGCGGGGGAGAGGACGCCCCGGTCGGCGAGCGCCGTCGCCGGCGTGCCACCGCCCCCTCCGGCAGCCCCGAGGGTTCGGCCCCCGCCGCCGCCGTACAGGTGGAGCAGAAGCCCGAGACCGTCGCTCCGGCCGCACAGGCCGAGGCGAAGGCCGAGGCCGCCACCGCCCCCGCCGGCCAGGGCCAGGCCCAGGAGGGCGAGGGCCGCGGCCGTCGCGACCGCCGCGAGCGGGGCAACGACCGCGCCGACGGCCGCCGCGAGCGCCGTGACCGCGGTGCCAAGGCCGACGACCAGGGCCAGGGCGCCCAGGGTCAGGGCCAGGGCCAGGCCGGTCAGGGTGGCCAGGGTCAGGGTCAGAACCAGGGCCAGGGCCAGGGTCAGAACCAGGGCCAGCAGGGCGGCCGCCAGGACCGGACCGACCGTCAGGACCGCCAGCAGGGCGGCCGCGGCCAGGGTCAGGGTCAGGGCCAGCAGGGTGGCCGTCAGGACCGGGACCGTCAGGACAACGGCCCCCAGGACGACTTCGACGAGGACGGCCGTCGCGGCCGTCGCGGACGCTACCGCGACCGCCGTGGCCGTCGCGGACGCGACGAGTTCGCCCCGGTCGAGACCCCGGTCGCCGACGACGACGTCCTGATCCCCGTCGCGGGCATCCTGGACATCCTCGACAACTACGCGTTCATCCGGACCTCGGGCTACCTGCCCGGCCCGAACGACGTGTACGTCTCCCTCGCCCAGGTCCGCAAGGCGGGTCTGCGCAAGGGCGACCACACCACCGGCGCCGTCCGGCAGCCCAAGGACGGCGAGCGCCGCGAGAAGTTCAACGCGCTCGTGCGCCTGGACTCCGTCAACGGCATGGCGCCCGAATCCGGCCGCGGCCGCCCGGAGTTCCAGAAGCTGACCCCCCTGTACCCGCAGGACCGGCTCCGCCTGGAGACCGACCCGGGCGTGCTGACCACCCGCATCATCGACCTCGTGTCGCCGATCGGTAAGGGCCAGCGCGGTCTGATCGTGGCCCCGCCGAAGACCGGTAAGACCATGATCATGCAGGCGATCGCCAACGCGATCACGGTCAACAACCCCGAGTGCCACCTGATGGTCGTCCTGGTCGACGAGCGTCCGGAAGAGGTGACCGACATGCAGCGGTCGGTGAAGGGCGAGGTCATCTCCTCGACCTTCGACCGCCCGGCCGAGGACCACACCACCGTCGCCGAGCTGGCCATCGAGCGCGCCAAGCGTCTCGTCGAGCTCGGTCACGACGTGGTCGTCCTGCTGGACTCCATCACCCGTCTGGGACGCGCGTACAACCTCGCCGCCCCCGCCTCCGGCCGCATCCTGTCCGGTGGTGTCGACTCGACCGCGCTGTACCCGCCGAAGCGCTTCTTCGGTGCCGCGCGCAACATCGAGGACGGCGGCTCGCTGACCATCCTGGCCACCGCGCTGGTCGACACCGGCTCGCGCATGGACGAGGTGATCTTCGAGGAGTTCAAGGGCACCGGCAACATGGAGCTCAAGCTCGACCGGAAGCTCGCCGACAAGCGCATCTTCCCGGCCGTGGACGTGGACCCCTCGGGCACCCGCAAGGAGGAGATCCTCCTCAACAGCGAGGAGCTCGCCATCGTCTGGAAGCTGCGCCGGGTGCTGCACGCGCTCGACTCGCAGCAGGCCATCGAGCTGCTCCTCGACAAGATGAAGCAGACGAAGTCGAACGCCGAGTTCCTCATGCAGATCGCGAAGACGACCCCGTCGGGCAAGAACGACGACTGACGTCTCCCCGTGGCACCACCCGCATGACCACGACCGCCCCCGCCGCATCCGCGACGGGGGCGGTCGCGTCGTAGGGGGCCCGGTGGTCCGCGCACGGGGGTCCCGGCGGTCTACGGGACTTCGTGCACGGCTGCGACCTTTGCCACACTCCGTACCCCGCGCGGCCCCGGGCGCCGCCTCCGAGCCCGCGGGGGAAACCGCAGGTAGGTGCGGGATTACGGGGCGTACGCCCCGGGCGGGCCCGGGGCGTACGCGACAGCGCTCACACCGGGCGCACAGGGGGCCGTGGAACCCTGGAAGGCGGCCGACCGTCTCTGTCAGAGGGAAACGGGCAACCGGGCCGCACACAGACGGGCAGAGCAGAGCATGAGCCAGGACAACAGGGGCCACGGCCGCAGGGCCGGCGCGGGCCGACGCCGACGGAAGCCGGCCGCGCGCCGCAGGGCCGTCGTCATCGCCGCGTGGACCGCCGCGGGCGTGGTCCTCCTGGGCGGGGCGGGGCTCGGCTACTTCTACTTCAAGTTCAACGGCAACCTCAAGACGGTCGACATCGACGCCGTCCTCGGCGCGGACCGCCCGCAGGACGTGGACAACGGCTCGATGGACATCCTCGTCCTCGGCTCCGACTCCCGCGGCGGGGCCAACGGGGAGTACGGCCAGGACGACGGCGGCTCCGCGCGCTCCGACACGGCGATGATCGTCCACCTCAACGAGGGCCACACCAAGGCCACCGTCGTGTCGATACCCCGCGACACCCTGGTGACCCGGCCCTCCTGCAAGCTCCCCAACGGCAAGAGCGACCTGGGCGGCCCGCGCAAGATGTTCAACGAGTCGTTCACCGTCGGCGGGGCCGCCTGCGCGGTCGCGACCGTGGAGAAGATGTCGGGGATCCGCATGGATCACTACCTCGAAGTCGACTTCACGGGCTTCAAGGAGATCATCGACAAGCTCGGCGGCGTCGAGGTGACGACCACCAAGCCGATCAAGGACGACTACAGCCATCTGAACCTGCCCGCCGGGACGAACAGGCTCACCGGAGAGCAGGCCCTCGGCCTCGTCCGTACCCGCCACGGCGTCGGCGACGGCGGCGACCTGGGCCGAATACAGCTCCAGCAGGCCTTCATCAAGGCGCTGATCAAGCAGGTCAAGAGCATCGGCGTCTTCGACAACCCGAAGAAGCTGCTCGACCTGGCCGACACCGCCACCAAGGCCGTCACCACGGACAAGGCGCTCGGCGACGTGAAGTCCCTCATGGGCTTCGCCCAGGGCCTGGAGGGCATCAGCCCCGAGGACATGCAGATGATCACCCTGCCGGTGACCGGCGACACCCGTGACCCCAACCGGGTCGTCCCGCTCACCAAGGAGTCCAAGCTGGTCTGGGACGCCCTGCTGGCCGACCGGCAGGTCCCCGCCGAGGCCACCGCGAACTCGGCCGGCGACAAGAGCACCGCCGGTACGGTCGTCCGGTAGGCAGGATGGATAGGGTTGGCCATGACCGTCCGGCAAGCCCGAACCGCCTGGTCGGACGGGTTCCGCCCGGCCGTGGAATAGATGCCGGCCCCCTGCCGTTGAGGGAGGCGTCCTCAGAATTTTGACAGGCAGCCCGGTCCTGGCAGACTGGTCTGTCGGCCCCGGTTCACGCAGCGCGCAATTCGGCTCCTGCGACCCGGCGCCCTCCCGAATCTAGGAGACACCTTGAAGCGCGATGTTCACCCCCAGTACGTCGAGACCCAGGTCAGCTGCACCTGTGGCGCGTCGTTCACCACTCGTAGCACCCTGACCGAAGGCAACATTCGTGCCGAGGTCTGCTCCGAGTGCCACCCGTTCTACACGGGCAAGCAGAAGATCCTCGACACCGGTGGCCGTGTGGCCCGCTTCGAGGCCCGCTTCGGCAAGGCTGCACAGAAGTAGCGAGCCTCAGGCGCCGGGTTCCGGCTGCACCCTGTACGCACGGGGGCAGCCGGACCGGCGCCTTTCTCGTCCCGCAGCCCTTTTCTTCACATTCACCATCTTCAGGAGCCCCCGATGTTCGAGGCGGTCGAGGAACTGATCGGCGAGCACGCCGATCTTGAGAAGAAGCTCGCCGACCCTTCGGTCCACTCGGATCAGGCCAACGCGCGCAAGCTGAACAAGCGCTACGCGGAGCTGACCCCGATCGTCGCGACCTTCCGTGCCTGGAAGCAGTCCGCCGAGGACATCGAGACGGCGAAGGAGTTCGCGGCCGTCGACCCGGACTTCGTGGCCGAGGTCAAGGAACTGACCGCACAGCGCGAAGAGCTCACCGAGAAGCTCCGCCTGCTGCTCGTTCCGCGCGACCCCAGCGACGACAAGGACGTGCTCCTCGAGGTCAAGGCGGGCGCGGGCGGCGACGAGTCGGCCCTGTTCGCCGGCGACCTGCTGCGCATGTACCTGCGCTACGCCGAGCGCGTGGGCTGGAAGACCGAGATCATCGACGCCACCGAGTCCGAGCTCGGCGGCTACAAGGACGTCCAGGTCTCCGTCCGCACCAAGGGCGGCAACGGCGCCACCGAGCCCGGCCAGGGCGTCTGGGCCCGCCTGAAGTACGAGGGCGGCGTGCACCGCGTCCAGCGCGTGCCGGCCACCGAGTCCCAGGGCCGCATCCACACCTCCGCCGCCGGCGTGCTCGTCACCCCGGAAGCCGAGGAGGTGGAGGTCGAGGTCAACATGAACGACCTCCGCATCGACGTGTACCGCTCCTCGGGCCCCGGCGGCCAGTCCGTCAACACCACCGACTCGGCCGTGCGCATCACGCACATCCCGACCGGTGTGGTCGCGTCCTGCCAGAACGAGAAGAGCCAGCTCCAGAACAAGGAGCAGGCCATGCGCATCCTGCGCTCGCGCCTGCTGGCCGCCGCCCAGGAAGCCGCCGAGCAGGAGGCCTCCGACGTGCGCCGCAGCCAGGTGCGCTCCGTGGACCGCTCCGAGAAGATCCGTACGTACAACTACCCGGAAAACCGGATCTCGGACCACCGGACGGGCTTCAAGGCGTACAACTTGGACCAGGTGCTCGACGGAGACCTCGACCCGGTCATCCAGGCCTGTGTCGACACGGACTCCGCCGCCAAGCTCGCGTCCGCGCACTGAGGTCCTCCCGCAGGACCCCGCAGGACCCGCACCACCCCGCAGGACCCCGTACCACCCCCCGTACGACAGCAGCCCGGAGGACCAGCGTGAACTTGCTGCTTGCCGAGGTGGCCCAGGCCACCCAGCGGCTGGCCGCCGCCGGCGTGCCCTCACCGCGCTTCGACGCGGAGGAGCTCGCGGCCTTCGTGCACGGCGTCAAGCGGGGGGAACTCCACCACGTCAAGGACGCGGACTTCGACGCCCGGTACTGGGAGGCCGTCGCCCGCCGCGAGGCGCGCGAGCCGCTCCAGCACATCACCGGCCGCGCCTTCTTCCGCTACCTGGAGCTCCAGGTCGGGCCCGGGGTCTTCGTGCCCCGGCCCGAGACCGAGTCGGTCGTGGACTGGGCCATACAGGCCGTCCGGGCGATGGACGTCGTCGAACCGCTGATCGTGGACCTCTGCACCGGCTCCGGCGCCATCGCACTGGCCATGGCGCAGGAGGTGCCGCGCTCGCGCGTGCACGCCGTCGAGCTGTCCGAGGACGCCCTGCGGTGGACCCGTAAGAACGCCGAGGGCTCCCGGGTCACCGTCCACCAGGGCAACGCGCTCAGCGCGCTGCCCGAGCTGGACGGACAGGTCGACCTGGTCATCTCCAACCCGCCGTACATCCCGCTCACCGAGTGGGAGTACGTCGCGCCCGAGGCCCGCGACCACGACCCCGAGATGGCGCTGTTCTCCGGCGAGGACGGCCTGGACACCATCCGCGGCATCGAGCGCACCGCCCACCGGCTGCTGCGTCCCGGCGGCATCGTCGTGATCGAGCACGCCGACACCCAGGGCGGACAGGTCCCGTGGATCTTCGCCGAGGAGCGGGGCTGGGCCGACGCCGCCGACCACCCCGACCTCAACAACCGCCCGCGCTTCGCCACCGCCCGCAAGGCCATGCCGTGACCGGCCCCGCCGTCATCGGCCCCGCCTCGACCGGCACGGTCACCGCGCGCATTCCCGCCACCACCCTGCTGCACGAGGAGGCCCGCTGATGGCCCGGCGATACGACTGCAACGACGCGACGGACCGAAAGACGGGCCTGCGCGAAGCCGCCTCCGCCGTACGTCGCGGAGAGCTCGTCGTGCTGCCCACGGACACCCTGTACGGGATCGGCGCGGACGCCTTCAGCGTGGAGGCCGTCGGCGACCTGCTCGCCGCCAAGGGGCGCGGCCGCAACATGCCCACCCCCGTCCTCATCGGCTCCCCGAACACCCTGCACGGCCTGGTCACCGACTTCTCCGAGCAGGCGTGGGAGCTGGTCGACGCCTTCTGGCCCGGCGCGCTGACCCTCGTCGCCAAGCACCAGCCCTCGCTGGCGTGGGACCTGGGCGAGACCGGCGGCACGGTGGCCGTACGCATGCCCCTGCACCCCGTCGCGATCGAGCTGCTGACCGAGGTCGGCCCGATGGCGGTGTCCTCGGCGAACCTGACCGGACACCCGGCGCCGGAGGACTGCGACGCGGCCCGCGAGATGCTCGGCGACTCCGTGTCCGTGTACCTGGACGGCGGTCCGACCCCGGGCATGCAGCCCTCGTCGATCGTCGACGTCACCGGGAAGGTTCCCGTCCTGCTGCGCGCGGGGGCACTGACCGCCGAGCAGCTGCGGGAGGTCGTACCCGACCTCGAGGTGGCCCCGTGAGCCCTGAGGGGCGTGGCATAGCCGGGGACAGCACCTTCCGCATACTCCACGTCAGCACCGGCAACGTCTGCCGCTCGCCCATCACCGAGCGGCTGACGCGGCACGCGCTGTCCCACCGGCTCGGCGGCCCCGTCACCGGCGACCTGATCGTGGAGAGCGCGGGCACCTGGGGCCACGAGGGCGCGCCCATGGAGGCCAACGCGGCCGCCGTGCTGGCCGACTTCGGGGCGGACGCCTCCGGTTTCACCGGCCGGGAACTCCTGGACGAGCACGTCATACGCGCGGACCTGGTCCTGACCGCCACCCGCGACCACCGCGCCCAGGTGATCTCGATGGGGCACTCGGCGGGGCTGCGCACCTTCACGCTGAAGGAGTTCACCCGGCTGGTGCGGGCGATAGACCCGGCGACGCTGCCTCCGCTGGAGGACGGGATGGTGGAACGGGCCCGCGCGCTGGTCCGTGCCGCCGCCGCTCTGCGCGGGTGGCTGCTGGCCCCCTCGCCGGACGCGGACGAGGTGTACGACCCGTACGGGGCGCCGATCACCTTCTTCCGCTCGATCGGCGACGAGATCAACCAGGCGCTGGACCCCGTGGTCACCGCGCTGACCGGGGTCAAGACCTCCCGCTGACCTGCGGCGCCGTTGGCGGGGGCGCTGCCCCCGGAACCCCCGCGCCTCACATGCCGGCGAGGCTGAGTCCGCCGGAGGGCGGGATGCGCAGGGGCGGCCTACAGTGGCTGGTACCCGGTACGCGGTACCCCCTGGAGTCGCGCCATGAGCGTCATCACCCAGCCCCTGGACCTGCTGCGCCAGCAGGATCCGCAGATGGCCGACGTCCTCGACGGGGAGCGGCAGCGGCAGGCGACCGGGCTGCAGCTGATCGCCGCCGAGAACTTCACCTCGGCCGCCGTGCTCACCGCACTGGGATCGCCACTCGCCAACAAGTACGCCGAGGGGTACCCCGGCGCCCGCCACCACGGCGGCTGTGAGTACGCCGACCTCGCGGAGCGGATCGCCGTCGAGCGGGCCCGCGCCCTCTTCGGCGCCGAGCACGCGAACGTGCAGCCGCACTCCGGATCCGCCGCCGTGCTCGCCGCGTACGCCGCGCTGCTGCGGCCCGGGGACACCGTGCTGGCGATGGCGCTCACCTCCGGGGGACACCTCACCCACGGGTCGCCCGCCAACTTCTCCGGACGCTGGTTCGACTTCGTCGGGTACGGGGTGGACGCCGCGACCGGGCTCATCGACTACGCCCAGGTGCAGCGGCTCGCGCACGAACACCGGCCCAAGGCCATCGTGTGCGGGTCCATCTCCTATCCGCGGCACCTCGAGTACTCCGTCTTCCGGGAGATCGCCGACGAGGTCGGGGCCTTCCTGATCGCCGACGCCGCCCACCCCATCGGACTGGTGGCCGGCGGGGCGGCGCCCAGCCCCGTGCCCTACGCCGACATCGTCGTGGCCACCACCCACAAGGTGCTCCGGGGTCCGCGCGGAGGGATGATCCTGTGCGGGGCGGAGTTCGCGGAGCGGATCGACCGGGCGGTGTTCCCCTTCAGCCAGGGCGGCCCGCAGATGCACACCATCGCCGCCAAGGCAGTGGCCTTCGGCGAGGCCGCCGGGCCCGCCTTCACCTCCTACGCGCACCGGGTGGTCGCCAACGGCCGCGCCCTGGCCGACGCGCTCGCCGCCCGCGGGTTCGCGATCACCACCGGCGGGACCGACACCCACCTGATCACCGCCGACCCCGCACCGCTGGGCCTCGACGGCGCGGGCGCCCGGGGCCGGCTGGCCGCCGCCGGCATCGTGCTGGACACCTGCGCCCTTCCGTACGGTGATCAGCGCGGCATCCGCCTCGGCACCGCGGCGGTGACCACGCAGGGGATGGGGGAGCCGGAGATGGGCCGGATCGCCGAGCTGTTCACGGCCGCGCTGACGGGCGGGGAGCCGGCGAAGATCCGTAAGGACGTCAGTGAGCTGGTGGTCAGTTTTCCGCCGTATGGGGTTTAAGCGGGGCAAGTACGACGTACCGCAACCGGGGTACCGCCCCTGCGCGTCCCCGACAGTGAGTACATCGCAGCTAGTGTGTGGGGCTGAGATGGCCGGCGAAACATCTGGGGCAGCCCGTGCGTGAATATCTGCTGACGCTTTGCGTCACGGTCGCGGTGACTTATCTACTCACCGGGCCCGTGCGGAAGTTCGCGATCGCCGTGGGCGCGATGCCGGAGATCCGGGCCCGCGACGTACACCGGGAGCCCACTCCGCGGCTCGGCGGCATCGCGATGTTCGGCGGACTGTGCGCCGGCCTGCTCGTCGCGGACCACCTGCAGAACCTCAACGGGGTCTTCGAGCTGTCGAACGAGCCGCGGGCCCTGCTCTCCGGGGCGGCCCTGATCTGGCTGGTCGGCGTACTCGACGACAAGTTCGAGCTCGACGCCCTGATCAAGCTCGGCGCGCAGATGATCTCCGCCGGCGTGATGTGCATGCAGGGCCTGACCATCCTGTGGATTCCGGTCCCCGGGATCGGCTCGGTCTCCCTCACCCCCTGGCAGGGCAACCTGCTCACCGTGGCCCTCGTCGTGATCACCATCAACGCGGTGAACTTCGTGGACGGCCTCGACGGCCTCGCCGCCGGCATGGTCTGCATCGCGACCTGTGCGTTCTTCCTCTACGCGTACCGCATCTGGTTCGGCTACGGGATCGAGGCGGCCGCGCCCGCGACCCTCTTCGCCGCCATCCTGATGGGCATGTGCCTCGGCTTCCTGCCGCACAACATGCACCCCGCCCGGATCTTCATGGGCGACTCCGGCTCGATGCTCATCGGCCTGGTGCTGGCCGCCGCCGCCATCTCCGTCACCGGACAGGTGGACCCGGACGCGATGGCGCTGTTCGTGGGAGGTGAGCGCAACGCGACCCACGCGATGCTGCCGGTCTTCATCCCGCTGATCCTGCCGCTCACGATCATCGCGATCCCCATGACGGACCTGGTCCTGGCCATCGTGCGGCGCACCTGGAAGGGCCAGTCGCCCTTCGCCGCGGACCGCGGCCACCTCCACCACCGGCTGCTGGAGCTCGGGCATTCGCACAGCCGGGCCGTGCTCATCATGTACTTCTGGTCAGGATTGATCGCCTTCGGCACCGTGGCGTATTCGGTGCATTCCGCATCCATGTGGATCGTGCTCGCGATCTCCGCGCTGAGCGCCGTGGGCCTGCTGCTGCTCCTGCTGCCGCGCTTCACCCCGAGGGCCCCGCGCTGGGCGGAGCGGCTGGTCCCGCCGCGCTACCGGCACGCGGAACGGGCCGCCGAGGCGGCCCTGCACGAGGATTCCGCGGCGGAGCCGGAGCCGGCCCGGCCGATCGCGGCGGGAGTGTCCGGCGTCAACGGGGCGACCGCCATCGGCCCCCGTTCACGGCTCCCCGACCGGCGTAAGGCCGGCTCCTCGCGCTGACGTCCCGCACGCATGTCGGACATGAACCCCCTTTACCAGACAAGCCACTTGGTTGTCGCGCACACACGCGCAGGGTCACTCTCATGTGTGACAGTCCGCACACCCTCCGAGTAAAGCTCTCATCAAATACTTTGTGATACCGTTCACTAAACCCGGCGACAGAGCCGAAGGACCGTAGTGCGACGGTCCATTGGCCCGAGGTTCCCACTCGGACCGGGCTTACGCTCGTCCTGTACGAGTCCCAGTGCCCCCACCACCACGCGGAGCAAACCGCCATGCGGTCAGATGACGTCCGATCCCTTCTGCAATCCGCCGTTCCCACGGCTGTCGTCGGCGCTCTCGCCGCCGTCATCAGTGGGATCGTCGCCGGTGGCAAGGGGGCCGTGGGCGCCGTCGTCGCGACGGTCGTGGTGATGCTGTTCATGGGCATCGGATTCCTCGTACTGCAGCGCACGGCGAAATCAATGCCGCACCTGTTCCAGGCCATGGGGCTCATGCTCTACACGGCCCAGATCCTGCTGCTCTTCGTCTTTCTCGCCGTGTTCAAGAACACGACACTGTTCAACCCCAAGGCTTTCGCGATCACGCTCGTCGTCACCACCCTCGTGTGGATCGGCGCACAGGCGCGTGCTCATATGAAGGCCAAGATCCTCTACGTCGAACCGGATTCGATGAAGGGCGACAAGCCCGGAAATTCGGGCCAGAAGCCGTGAGGGGTAGGGGCGGAATAAGTGCGCGTTCGGGATGCTGCTATCGTCCGGTTTCAACTGCGGCATTGCGGGCGCGGGCATCTGAGCTGACGCCTGTTCCATCGCGAGGCTCGATGCCTGACTGTCGCCCCACCATCCGTAATACCTGTCCAGTGCCGAACCGCGGCTGCACGCCGCGCCGACACAACGAGGTTGCCGTACCTATGCGCCACGCTGAAGGAGCCCTGCGGTGAGTGCTGCTGACATGACGCTCGCCTTCGAATTGAACTGTCATTTCGAAGACGGCACTGGCTGCGGCTTCCCGGGCCCGACCCTGTACTCGTTCCTGTTCGAGCCGATCTTCGGTGACGGCGACAGCAACCTGTACTTCAACAAGACGATGCTGCTCGCCCTGCTGGGCTCGGTCATCATCGTCGGCTTCTTCTGGGCCGCGTTCCGGAAGCCGAAGGTCGTCCCGGGCAAGCTGCAGATGGTCGCCGAAGCGGGTTACGACTTCGTACGCCGCGGCATCGTCTACGAGACGCTCGGTAAGAAGGAAGGCGAGAAGTACGTCCCCTTCATGGTCGCGACGTTCTTCTTCGTCTGGATCATGAACCTGTGGTCGATCGTGCCGCTCGCCCAGTTCCCGGTGACCGCCGTCATCGCGTACCCGGCCGGCCTCGCCCTCATCATCTACGTGATGTGGATGTCGGTGACCTTCAAGCGCCACGGTTTCGTGGGCGGCTTCAAGAACCTGACCGGCTACGACAAGACGCTCGGCCCGGTTCTGCCGCTGGTCATGGTGATCGAGTTCTTCTCGAACGTCCTGGTCCGCCCGTTCACGCACGCGGTCCGACTCTTCGCGAACATGTTCGCGGGTCACACCCTGCTGCTGCTGTTCACCATCGCCAGCTGGTACCTGCTGAACGGGATCGGCATCGCTTACGCGGGCGTCTCGTTCGTCATGGTCATCGTGATGACCGCGTTCGAGCTCTTCATCCAGGCTGTCCAGGCGTACGTCTTCGTCCTCCTGGCTTGCAGCTTCCTGCAGGGCGCGCTCGCCGAGCACCACTGAGCCGGGCCCGCACCCAAACCCCCCTGTCGTCCGGTGGCCAACCCCCACCGGTCCGTGAAAGAGAAGGAAGAACTGGCATGTCCCAGACCCTTGCTGCCGTCGAAGGTTCCCTCAGCTCCGTCGGTTACGGTCTCGCGGCGATCGGCCCGGGCGTCGGCGTCGGCATCATCTTCGGTAACGGTACCCAGGCTCTTGCCCGTCAGCCCGAGGCTGCCGGTCTGATCCGCGCCAACCAGATCCTCGGCTTCGCCTTCTGTGAGGCGCTCGCCCTCATCGGCCTGGTCATGCCGTTCGTCTACTAAGACGAACCCAACGACTAGTCCGAATCGACGAAAGGCACTGATGTGAACCTCCTGGTTCTCGCGGCCGAGGAGCCGAACAGCCCCCTCGTTCCGCCGATCCCCGAGCTCGTCATCGGTCTGATCGCCTTCGTCATCGTCTTCGGTTTCCTCGCGAAGAAGCTCCTCCCGAACATCAACAAGGTTCTGGACGAGCGCCGCGAGGCCATCGAAGGCGGTATCGAAAAGGCAGAAGCCGCTCAGACCGAGGCTCAGAGCGTTCTGGAGCAGTACAAGGCCCAGCTCGCCGAAGCCCGGCACGAGGCCGCTCGCCTGCGCCAGGACGCTCTGGAGCAGGGCACCGCGCTGAAGGAAGAACTTCGCGCAGAGGGCCAGCGGCAGCGTGAGGAGATCATCGCTGCCGGTCACGCCCAGATCGCGGCTGACCGCAAGGCCGCCTCTTCCGCCCTCCGTCAGGACGTCGGCAAGCTGGCGACCGACCTGGCCGGAAAGCTTGTCGGCGAGTCCCTCGAGGACCACGCCCGGCAGAGCCGCACGATCGACCGTTTCCTCAGCGAGCTTGAGGAGAAGGCCGAGGCCGCCCGATGAACGGAGCGAGCCGCGACGCGCTGGCCACCGCCCGCGAGCGTCTCGACGCGCTGACGGACAACACGTCCGTCGACGCGGCGAAGCTCGCCGGCGAGCTGGCGGCCGTCACCGCGCTGCTCGACCGTGAGGTCTCGCTGCGTCGGGTCATCACGGACCCGGCGCAGTCCGGCGAGGCCAAGGCCGAGCTGGCCGGTCGTCTGCTCGGCGGCCAGGTGGGCGGGGAAACCCTCGACCTGGTGTCCGGCATGGTCCGGTCCCGCTGGTCGCAGTCCCGCGACCTGGTGGACTCGCTCGAGGTCCTGGCGGCCACCGCCGACCTCACGGCGGCCCAGAGCAGCGGAGGCCTCGACGACGTCGAGGACGAGCTGTTCCGGTTCGGCCGGATCGTCACCTCGAACACCGAGCTGCGCGCAGCACTGACCGACCGGTCGGCCACCGCCGCCGCCAAGAGCCAGCTGCTCCGCAGCCTGCTCGGCGGCAAGGCGAACGCCGTCACCGAGCGGCTGGTCACGCGTCTCGTCACGCACCCGCGTGGACGTAGCCTGGAAGCGGGCCTCGAGTCCCTTTCCAAGGTCGCCGCCGAGCGTCGTGGCCGCATGGTCGCCACCGTGACCACCGCGGTTCCGCTCAGCGACGTCCAGAAGCAGCGTCTCGGCGCGGTGCTGGCAAAGCTGTACGGCCGCCCGATGCACCTGAACCTCGACGTGGACCCCACGGTCCTCGGCGGGATCTCGGTGCGGGTCGGCGACGAGGTCATCGACGGCACCATCGCGGACCGCATCGCCGAGGCGTCGCGCCGCATGGCCGGCTGACCAGCCACACATTAGAAAAAAGCATTCCTAGCGGCCCGGTTGGGCCGTGCAGAACTTGCAGAAGATTCCTGGGGGTCGCCCCCAGACCCCTAAGAAGCTTCAGGCCCAACAAGGAGAGCAGGGAACCCAGATGGCGGAGCTCACGATCCGGCCGGAGGAGATCCGGGACGCACTGGAGAACTTTGTCCAGTCGTACCAGCCGGACGCGGCCTCGCGCGAGGAGGTCGGTACGGTCAGCGTTGCCGGCGACGGCATCGCGAAGGTGGAGGGCCTGCCCTCCGCCATGGCGAACGAGCTGCTGAAGTTCGAGGACGGAACCCTTGGTCTCGCCCTGAACCTCGACGAGCGCGAGATCGGCGCCGTCGTCCTCGGCGAGTTCAGCGGTATCGAGGAGGGCCAGCCGGTGCAGCGCACCGGTGAGGTGCTCTCCGTCGGCGTCGGCGAGGGTTACCTCGGCCGCGTCGTCGACCCGCTCGGCAACCCGATCGACGGCCTCGGCGAGATCGCGACCGAGGGCCGCCGCGCCCTCGAGCTGCAGGCCCCCGGCGTCATGGTCCGCAAGTCGGTCCACGAGCCGATGCAGACCGGCTACAAGGCGATCGACGCGATGGTGCCGGTCGGCCGTGGCCAGCGTCAGCTGATCATCGGTGACCGTCAGACCGGCAAGACCGCTCTGGCCGTCGACACGATCATCAACCAGCGCGACAACTGGCGCTCGGGCGACGTGAACAAGCAGGTTCGCTGCATCTACGTCGCCATCGGCCAGAAGGGCTCGACCATCGCGTCCGTTCGCGGCGCCCTGGAAGACGCCGGCGCGCTCGAGTACACGACGATCGTCGCCGCCCCGGCGTCCGACCCGGCCGGCTTCAAGTACCTGGCGCCGTACACCGGTTCGGCCATCGGCCAGCACTGGATGTACGCCGGCAAGCACGTCCTGATCATCTTCGACGACCTGTCGAAGCAGGCCGACGCCTACCGTGCCGTGTCGCTGCTGCTGCGCCGTCCGCCGGGCCGCGAGGCCTACCCGGGCGACGTCTTCTACTTGCACTCCCGTCTGCTGGAGCGCTGCGCCAAGCTCTCCGACGACATGGGTGCCGGTTCGATGACCGGTCTGCCGATCGTCGAGACCAAGGCGAACGACGTGTCGGCGTTCATCCCGACCAACGTCATCTCCATCACCGACGGCCAGTGCTTCCTTGAGTCCGACCTGTTCAACGCGGGCCAGCGCCCGGCGCTGAACGTCGGTATCTCGGTCTCCCGCGTCGGTGGCTCGGCCCAGCACAAGGCCATGAAGCAGGTTTCCGGCCGTCTGCGCCTGGACCTCGCCCAGTACCGCGAGCTGGAGGCGTTCGCCGCCTTCGGTTCCGACCTGGACGCCGCTTCGAAGTCCTCGCTGGAGCGCGGCAAGCGTCTGGTGGAGCTGCTGAAGCAGGGCCAGTACCAGCCGATGCCCGTCGAGGAGCAGGTCATCTCCGTCTGGGCCGGTACCACCGGCAAGATGGACGACGTACCGGTCAACGACATCCGTCGCTTCGAGTCGGAGCTGCTGGAGCACCTGCGCGTTTCGCGCAAGGACCTCCTCACCTCCATCGCGGACGGCGGCAAGATGTCGGACGACACGCTCACCTCCATCGGTGACGCCATTGCCGACTTCAAGCGCGGCTTCGAGACCTCGGACGGCAAGCTCCTGGGCGAGGACGCGCCGGCCGTCAACGTCTCCAAGTGACGACGGAAGGGACCTGACTCATGGGAGCGCAGCTCCGGGTCTACAAGCGTCGCATCCGTGCCGTCACGGCGACCAAGAAGATCACTAAGGCGATGGAAATGATCGCCGCCTCGCGCATCGTCAAGGCGCAGCGCAAGGTGGCGGCATCGATGCCCTACGCGACCGAGCTCACCCGTGCGGTGACCGCGGTGGCGACCGGCTCGAACACCAAGCACGCCCTGACCACCGAGGTCGAGGCACCGGCGCGTGCCGCGGTCCTGCTCATCACGAGCGACCGCGGTCTGGCCGGCGGCTACTCCTCGAACGCCCTCAAGCAGGCGGAGCGGCTCACCGAGCGGCTGCGCGGCGAGGGCAAGGAGGTCGACACGTACATCGTCGGCCGCAAGGGTGTCGCCTACTACGGCTTCCGTGAGCGCAAGGTCGCGGAGTCGTGGACCGGCTTCACCGACAGCCCGGCCTACGCCGACGCCAAGCGCGTCGCGGCGCCGCTGATCGAGGCCATCCAGACGGTTACGGCCGAGGGCGGCGTCGACGAGCTGCACATCGTCTACACGGAATTCGTGTCGATGATGACGCAGAACGCGGTGGACGGCCGGATGCTGCCGCTCAGCCTCGACAAGGTCGAAGAGGAGAGCGGCGCGAAGGGCGAGATCCTTCCGCTGTTCGACTTCGAGCCGTCGGCGGAGGACGTCCTCGACGCCCTTCTGCCGCGCTACGTCGAGAGCCGCATCTACAACGCACTGCTGCAGTCGGCCGCTTCCGAGCACGCCGCCCGCCGCCGCGCGATGAAGTCGGCTACCGACAACGCCGGGGATCTCATCAAGAGCCTCTCCCGGCTTGCCAACGCGGCCCGCCAGGCCGAAATCACCCAGGAAATCAGCGAGATCGTCGGTGGCGCCAGCGCCATGGCAGACGCGACCGCGGGGAGTGACAAGTAATGACGACCACTGTTGAGACGGCCGCCGCCACGGGCCGCGTCGCCCGGGTCATCGGCCCGGTCGTCGACGTGGAGTTCCCCGTCGACGCCATGCCCGAGATCTACAACGCGCTGAAGGTCCAGGTGGCCGACCCGGCCCAGGACGGCGAGCTGAAGACGCTGACCCTGGAAGTCGCCCAGCACCTGGGTGACGGCCTGGTCCGCACCATCTCCATGCAGCCCACCGACGGTCTGGTCCGCCAGGCCACGGTGGTCAACACGGGCGAGGGCATCACCGTCCCCGTCGGTGACTTCACCAAGGGCAAGGTGTTCAACACCCTCGGTGAGGTGCTGAACTACCCGGAGGAGAACGCCAACGTCACCGAGCGCTGGCCGATCCACCGCAAGGCCCCCCGCTTCGACGAGCTCGAGTCGAAGACCGAGATGTTCGAGACCGGCGTCAAGGTCATCGACCTTCTCACCCCGTACGTCAAGGGTGGAAAGATCGGTCTGTTCGGTGGTGCCGGTGTCGGCAAGACCGTTCTGATCCAGGAAATGATCTACCGCGTCGCCAACAACCACGACGGCGTGTCGGTCTTCGCGGGCGTCGGTGAGCGTACCCGTGAGGGCAACGACCTCATCGAGGAAATGGCCGAGTCCGGCGTCATCGACAAGACGGCGCTCGTCTTCGGTCAGATGGACGAGCCGCCGGGCACGCGTCTTCGCGTCGCGCTGGCCGGTCTGACCATGGCGGAGTACTTCCGCGATGTGCAGAAGCAGGACGTGCTCTTCTTCATCGACAACATCTTCCGTTACACCCAGGCCGGTTCGGAGGTGTCGACCCTTCTCGGTCGCATGCCGTCCGCCGTGGGTTACCAGCCGAACCTGGCTGACGAGATGGGTCTGCTGCAGGAGCGCATCACCTCGACCCGCGGTCACTCGATCACCTCGATGCAGGCGATCTACGTCCCCGCGGACGACCTGACCGACCCGGCGCCGGCCACCACCTTCGCCCACCTCGACGCGACGACGGTTCTTTCCCGTCCGATCTCCGAGAAGGGCATCTACCCGGCCGTGGACCCGCTGGACTCGACGTCCCGCATCCTCGACCCGCGGTACATCGCGGCGGACCACTACGCCACGGCGATGCGCGTCAAGGGGATCCTGCAGAAGTACAAGGACCTCCAGGACATCATCGCGATCCTCGGTATCGACGAGCTGGGCGAGGAGGACAAGCTCGTTGTCCACCGTGCCCGTCGTGTCGAGCGCTTCCTGTCGCAGAACACGCACGTCGCCAAGCAGTTCACCGGCGTCGACGGTTCGGACGTTCCGCTCGACGAGTCGATCGTGGCCTTCAACGCGATCTGCGACGGAGACTACGACCACTTCCCCGAGCAGGCGTTCTTCCTGTGCGGTGGCATCGAGGACCTCAAGGCGAACGCCAAGGAGCTGGGCGTCTCCTGAGGCCGCGCTCATCCGTGAGCACAGCTGAATGACGGAGAGGGGCGGGTGTGTCCCGTCCCTCTCCTCACGCCCATTAGAATTTGACCCAACACCCGGCCATTCCGCCGGGTGGTGACCCGAGGAGCCACCATGGCTGCTGAGCTGCACGTCGAGCTGGTCGCGGCGGACCGGAATGTCTGGTCCGGCGAGGCCACCCTGGTTGTCGCCCGCACCACGTCCGGCGACATCGGCGTCATGCCCGGTCACCAGCCGCTTCTCGGTGTGCTGGAATCGGGCCCGGTGACCATCCGTACCGTCGGGGGCAACACTGTTGTCGCCGCGGTGCACGGCGGATTCATCTCGTTCGCGGACAACAAGTTGTCGCTGCTGGCCGAGATCGCCGAGCTTGCCGACGAGATCGACGTCGAGCGGGCGGAGCGGGCACTGGAGCGCGCGAAGGCGGAGACCGACTCGGTCTCCGAGCGTCGCGCCGATGTCCGGCTGCGCGCGGTTTCGGGGCGCTAAGCCCCGGTACTGGTAAGAGTTTCAAACCTCAGCCGCGGCCTGTTCCGGAGTTTTCCGGACCGGGTCGCGGCTGAGGCGATGCGGGTCCGCGCCAGACTCCGTCTGGTAGGAACGCTGTCGTGCCGTATTCGATGAGCGAGGAGGTCGGTGAAAGATGCTCCTCGCTCTGCTTGTGAGCGGCCTGGTCGTAGCCCTGGTGGTGATCGGGCTCTTTGTGTTCGGGCTGCGCCGCAGGCTGATCCAGCGATCCGGCGGCACCTTCGACTGCAGCATGCGCTGGGGCGTGTCCGAGGAACCGGACGTCTCCGGCAAGGGCTGGGTGTACGGGGTCGCGCGCTACAGCGGTGACCGCATCGACTGGTTCCGCGTCTTCAGCTACTCCCCGCGGCCGCGCCGGCTGCTGGAGCGGTCCTCCATCGAGGTCGTCGCCCGCCGTGCGCCCGAGGGCGAGGAGGAGCTGGCCCTGCTCTCCGACGCCGTCGTACTCTGCTGCGCGCATCGCGGCACCCGCCTGGAGCTGGCGATGAGCGATGACGCGCTGACCGGTTTCCTGGCCTGGCTGGAGGCCGCGCCGCCCGGGCAACGGGTGAATGTCGCCTGATCACATTCGGGCATGAAGAAGCCGGGAGACGGGGGCGGACCCGTCTCCCGGCTTCGGTCTTTCTACTGCAGTCCGCTGTGGATCGCGGAGGCCAGCTCACCGTTCGTGGTGTCGCCGCTGAACTCCCAGAAGAAGGCGCCCTTGAGGCCCTGCTGCTTCGTCCAGTTCATCTTCGCGGCGATGGTGGCGGGGGTGTCGTAGCTCCACCAGTTGCTGCCGCACTTGGCGTAGGCGGTGCCGGCGATGGTTCCGGTGGCCGGGCAGCTGGCCTTGAGGACCTTGTAGTCCTCGATGCCCTGCTCGTAGGTGCCGGCCGCCGGGCCGGTGGCGGTGCCGCCGGGGGTCGCCTGGGTGACGCCGGTCCAGCCGCGGCCGTAGAAGCCGATGCCGAGGTTGAGCTTGGAGCCGGTGATGCCCTTGCCCTTGAGCTTGGTGATGGCGGCCTCGGAGTTGAATCCGGCGGTCGGGATGCCGCTGTACGAGGTGAGCGGGGAGTGCGGGGCCGTCGGGCCCTGCGCCGCCCACGCGCCGAAGAAGTCGTAGGTCATCACGTTGTAGAAGTCGACGTACTGCGCCGCTCCCGCGTAGTCCGCGGCGTCCAGCTTGCCGCCGTTTGAGCCGTCGGCGGAGATGGCGGCGGTGACCAGGTTGCTCGCGCCGAACTTGGTGCGCATGGCCTGCATCATGTTCTTGAGGGAGGCCGTGCCGCTGGTGTCGCAGGTCAGGCCGCAGGCGTTCGGGTACTCCCAGTCCAGGTCGATGCCGTCGAAGACGTCGGCCCAGCGCGGGTCCTCGACCAGGTCGTAGCAGGACTGGGCGAAGGCGGCCGGGTTCTGTACGGCCTGGCCGAAGCCGCCGGACCAGGTCCAGCCGCCGAAGGACCACAGCACCTTGATGTTCGGGTACTTCTTCTTCAGCTCGCGCAGCTGGTTGAAGTTGCCGCGCAGCGGCTGGTCCCAGGTGTCGGCGACGCCGTCGACGCTCTGGTCGGCGGTGTAGGCCTTCTCGTAGTCGGCGTAGGAGTCACCGATGGTGCACTTGCCGCCCTGGACGTTGCCGAAGGCGTAGTTGATGTGGGTGATCTTCGCCGCGGAGCCCGAGGTGACCAGGTTCTTCACGTGGTAGTTGCGACCGTAGACGCCCCAGTTCGTGAAGTAGCCGAGCTTGACCGGGCCGCCCGGCGGCGGGGGATCGACGACTCCGCCGGTGGTGGTCACCGAGAGGGCGCCGGAGGAGGGACCGGTCTGGTCGATGGTGTCGCGGGCGGTGACCGTGTAGGTGTAGGTCGTGCCCTTGGTCAGGCCCGAGTCGGTGTACGAGGGGCTGGTGACGGTGGCGATCTTGGCGCCGCCGCGGAAGACGTCGTAGTTCTTGACGCCCTTGTCGTCGGTGGCCGCGGCCCAGCCGAGGGTCAGCCCGGTGTCGGTGACGCCGCTGGCCGTGGGGGTGCCGGGAGCGCTGGGCGGGTTGTCGGTGGGATTGGTGCCGCCGTCGCAACTGCCGCCGTTGATCTTGCAGCCGCTGGGGGCGCCGGTGCCGGTGCCGTTGAAGCCGAAGCTGACGGTGGCGCCGGGGGCGAGGGTGCCGTTCCAGCCGACGTTCTTGCCGGTCCAGTGGGTGCCCGAGCTGGTGACGGTGGCGTCCCAGGCGGAGGTGACGGCGGTGCCGGCCGGGTAGTCCCACTCCACGTTCCAGCTGCTGAGGGTGGTCGTGCCGGTGTTCTTCACCGTCCACTTGCCCTCGAAGCCGGAGCCCCAGTCGGAGACCTTGGTGTACGTCGCGGTGGCCGAGGCGGCCGCCTCGGCGGGACCGGCGATGGCCACGAGTCCGGCGACGGGCAGGGTGAGGACGGCCAGTGCGGCCGCGACTCTTCGAAACAGCGGTGCGCGTCGTGGGGGTGCTGTGCTCAAGGGTGCTCCTCCGAGGTCCGCAGCGGCCGTGGGGACGGCCGCTGCATGGGGGTGGGACCTGCGCCGCCCGTGAGCGCGGCCGTGACGTCTTGTCATGGCACGCTCACCACAGTTGTGCGTGAGAGTAGAAAGGTCTGGACCAACCGTCAAGAGGTCCAGACCTTCCGTAGCAGCCTCGGATATATTTTCGGTCGGATTCGGTTAGAGGCCCAACTCCTGTGCCAGAACGGCGGCTTGGACCCGGCTGCGCAGCTCCAGTTTGGCCAGCACCCGGCTGACGTGGGTCTTCGCCGTGGCCTCCGCCATCTCCAGGCGCACCGCGATCTCCGCGTTCGACAGCCCCTTGCCCAGGCACCCCAACACCTCCCGCTCGCGCGGGGTCAGCGATTCCACCGTCGCCGGTACGGGCACCCGTACGGGCCGCGGGTCCGCGAACTCCGCGATCAGCCGCCGGGTCACCGCCGGGGCGATCAGGCCCTCCCCGCGCGCGACGGTCCGTACCGCCCCGATCAGCTCCGCCGCGTCCGCGTCCTTGAGCAGGAAGCCCGCCGCGCCCGCGCGCAGGGCGCCGAAGACGTACTCGTCGTGGTCGAAGGTGGTGAGCACGAGGACATCGGCCAGCCCCTCCGCGACCACCTGGCGGGTCGCCGACACCCCGTCCAGGCGAGGCATCTGCACGTCCATGAGCACCAGGTCCGGCCGCAGCTCACGGGCCAGGCGCACGGCCTCCTCCCCGTCCGCGGCCTCGCCCGCCACCTCGATGTCGCCGGCGCTGCGCAGGATCAGGACCAGCCCGGCCCGTACCGCGCTCTGGTCCTCCGCCACCACGACCCTGATCATCACGTCCGTACCGCCTCTTCTTCCACGGGCAGCGTCGCCCGGACCCGCCAGACCGCGTCCGCGCGGCCCGCTTCGAATGTTCCGCCCAGCAGTTCCGTCCGCTCGCGCATGCCGATCAGACCGGCGCCGGAGCCGGGGGCGCGGGGGCCGGGGCGTTCCCCGTAGGGGGAGTCGACCGCCACGCGCAGCGCGCCGGCCCCGCCCGCACCCTTGCCCCGGGCCCCGGCTCCGGGCCGCTCGCGGGCCAGGCGGACGGTGACCGTGCCGGGGGCGGCGTGCTTGAGGGCGTTGGTCACCGACTCCTGGACGATCCGGTACGCCGCCAGCTCCACCGGGGCGGGCAGGGGCTCCCCGGACGGCCGGTCGTCACGGAGCACGAAGTCCAGCCCGCTCGCGGCCCCGTTCGTACGGGCCTGTTCCAGCAGGGCGTCCAGCCCGTCCAGCGAGGGCGTGGCGACGGCCTCCTCTCCGGCGCCCGCGGCCCGCAGCAGTCCGATCAGCCGGCGCATCTCGGCCAGTCCCTGGACGCTGTTTTCGCGGATCACCCCGAGGGCCTCGCGGCTGGTGGCGGGGGAGTCGATGGAGAGCGCCGCGGTGGAGTGGATGGCGATGGCGGAGAGGTGGTTGGCCACCATGTCGTGCAGTTCGCGGGCCATCCGGGCCCGCTCGGCGACGACCGCCTGCGACCGGTCCATTTCGGCCAGCAGCGCGGTCTGCTCCGCGCGCAGCCGGGCCGCGATGGCGGCCTCGCGGTGGTTGCGCAGGGTGGCCCCGGTCAGCGCCGGACCGAAGCCGACGATGCCGGTGACCACGCCGATCAGCAGCGCCTGCGGGGTGCGCAGCCAGGCCACGGAGGCGATGGTGACGGCGATGGTGATCAGGCCGGTCTGCACCGGGAGGCGGCGGGCCAGGGCGGGTGTGCCGTAGACGACGGCCGCGTACATCAGGTCGGTGAAGATCAGGACGGTGGCCAGATTGCCCACGGTGAACTGGTCGGCGATCAGCCCCGCGGTGCCGACCGCCAGGGTCACCCGGGGCAGGCTGCGGCGCAGCAGCTCCATCGAGCCGAGGGCGAGGAGCGGCACCAGGGCGGCCCAGGCCGGGAGCAGGTCCCGGGTGGGGGAGCTGTACACCCCGAGCGACCACAGGAGCAGGCCGGCGGCCACGCTGGTCACGGCGAGCAGGACGTCGTGGCGGTGCGGCGGCGGGATCTGGAGGGTCACGGGCCCATCCAACAGGCTGCGGCGCGGGCGGGCGTCGCCATCGCGGCCGCATTTCGGACGGGCCCCGTACATCGAAGGATGCAGGGCGGCCGATCGGCATTCGTCACCGGCGACGAGGAATCTGCGCGGAACGGGCGGGAAGCTGGAGGCATCCCCCCACCACAGGAACGGAGACTCCCGTGCTCGTCACCCTGATCATCGCCTGTGAAGTCGGCTTCTGGGTCCTGCTGGCCGGCGGCCTGGCCCTGCGCTACCTCGCGAAGATGCCCAAGACCGGCGCGGCCGTCCTGCTGTGCGAGCCGCTCCTGGAGCTGGTGCTGCTGGTGGCCACCGCCGTGGACCTGCGCGGCGGCGCCGAGCCGGACTG
Organism: Streptomyces sp. NPDC099050; assembly: GCF_044759865.1. Taxonomy (NCBI): domain Bacteria; kingdom Bacillati; phylum Actinomycetota; class Actinomycetes; order Kitasatosporales; family Streptomycetaceae; genus Streptomyces; species Streptomyces sp. NPDC099050. Next base: position 313,473 of record NZ_JBIWAE010000007.1, on the reverse strand, counting down.
GAAGCACGGGCTCGCCGCGCTCTACCTCGGCTACACCGTCGCCTACGGGCACTACACCGTGCGCTGGCTCGACGGCCACGCCGCGTACCGGCTGGCCGGCGGCCCGAAGCCGGCCGGCGCCGGGTACGGCGGGGCGCGGGCCGTCCACGAGTGGAAGCTGGTCGCGCGGACGGTCCTCGCGGCGGCCGTCGCGGCCGGCCTGCTGCAGGCCGCGATCTGGTACGTCGGCGCTTCGGGCGACACCGCGGTGCTGCGCGGGTGGCAGCTCACGGCCCTGCGGGTGGTCGGCATCCACACCCTGATCGCCGTCGCCTACACGGTGTGGCCGAAGCGGGCACCGGCGAAATCCGGCCTGCGCGACTCCGTGGACGCGCTCTAGCCTTCGGGCGGGCGACGGTCCCGGGACGGCCCGGCCTTCGGGCGGGCGACGGTCCCGGGACGGCTCAGCGGTCGCCGCCCGGGACCCACAGGACGTCGCCGACCTCTTTGTTGGCCGTGCGGGCCAGGATGAAGAGGAGGTCGGAGAGGCGGTTGAGGTAGGTGGCCGTGAGCGGGTTCATGACCTCGCCGTGCGCCTCCAGGGCCGCCCAGGTGGAGCGCTCGGCGCGCCGCACCACCGTGCAGGCCTGGTGCAGGAGGGCCGCGCCGGGAGCGCCGCCGGGCAGGATGAAGCTGCGGAGCTTCTCCAGCTCGCCGTTGAAGAGGTCGCAGTCGGCCTCCAACTTGTCCACGTAGAACTGCTCGACGCGCAGCGGCGGGTACTCGGGGTTCTCGGCGACCGGGGTGCAGAGGTCGGCGCCCACGTCGAACAGGTCGTTCTGCACACGGACCAGGACCTTCACGACATCGGCGGGCAGCGAGCCGAGCGCGATGGCCGTTCCGATGGCCGCGTTGGCCTCGTTGGCGTCGGCGTACGCCGAGATCCGCAGATCGGTCTTGGCCGTGCGGCTCATGTCGCCGAGCGCGGTCGTGCCCTTGTCACCTGTACGGGTGTAGATGCGCGTGAGGTTCACCATGCCGCCACCCTAGGGGGTGTCTTGCCGATCAGGCCGGGCTCGCGGCGTCTGGTGCCGCGCCTCGCCGCGTTGTCGTCACTCGCCGATGCTCCGCATCGACTCCCTCCTCCGCCTTGCGATGCACGGCACCAGACACCGCTCCCTGATCCGGCCCGATCGACAGGACACCCCCTGGTCCGGGCCAACTGCGGGCCCCCGCCGCACTGCTGGGCCGTCCCGGTGTGATGTCCGTCATCTGAGACGTGACGCGTGTTACTTCGCGGTCACTCGGCCCCTCGCGGACGCTAGTCTCCGCCGGAGAACGAACGAGGCTGTGCCGTATCTGAGGCCGTGTCCTAGAAGAACGTGGGGTGTGCAGTGGCTGGGAAGCTCGCCGTCATCGGTGCCGGACTGATGGGTTCCGGAATCGCGCAGGTCTCCGCTCAAGCGGGTTGGGACGTCGTGCTGCGCGATGTCACCGATGCCGCTCTGACGCGCGGTACCGACGGGATCAAGGCCTCGTACGACCGGTTCGTCTCCAAGGGCAAGCTGACGGCCGAGGACGCCGAGGCGGCGCTCGCCCGCATCACCACGACCACCGAGCTGGAAGCGGTCGCCGACGCCGACATCGTCGTCGAGGCCGTCTTCGAGAAGCTTGAGGTCAAGCACGAGATCTTCCGCGCGCTCGACAAGATCGTGCGCGAGGACGCGATCCTCGCCTCCAACACCTCCGCGATCCCGATCACCAAGATCGCGGCCGTGACGGAGCGTCCGGAGCGGGTCGTCGGCGCGCACTTCTTCTCGCCGGTCCCGATGATGCAGCTGTGCGAGCTCGTGCGCGGCTACAAGACGAGCGACGAAACCCTCGCCACCACCCGCGCGTTCGCCGAGTCCGTCGGCAAGACCTGCATCGTCGTCAACCGCGACGTCGCCGGCTTCGTGACGACCCGTCTCATCTCCGCGCTGGTCGTCGAAGCCGCGAAGCTGTACGAATCGGGCGTCGCCTCGGCCGAGGACATCGACATCGCCTGCAAGCTCGGCTTCGGGCACGCCATGGGCCCGCTGGCCACCGCGGACCTCACCGGCGTCGACATCCTGCTGCACGCCACCAGCAACATCTACACGGAGTCGCAGGACGAGAAGTTCGCGCCGCCGGAGCTGATGCGCCGCATGGTGGACGCGGGCGACATCGGCCGCAAGAGCGGCCAGGGCTTCTACAAGCACTGAGCACCCGTTCGAATACCTGCACCCCACAGGGTGAATTAGGTATCGGTTCGCTCACGGTCGGCAACTTCCCCGCCCCCGAGGCAGTCAGTTGCAGTGAGAGTTGCCGACCAACGAACCAGTCGGACCATACGCAATCAGTACCGCGCTGCCGGGAGTACACATGCACATCAGGGGCGACCACGCCGAACTCGCAGTCGGGGGTCGCCTCGACGTGCGCAGCGCGGCGGACGCCCGTACGGTCCTGCACACCGCCCTCGACGACGGTCACGGCGACCTCGTGCTGGACCTCACCGGGCTCGACTCCTGGGACGCGACGGGCCTCGGCGTGATCATGGGCGCCCACCGCAGGGCCGGCCGGACCGGCCGGCGGCTCGTCCTGCGCGGAGTCCCGCCCCAGATGCAGCGGCTGCTCGTGGCCACCCGGCTGCACCGGATCCTCGCGATCGAGGGCGGGCTGGAAGCGGAGTCGCTGCCGCGCGCGTGACCCCCGTACGCCGTCCGGAAGCGGGTCCGGACGGGGCCCGGATGCGGAGGACGTGTGCCCCGCTCCACAGGGCCCGCGCAAACGTAACGGTCCGGTGGTGAAGGCACCCCTGCGGTTCACGCCCCACCGGGCACGGTCTAGGGTTCGGGCGGAAACCGGACCACTAGCGACAGCGGCGTGAGCGAAGGCCGGGCGATACGACGGCGCACGGCGCGATCGGGGGACTTGGTCATGGACCGCAGCAGCACACGGGGGCAGGCCGATCCGGTGGAGCCGCCCGCGCGCGTGGTGACGCTGACCTCCGGGGACTTCACCCTCACCGTGAACCCCGTCGACGGCAGCGAGATCGTCCGGACGCACCGCCCCGGCGGCGAACCCGCCCCCACGCCCGTCAAGCGCACCCCCGCCGCCCGCGCCTCCGCGGCGGCCGCCGTGCGGCCGCCCGTACCGCCGGGCGCAGCGGCCGGTTCGCGGACCCTGCTGGGCCGGGAGGAGGAGCGCGAGCGCCTCGTACGCCTCCTCGCGCGCGGCCGCTCCGTACGACTGACCGGTCCGTCCGGATCCGGGCGCACGGCGCTGCTCGACGCGGTCGCCGACGCCTGCGCGGACCTCGCGCCCGACGGCGTCGTACGCCTCTGCGCACAGGGCCACCAGCAGCCCGGCGAACTGCTCCAGGCGCTCTACGCCACCGTGTACGAGGCTCCGGCCGAACGCCCCGACCGGGCCGGACTCCTCGCCCGGGTGGCGGAGATAGGGGCCGTCGTCGTGATCGACGACCTCGAGATGGGCGGCACCGCCCTCGACGACCTGTTGCGGGCCACGCCCGAGTGCGCGTACCTGCTGGCCGCCACCCCCGATACCAAGGCCCCCTCCGACGACTCGCACCTCGAAGAGGTCTTCCTCGGCGGGCTGTCCCGCGCCGACTGCGTGGCCCTGCTCGAAGCGGGCACCGGCCGGGCGCTGACCGACCAGGAAACAGCCTGGGCGGGGGACCTGAGCTTCGCCTCCGAGGGGCTGCCCCTGCGCTTCGTCCAGGCCGCCGCCCTGCTGCGACAGCGCGACGCACTCAACCGCACCGGCCACGCCGGCGGGGACGGCGGGGCCGGCGAGGACGACGAGCCCGGCGTCTTCGAGGAGAAGCCGCGCGCCACCGTCTTCGTGCCGCTGCCGACGCTGGCCGAGGGCGCCGCCCCGGCGGAACTGCTCGCCTCACGCGTCAGCGAGTCGGCGCGGGCCGCGCTGCGCATCGCCTGCGCGCTGGGCGGGGAACTGCCGCACCACACGCACCTGCCCGCGCTGGTCGGCGACACGCACGCCGACACGGCCGTCACCGAGCTGCTCGACTGCGGGCTGCTGACGCCCGTCGGGACCCGCTACCAGCTGGCCGCCGGGGTCGCGCGGCAGCTGGAGGAGATCGGATACGGGGACACCGCGGCCGAGGAGGCCCGTACGGCCGCCCGGCACTACGCATGGTGGACCGGGCACACCTCCGCCAGCCCCGAGCGGATCGCGGCGGAGGCCGACGCGGTGCTCGCGGCGCTGGCCGGTGCCGATGTCGTGGCCGCGGTACTGCTGGCGCGGACGGCGGCCCCGGCGTTCGCCGCCTCGCTGCACTGGGAGGCCTGGGAGCGGGTGCTGCGCGCGGGCGCGGAGGCCGCGAGGAAGGCCGGCGAGGTCGCGGAGCAGGCGTACTTCCACCACGAGCTGGGCGTACTGGCCCTGTGCGAGGGGCGGCTCGACCGGGCACGGGCCGAGCTGGAGGCCTCGACCGGGCTGCGCGGCGCGCTGGCCGACAAGCGGGGGACCGTGGCGGGCCGGCGGGCGCTGGCCCTGGTCACCGACCGGGAAGCGGCGGAGACCCAGGTCTCGCCGCCCCTGCGACTGGCTCCGCCGGCGGTGACCGCGGGGCCTGCTCAGGCTGGGCCGGGTCAGCCGGGCTCGGGGGCGCCGGGTGTCGCGGGCGTCCTCCCGGTTCCCGGTGCTCCGGGTGTGCCGGCGGCTCCTGGGCCTGCCGGAACTCCACTGGCTGCCGGACTTTCCGGCCTTCCCGGGATCCCTGGGCCTCCCGGGCTTCCCCAGACCGGCCCCAAGCCGCAGTTTCCCGCCCTTCTCGGAGCTCCGGGGTCTCCCTTCGGTCCCGGGTCCGCCGGGGGCGCCGCGGCGCCGCGGTCTCCTGGCGGTCCCGGTGCCGGTGGTGTTTCCGGTGTGGCGGGCAGCGCGTTGGCGGCTGGTGCGGCTGGTGCGGCTGGCCTCGCCGGTGGTTCTGGTGTCGCGGGCGGCCCGTTGGCTGCTGGCGCTGCTGCTGGCGCTGCCGGTGTTTCCGGCGCGGCCGGTGGTTCCGGTCTCACGGGGGGCTCGTTGGCTGCCGGTGCTGCCGGGACGCCGTCGGTTCCCGGGGCTCGTGGGGCTCGTAGTGCCGCCGGGGTGGCGTCCGCTCCGGTGGTGCCCTCGGCTCCCGTGACTCCGGCGACCCTGTCGAAGGCCCTCGCCGCCCTGCCCGCGGCGGGTTCCGAGGCCGTCCCCGGACCCGAGCGCGCGGCGGTGCGGGCTCCGGACGCCTTCACGACGGTCGTGCCCGCGGTGGCGCCGCCGGGTTCCGTCGCGCCCGCGACCCTGGCCGAGGTGTTCGAGGACGCCTTCCCCCTCACTCCCGAGTCGGCCCCGGCGCCCAGGGCGCTGCCCGAGCCGAAGCCGAAGCCCGGCCGCAAGCCGCTGCTGCTGGCCGCCGCCGGGGCGGTGACCGTCGTGGTGCTGGGCACGGTGGTCGCCCTGGCGATGACCACCGACGAGAAGGAGCCGCCCGCGCAGGCGCCGGCGGTCTCCACGGCGCCGAGCCCGGAGGAGGCGCAGCCGCAGCCGAGTACGGCGGATCCGAGCGGCAGCGATCCCTCGCCGGAGCCTGAGGCCTCGTCCCCGACGTCGCAGGCACCGGGTACGACCCCGCCGCCGAGCAAGTCCCCCTCGGCGACGCCGACCCCGACGCCGACTCCGTCGGCGTCGAGCTCGGTGGTACCGCCTTCGCCGCCGGTGTCGAGCTCGGCCCCGCCGGTGAGCAGCCCGCCGGCTTCCCCGAGCCCGTCCGGCTCCGCGTCCGCGTCCGTGACGCCGTCTCCCACGCACACGGAGCCGACGATCGTGCCGCCGAAGCCGAAGCCCCCCACGGACGCCGAGGGCGAAACGGAGACCGCGACCCCCTGACGGCCCGTCGGCCCGGCAAGATCCGAAAGAGACGACCTAGAACAGGCGGAGCTTGTCGTCCTCGATGCCGCGCATCGCGTTGTAGTCGAGGACGACGCAGTCCATGCCGCGGTCGTTCGCCAGGACGCGGGCCTGGGGCTTGATCTCCTGGGCGGCGAAGACGCCCTTGACCGGCGCCAGGTGCGGGTCGCGGTTCAGCAGCTCCAGGTAGCGCGTGAGCTGTTCCACGCCGTCGATCTCGCCGCGCCGCTTGATCTCCACGGCCACCGTCGCGCCGGAGGCGTCCCGGCACAGGATGTCGACGGGTCCGATCGCGGTCATGTACTCGCGGCGGATCAGCGTGTAGCCCTCGCCGAGGGTCTCGATCCGGTCGGCCAAGAGCTCCTGCAGGTGGGCCTCGACGCCGTCCTTGATCAGACCCGGGTCGATGCCCAGCTCGTGCGAGGAGTCGTGGAGGACTTCCTCCATGGTGATGATGAGCTTCTCGCCCGCCTTGTTGACGACGGTCCAGACGCCGGCGTCATCACCGCTCCCCTCCTTGAGGGTGCACGGCGGCGACATCCAGTTGAGCGGTTTGTACGCTCGGTCGTCCGCGTGGATCGAGACACTGCCGTCGGCCTTCACGAGGATCAGACGGGGTGCCGAGGGCAGATGGGCGGTGAGCCGGCCCGCGTAATCGACGGAGCAGCGGGCAATGACGAGACGCATGGTCGGCAACGCTACTCGACGAGAAGCCCTGCACGCGATTCGCCCCCGAAAGCCCCGTTCGCGGATGGCGCGTTGTATGCGCATTCTCCTGGTGCGGTACCCACCGGGCGCCTACCGTGGTGAGCGGGAGGTTGCGAAGCGTGCACACTGCGTCGCGATCTCCCTCCCTGCCCGTAAGGCTCCGGCAACCCAATCGGCCGGAGTCGCGAGAGGAGAACCCATGTCGCTCGACGTCTCACCGGCCCTACTCGAACAGGCCGAGCGAGGCGAGGTCGACGAAGCCGCTTTCGTCGACTGCGTCCGGACCTCCCTGCCCTACGCATGGGAGATGATCAGCTCGCTGGTGGCCCAGCTCAAGGTGGACGGCGGACAGTTCGCCGACAACCAGACGCCGCCGCCCGACGAGCAGGCGCGTGGCCAGCTGCTTCGCGCCCTCGCGAGTGACGCGATACGGGGTGCGCTGCAACGCCACTTCGGAGTGCGCCTGGCATTCCAGAACTGCCACCGGGTAGCGGTGTTCCCGCTGGATTCCTCGGTGGACGACCGGCTGGCCAAGTTCACTTCGATCCGTGGTCAGCTGCTCAACCAGTCGCCCGAAATGCGCGACTGTTAGCAGGAAGATCCGCACGACCGGTTCCGCCGGTTCCACCGGTACGACCCGCACGACCGCACCTCCGTACGACCGCACTCCGCACCGCCGTACCACCGTACGACCGGTACCTCGCTGCCGCTCCGGTGCCAACGGAGCGGCAGCCCTGGTCTCTCAGCCGAGCCGGGGCAGCACCTCGGCGCCGAGGCGCCGGACGTTCTCCTCGGTCGAGGCGAGATCACCCGATCCCTCCGTCAGCAGGGCGAACCGCGTGATGCCCGTACGCTCCGACGTGGCCGCCAGCCGGTCCGCCGCCAGCTCCGGTGTGCCCACGGGATGCAGATCGCACAGGAGCTCGGTGTACGCGACCGGGTCCCGCATCGCCCGCTCCCGTCCGTCCACCGTGACGTGCGCGTCCAGACCCTGCCTGAGCCAGCCCGGCATCGCCTTCAGCAGCGTTTCGCGGGCGTCCGCCGTCCGGTCCGCCAGCTGGCAGACCCCGGCCGATACGTGACCCGCCTCCGGCGAATGTCCCGCGGCCCGCGCCGTGCGCCGCCACAGTTCGACCATGGCGGCCTTGTCCTCGTCCCCGCAGTGCATGCCCAGCAGCATGGGCAGTCCGCGCTCCGCGGCCGTCCGTACGGAGCCGGGGGAGGTGCAGGCGACGATCAGTTCCGGCCCTGTCCCGTCCCCGTGCAGCGCCTCCGAAGCGCGCGGTACGACGGCCACTTCGCGGAAGCCGTACCGGCCGCCGGCCGCGGCCCCCGTCCCTGCCGGCGTCCCCACGCGCGGCTCGGCCAGCCAGCGCCGCAGCAGGTCCAGGTCCTCCGGGAAGCGGTTCTCGTACGCGTCGAGCCCGCCGCCGAAGACCTCCAGGTCCACCCAGGGACCACCCCGGCCCACCCCCAGGGTGAACCGCCCCTCCGAGGTCAGGTGCAGCAGGGCCGCCTGCTCGCCCAGGGCCACCGGGTGGGTGCTCGGCAGCACGCTCACCGCGGTGCCCACGCGCAGCCGCCGGGTGCGGCCCAGCATCAGGGCCGCCAGCGTCACCGCGGACGGACAGACCCCGTACGGGACGAAGTGGTGCTCGGCGAGCCAGACCGAGTCGAGTCCGGCCTCCTCGGCCACCTCGGCGGTCCGCACCGCCCGGTGCAGTGCTTCGCCCTGTCCCTGGCCCGGGAACTGGGCCGCCAGTACAAATGCTCCTACGCGCATCGCCTTTTGCCTCCTCGCGGCTGACGCGGCCTCCCCCAGGCGGACCGTTTTCCTCATCGGCAACAACGTCTGACACGTGCCAAAGGCACGGCCTGACCGGAAAGTTATTGGGATTGTCAGGCCAGTCGCGCCAACCGGCTTTCCCGCACCGTGGTCGGCCTTCGGCCACCCTGCGGGTACCCGGTCTCGCTGCGCGTAGTCTGGGAGAAAGTCACCGCCGTCCGCCCATCCGTGAGGTATACGTGTCACCGCGCCACAACCGCCCCAGGGGCGGCGAGAATCCAGCCGATCGTTCGGGCCAGGGCTCGGGCCCGGCAGCGGGCGGTCTGGACCGGTACGGTCTGGAGCGCACGGAGGAGTACCAGGGCGAGGACTGGAAGGTCCGGCACGTCGCGGGCGCGAGCGCCGCGGGCAAGCGCTACCGCTGCCCCGGCTGCGACCAGGAGATCCCCTCCGGCACCCCGCACCTGGTGGCCTGGCCCGAGTACGGCGGGGTCGACGACCGCCGGCACTGGCACAAGGCCTGCTGGAACGCGAAGGACCGCCGCACCTCCAAGGTGCAGCGGTCACGCAACGCTCCCAAGTACTAGCCGACGCCGGCGAAGGCTGCCGTACTAGACGTCCCGGCGGCCGACCACCACGTACGAGGCGGCGACCGCGGCGCCGGTCACCACGAGGATCAGCGCCATGTGGCTCAGGCTGCCCGGGATCGCGGTGCCGGCGGCCGCCGGGTCGGAGCCCTCGGTCGGCATGCCGAACAGCGACATCATCGCCACCGGCGCGTTGTACTGGATCAGGGTCCGGCCGACCGGGGCGACCGCCTCCCACATGCTGAGCACCGCCCCTATCACCGGCGGCAGCGTGACGACGCCGAGCATCACGGCGATCGCGCCCGCCGAGTGCCGCACCAGCGCTCCGACCGCCAGGGCCAGTACGCCGAGCAGGGTGACGTACAGGCTGCCCACGAGCCCGGAGGCCCACTCGGAGGGCGGGTGCGGCCCGGCGCCGGGGCCGTCGCGCAGGATCGACGCGGTCAGTCCCACCAGGCAGACCGACCCTGCCGTGGTGAGGAACGCGGTGAGGCCGAAGACGAGGTACTTCGCGGTGAGCACCCGGTACCGGTCGGGGGCCGCCGTGAAGGTGGTGCGGACCAGTCCGGTGCCGTACTCGGAGGTGATCGTCAGCACCCCGAGCACCATCACCGCGAGCTGGCCGACCAGCAGCCCGAACAGGGCGGGGGCGATGAACGGCATCTGCTCGTAGTCCAGGGAGCTGGTCTGCACGATGACCAGGCCGCCGATGCCGACGACGAGCAGCACCAGCGAGCCGAGCGTCCACATCGTGGAGCGCACCGAGGTCAGTTTCGTCCACTCCGAGGCCAGCGCGTGCCCCAGGTGCGGCCGGGGGGTCGGCAGCGGCGAGGCATTGCCCGCCGGGCCCCGCTCCCCGGCCGTCGCGGTCGTCGGGGCGTTCATCGGGAGTCCTCGGGCTTCTGCGCGGGGGTGCGCACGGGGTCGGGGGAGCGCGTGGCGCCGGGGTCGGCTCCGCTCCCGGGAGCGGTCGCGGGGCCGGCGAGCTCGCCGGGGCTGCCGGGCATCAGGAACGGCCGGCCGCCGGTCCCGGGCGGCGGGGGAGCGAAGAAGCCCGCCTGCGGGACCGGGAGGGTCTCGGAAGCCTCTTCCCCGTCCCAGTTCGGCACGCTCATCGGTTCGGGCTCCCAGAGCTCGTTGCGCGGGTCCTCGGTGGAGGTGTACTCGACGGAGGACTGGGTCATCCGCATGTACGCCTCCTCCAGCGAGGCCCGGTGCGGCGACAGCTCCCACAGCCGTACGCCGGCCGCGTGCGCGAGGTCGGAGATCCGCGGCAGCTCCAGCCCGGTCACCCGCAGCGCCCCGTCGGGCTCCCGCAGGACCCGGCCGCCCGCCCTGGTCAGGACGGAGCCGAGGGTGTCCCACCCGCCGGGTTCGGTGTCGGCCGTGCGGACCCGGGCGAATCCGGCCGAGTTGTGGGTGATGAAGTCCTGGGTGCCCATGTCGGCGAGCAGCCGGCCCCGGCCGATCACGATCAGGTGGTCGGCGGTCAGCGCCATCTCGCTCATGAGGTGCGAGGAGACGAAGACGGTGCGGCCCTCGGAGGCGAGCCGGCGCATCAGATTGCGGACCCAGAGGATGCCCTCGGGGTCGAGTCCGTTGACCGGCTCGTCGAAGAGGAGCACCTGGGGGTCGCCGAGCAGGGCGGTCGCGATGCCGAGCCGCTGGCCCATGCCGAGCGAGAAGCCCTTGGCGCGCTGCCGGGCCACGTCCTGGAGGCCGACGACGCCCAGCACCTCGTCCACCCGCTTCTCCGGGATCCCGGAGAGCTGGGCGATCGACAGCAGATGGGTGCGGGCCCGGCGGCCGCCGTGGACGGCCTGGGCGTCGAGCAGGGCCCCGACGTGCCGCTGGGCGTTCGGGAGCTCGCGGAAGGGCAGGCCGTTGATCGTGACCCGGCCGGCGGTGGGCCGGTCCAGGCCGACGATCATGCGCATGGTGGAGGACTTCCCGGAGCCGTTGGGCCCCAGGAATCCCGTCACGTGACCGGGCTTGACCTGGAAGGAAAGGTCGTCGACAGCGGTCTTCGCGCCGAAGCGCTTGGTCAGGCCGACTGCCTCGATCATCTTTGCTGCCCCTTGCCAGGCCGGGACGACTCTCCCCGCGTAAGGGTTAAGAGGATATCCAGTCCCTTGCGGTTCCACGTCGTCCCAGACCCTGAGCTACCCCTGAGAATCGACCCGGGGATCCCCCGTAGTACGTCAGGCGTCCCTCTTTTTGAGGACCAGGTAACCGCCGATGACCGAGGCGGCCACCCACAGGAGCATGATCCCGAGGCCGCCCCACGGGCCGTAGGGGGTTTCCGGGCTGCCCATGGCTTCCGGTACGACCTGCATGATCTTGGATCCGGCCTTGTCGGGCAGGTACTGGCCGAACTTGCGGGTCGTCTCGAAACCGCTCAGGACGTTCGAGACGATCAGGAAGAACGGGATCAGGATGCTGATCGAGGCGACCGAGCTGCGCAGCATGGTGGCCACGCCCATGGAGAACAGGGCGAGCAGGGCCATGTACACGCCGGCGCCGGTGACCGCCCGCAGGACGTTCTCCTCGCCGATGCCGATGCTGCGGTCGCCCAGGATCGCCTGGCCGAGGAAGAAGGACACGAAGCTGGTCAGCAGCCCGACCACCAGGGCCAGCGCCGTGGCCACGGCGAACTTGCCCGCCAGGAAACCGCCGCGCCGCGGCACGGCGGCCAGCGAGGTGCGGATCATGCCCGAGCTGTACTCGGTGCTGACGACCATCACGCCGAAGACGATCATGGCCAGCTGGCCGAACTGCATGCCGGTGAAGCTCAGCAGGGTGGGGTCGAAGGTGGCCTGTTCGGTCTCGCTCAGGTCGCCGAAGGTCGCGTTGACCAGGGCGGCGAATCCGGCGCCGAGACCGACGGTGACGAGGAAGGCGAGGGCGAGGGTCCAGCTGGTGGAGGCGACCGTGCGGATCTTGGTCCACTCGGACTGGAGGACGGCGGAGAAGGCCATGATCACTCGCCGCCCTTGCGCTTCGCCTCGAAGCCGGCGCCCCACGCGGGTACGTCGGCGGGCCGGGCCGGATTGTCCAGTGCCATGCCGGGTGCCGGCGGGAGCCCGCCCGCCCCCGGTGCGTGGGCGTGGTACTCGACGGAGTCCGCCGTCATGCGCATGAACGCTTCCTCCAGTGAAGCCCGCTGCGGGCTGAGTTCGTGCAGCACGATCTGGTGCTGGGCGGCCAGTTCGCCGAGCCGCTCCGACTCCACGCCGTCGATCTCCAGGGCGCCCGTGGCCGGGACGCTGATCGCGTCGATTCCGGCCTCGTGCAGGACGTCCTTCAGCCGTTCCTGCTGCGGAGTGCGGACGCGCACGTAACTGCGGGAGTTCTGCTGGATGAAATCGGCCATGGACAGGTCGGCGAGCAGCTTTCCCTGTCCGATGACGACCAAATGTTCTGCGGTCAGGGCCATTTCGCTCATCAGGTGGGAAGAAACGAAGATCGTCCTTCCCTCCGCCGCGAGCCCCTTCATCAGATTGCGGATCCAGAGAATTCCCTCCGGGTCCAGACCATTGACGGCTCGTCGAACATCAGGATCTCCGGGTCGCCGAGCAGCGCGGAGGCGATGCCGAGCCGCTGGCCCATGCCCAGGGAGAATCCCTTCGACTTCTTCTTCGCCACGGCCGTCAGGCCGACCAGGTCCAGCACCTCGGAGACCCGGCTGCGCGGGATCCGGTTCGACTGGGCGAGGCAGAGCAGGTTGTTGTACGCGCTGCGGCCGCCGTTCATCGCCTTCGCGTCCAGCAGTGCCCCGATGTACTTCAGCGGCTCCGGCAGGTCCCGGTAGTGCTTCCCGTCGATCCGGACCGTACCGCTGGTCGGATTGTCGAGGTCGAGCATCATGCGCATGGTCGTGGACTTCCCCGCCCCGTTGGGGCCGAGGAAGCCGGTGACCACCCCCGGTCTGACCTGGAAGCTGAGGTTGTTGACGGCGGTCTTCGCGCCGAATCGTTTCGTAAGGCCCTCAAGCTCGATCATTCCGCCACGCTAGAACGCCCGAGGGCCCTACGCCACCTCTCACGGGTGACGAAGGGCCCTCGGTGTCGAAGCGGATTGTCGCCTTCCGGCAACCTTCCTGCGACTGCGACTGCGACTGCGACTGCAACCGGCGACTGCAACCGGTGACTGCGCCCGGCGACGAGCGACTAGCGGCTCTGCTGCGCCGGAACGCCGCGGGTGACCGGCTCGTCGTCGATCGGCGCGGAGGCGGCGGCGACCGCGGCACCCGTCAGCGTCGCCAGCATCTCGCGGACGTTGGTGAGCTGCGCGTTGATCGAGTCGCGGCGGTTGGTGAGCGCCGCCAGCTCGCGCTCGGACTCGCTGCGGATCCGGTCGGCCTTGGCGTTGGCGTCGGCCACGATGTCCTCGGCCTGGCGCTGCGCGGTCTCCACGGTCTGGCGGGCGCGGCGCTCGGCGTCCGTACGGAGCTTCTCGGCCTCCAGGCGCAGCTGCTCCGCGCGGTGCTCGATCTCCGCGAGACGCTTCTCGGCCTTGGCCTGACGGCCCGCCAGGTCACGCTCGGACTGCTCGCGGCGCTTGGCCAGGTTGGTCTCGAAGTCCGCGGCGGCCTGGGCGGCCTTGGCGCGGGTCTCTTCGAAGAGCGCGTCGGCCTCCTCGCGCTTGGAGGCCGCGTCCTTCTGGGCCTCGGTGCGCAGCGAAGCGGCGTCGCCCTTGGCCTTCTCGACGATCCGGACGCCTTCGTCCTCGGCGGTCGACTTCCGGTCGGAGGCGAACGACTCGGCGTCGTTGCGCACCTGCTGGGCGGCCGACTCGGCGAGCTCGCGGTGCTGCTCGGCCGCGCGACGGGCCTCCTCACGGAGGTCCTTCGCCTCCTCCTCGGCCAGGCGCAGGATCTTCTCGACCCGGGCGCCGAGGCCGGCGTACGACGGCTCGGCGTCGTTCACCTGAGCCTGGGCGTTCTGCGTCTCGAGGTGCAACTCCTCGATCCGCTTTTCCAGAGAGTTGATACGTCCGAGGGCGCTGTCACGGTCGGAGACCAGCTTGGTGATGCGGTCGTCCACCTGACCGCGGTCGTAACCACGCCGCACGAGCTCGAAGCCGAAGGGGGAGGATGTGTCGCTCATGGGGTTCCTGTCGAATGAGACCGATGAGGTGCTACGCGGGGTGTTAGGTGTTAAGGGGAATCCTAGGCGCCAAGACGGCGAGTCATCGAGTCAATCCGCGTTTGATCTGGACAATGACACCCCTTTTGAGTGGCAAGGCGACAGAATGCTTGTCACTCGTTCGCCTGAACCTCCATCAGGAGCACAGAGTCCAGTGCGCTGACTAGCCCTCTGATGTCTTGCCACCCGATCGAGTGGAACCCGCTGTCGCACCGGCCTTCACGCCCCCCGCGCCCTGGCCGCCGACCCCGGGCTTTGCGCCACCCGAAGGCGCCTCGAATGATTCCAACGCCTCAAGAACGTCCTGGACACGGGAGATCTCCGCCTGAATGTCCTCGCGCCTGCGCACGAGGACCTCCAGCTCGCGCCGGCCCTCCTCGACGAGCCGCTCGGCCTCCGCCGTCGCCTCCGCGAGCTTGCCCTCGGCGACCCGCACCAGCTCGGCCTTCTTCTGCTCGGCCTCCTTGAGCAGCGCCTCCGCCTTGCGCACCGCGGCGATGCGGACCTTGCTCGCCTCGCTGCTCGCGTCCGACACCAGCTCCTTGGCCTTCGCGTCGGCCTCGACGCTCTGCTCGGTCGCCGCACGCACCAGTTTGTCCACGCGCTCGCCGGCCGACTTCATCTGCTCGGCCGACTCCCGGCGGGCCCGCTCGTGCAGCTCCTCGACCTCCGCCTCGACGCGGCCGCGCAGCTCCTCCGCCCGGTCCCTTATGGCCGCGGCGTCGCTGCGCGCTCCGACCAGCAGTTCATTGGCGTCCGTACGGGCCTTCTCCACCAGGGAGTTGCCCTCCACGGTCGCCTCCGAGGTGATCCGCGCGGCCTCCTTGCGCGCCGCGTCGACCATCGCGTCGGCCTGCTCCTCGGCCGCCGTCGTGGCGGCCAGTGCCTGCTTCTGCGCGTCCCCGGTGAGCTTCTCGGCCTCCGAGGAGGCCTCCGTGATGAGCCGGTCGACCTGGGTCGCGGCCTCGCTGCGGCGCTTGTTGGCCTCTTCGCGGGCCTCGTCCAGCACCCGCTCCGACGCGGTGCGCGCCTCGGTACGGATCCGCTCCGCCTCGGTGGCGGCCTCGGCCTTGACCCGCTCGGCCTCGGACCGGGTGCGGGTCGCGTGCTCCTGCGCCGAGGACAGCGCCTCGGACGCCTCGGCGCGCAGCCGCTCGGCCTCGTTCGCCGCTTCGCCGACCGTGCGCTCGGTGTCCTGGCGGGTCTGCTCGGTGAGCCGGTCCGCTTCCGCGACGGCCTCGCCGATCAGGTGGTCCGCCTGCTCGGCGGCCTCGGTACGGACCCGGCCCGCCTCGGCGCGCGCCTCGTCGAGGGTCCGCTCGGACTCCCGCTCGGCGCCGGCCAGGGTCTCGTTCGCCGCGACCGTGACCCGGTCCGCCTCCGCGGTGGCCTCGCCGATGATCCGGCCGCCCTCCGCGCGGGCGTCGTCCAGCGTGCGCGCCGCCTCGGCGCGCAGCCGGTCGGCCTCCGCCGTGGCCTCGCCGACGGTGGCCTCGTTGGCCGTGCGCGTCTCCTCGACGAGCCGGTCGCCCTCGGTGCGCGCGTCGATGAGGATCCCGGTCGCGTCCCGCTCGGCCCCGGCCAGCGTCTGCGCGGCCTGCTCCGTGAGCCGCTCGGCCTCCGCCTTCGCCGCGTCCAGGGTGGCGGCCGCCTCGGCCCGCAGCGCCTCGGCCGCGGCCTCGGCCTCCCCGACGGTCAGCGCGTTCGCCGCACGGGTCTCCTCGGTGAGCCGCTCGGCCTCCGCCGCCGCCTCGGTGATCAGGCGGTCCGCCTGCTCGGCCGCCTCCGTGCGCAGCCGGTTCGCCTCGGAGCGGGCCTCGTCCAGCGTGCCCGCGGCCTCGCCGCGGGCCGCCTCGGCGGCCGCCTCGGCCTCGGCCGTGAGCCGCGCCGCCTCCGCGGCGGCCGCGGCGACCGTGGCTTCGCCCGCCGCGCGGGTCTCCTCGGCGCGGCGCTCCGCCTCGGCCGTGGCCTCCGCCACGATCCGGCCGCCCTCGGCGCGGGCGGCCGCCAGGGACTCCGCGGCCTCGCCGCGGATCCGGTTGGCATCGTCCCGGGCGTCGGCCTTCGTACGGGCCGCGTCGCGCTCGGAGGCGGCCAGCGCGTCGGTGGCCTCCGTGCGCACCCGCTGCGCGTACTCCGCCGTGTCCGTGCGCAGCTGCTCGGCCTCGGCGATGGCGTCGCCGACCGTGCGCGCGGCCAGTTCCTTCGCCGCGTCCGTCTCCGTGCGCGCCTCGCTGCGGATCCGATTGGCGTCCTCGGTGGCCCGCTCCCGCTCCGCGTACGCGTCGGCACGGACCCGGCCGGACTCCTCCTCGGCCTCCGTCTTCGTACGCTCCGCCGCGTGTTCGGCCGCGCTGCGCAGCCCCGCGACCTCTTCCTCGGCCTGCTCGTGCAGCCCGGCCACGGCTTCGCGCACCTGCTGGGCGGTGGCCTCGGCCGCCGCGACCACCTCGGACGCGCGCCGCTCGGCCTCCTCGGTGAGCCAGACGGCCTCGGCCGTGGCCTCCTCGGACCGCTTGCGGGCCTGGGCGAGGAGCTCCTCGCTCTCCTCCCTGGCCTGCGCCCGCTCGCTCTCCGCATCCGTACGCGCCGAAGCCAGGGTCTCCTCGGACTCCCGGCGGCGCCGGGCGGCCTCCTCCTGGGCGGCGGCCAGCGCCTCGGCGGCCTCCTGCGCGACGCGCTCGGCGGCGGCCTTGGCCTCCGCACGCAGCCGGTCCGCGGTCTCCTGTGCCTCGGAGCGCAGCCGCTCCGCTTCCGCCTCGGCCTCGCCGGTCAGCCGTACCGCGGCCTGCTCGGCCTCCGCGCGGACCCGGCCGGCGTCCTCGGCGGCGTCGGTGCGCAGCGCCTCGGCCTCCGCCTCCGACTGCGCCCGCAGCGTGCGGATCCGCTCGGCCGACTCCGCGCGGAGCCGGTCGCTCTCCTCGGTGGTCTCCTTGCGGATGTTCTCGGCGGCCGCCCGGGCGTCGCGCAGCGTCTGCTCGGCGGCCGTCAGGCGTCCCTCGGCGTCGGTGTGCAGCCGGACGAGCTCCTCGTCGGCCTCCGCCCGCTTCGCCGCCAGCGCCCGCTCGGTCTCCTCGCGCCGCAGGGCCGCCGCGGCGTCCGCCTCGGCGCGTACCGACTCGGCTTCCTCCTCGGCCTCGGCGCGCAGCCGCTCGGCCTCGGCGCGGGTCCGCTCCAGGGTCTCCTCGGCCTGCCTCCGCAGGGTGGTGGCCCGCTCGACGGCCTCGCCGCGGACCCGCTCGCCCTCGGTGTTCGCCGCGGAACGCACCTCGTCGGCGTCGGCCCGGGACTTGCCCAGCAGCTCCTCGGCGGTGCGGGCCGCCTCCTCGATCTGCTGGACCGCCTCGCGGCGGGCCTCGCCGCGGATCCGCTCGCCCTCGGCGACGGCCTCCGCGCGCAGCTGCTCGGCCTCGCCGCGCAGCCGGCGGGCCTCCTCCTGGAGTTCGACCGTACGGGCCCGGTACTCCTCCGTGTCGTCCTTCGCGGCGCCCTTGAGCTCATCGGCCGTGGCCGCGGCCTGGGCGCGCAGCCGCTCGGCCTCCGCCTCGGCCTCGCCGCGGATCCGCTCGGCCTCCTCGGACGCCGCCCGGGTGGTGGCGCGGGCGTCCTCCGAGGCCTTGTTCAGGACCTCCTCGGCGGTGCGGGCCGCCTTCGCCAGCTGGGCCGCGGTGTCCTCGGCCGCCGCGGTACGGGCCTGCTCGCCGGCCTCCTTGCGCAGCCGCTCGGTCTGCGCACGGGCGTCGGCGAGCGCCTGCTCGGCCTCGGCCTTGAGGGCCTCGGACTCCTTGTTGGCCTCGCCGACCAGGCGGGCCACCTGCTCCTTGGCCGTACGGGTGCGCTGCTCGTTGACGGACTCCGCCGAGGCGAGCTGCCGCGCGGCGCTCTCCTTGGCCTCCGCGAGCAGCTTCTCCGCGGCCGCGCGGGCCTCGCGCAGGGCCCCCTCGGCCTCCTGGGCGCGCTGTTCGGCGACCCGGCCCAGGTCCATCGTCTGGCGACGGGTCTGCTCGGCCTCCGCGGAGGTGGTGGAGCGCAGCCGCTCCGCGTGCTCGGTGGCCTCCTGGGCCTGCGCGGAGGCGGCGGTCAGCAGCCGCTCGGCCTCCTTGCGGGCGCGCAGCAGCGTCGATTCGGCTTCGGCGCGGGCGGATTCGTTCTCCGAGGCGAGCCGGCGGCTGGCCTCCGAGGCGACCCGGGCGGCTTCGGCGCGGGCGGTGTTCAGGGTCTGTTCGGCCTCGACGCGGGACTCGTCCATGAGCCGGCGGGCCTGGGCCTCGGTGCGGGCGCGCAACTGCTCGGCCCAAGCCACGTTCTCGTTGACGTGGGCTTCCACCGTCTGGCGGCGCTCGCTCAGCTCCTGGTCCAGGCGCTGGCGGCGGTTGACGGCCTCGGCGTGCAGCTCGGCCTGGAGCCGCGCCTGGTGCTCGGCGTGCTCCTGGAGGATGCGCTGGGTCTGCGCCCGTACGTCGCGCAGTTCGCGCTCGGCGTCGGAACGCATCTGGTCGGCCTGGATCTGGGCATTGCGGAGCAGCTGCTCCGCCTGGTACCCCATGTCCGCGCCGTCGTAGGCGGGGCGGGACGCCAGGTTGCGGCGTACCTCGTGGAGCTTGGCGCGCAGCACCTCGACCTGGTACCCCAGGTCATCGGCGTGCTGGACGGCCTTCCCGCGTTCCTTCTTCAGCCGCTCCATCTCGGCTTCGAAGCGCGAGAGATGGTCGGCCTCGGCCTGATGGCTCTCCTGGCTTTCGTAGCCCCGCACAGCGCGGTCCCATCCGTCCCCTGGTCGCAAGCCCGATCCCAAACGAGCGCCGTCCGCCCGCTGAACGACGCCCCCGGGGAATGGTGTCAGATCCCGGGTCGGGCGATACAGGCCCCGACCCCGTCCCCGCACCGAACCCCGGCCGAGCCAAAGCCACTCTACCGGCCGGGGAAACGGGACATCAGTGCTCGGGGCCGCTCGTGACCAGTTCGGTGAGGACGCCGTGGCAGTCCTTGGGGTGCAGGAAGGTGATCGAGGAGCCCATCGAGCCGGTGCGGGGCTGGTCGTAGAGGACGCGGACGCCCTTGCCGCGGATGGCCTCCGAGTCGCCCTGGACGTCCTCGGTGCCGAAGGCGATGTGGTGGACGCCCTCGCCGTTCTTGGCCAGCCACTTGCCGACCGCGGAATCCTCGCGGGTGGGCTCCAGGAGCTGGATGTACGAGGCTCCGCCGTCGGAGGTCTCGTTGATCTTGAGCATGGCCTCGCGGACGCCCTGCTCCTCATTGACCTCGGAGTGGAACACCTCGAAGCCGTACGTGGCACGGTAGAACTCAACCGTCTTGTCCAGGTCGAAGCAGGCGATCCCGATGTGGTCGATTCTTGTCAGCATGGACACAGTGCAGCGCCAGCGGAGCGGTTACGCAACGTGCGCGCGATCACACTGACGTGCCGGTGACGGCACGGGTACCGCTCAGTACATTCGGGTAAACCCTCGTTCACTCCTCATCTTCAAGGGGCTGTGCTCCATGTCCGGAACGAACAACACCACGTCAGTGATCGTCGCCGGGGCCCGCACGCCCATGGGGCGACTGCTCGGCTCGCTGAAGTCCTTCTCGGGTGCCGACCTCGGCGGCTTCGCCATCAAGTCCGCTCTGGAACGGGCCGGTATCACCGGCGACCAGGTCCAGTACGTGATCATGGGCCAGGTGCTGCAGGCCGGAGCGGGCCAGATCCCCGCCCGCCAGGCCGCCGTCAAGGGCGGGATCCCGATGAACGTGCCCGCGCTCACCATCAACAAGGTGTGCCTGTCGGGCCTCGACGCCATCGCCCTGGCCGACCAGCTCATCCGCGCCGGGGAGTTCGACATCGTGGTCGCGGGCGGTCAGGAGTCCATGACCAACGCCCCGCACCTGCTGCCGAAGTCCCGCGAGGGCTTCAAGTACGGCGCCATCGAAATGCTCGACGCGATGGCCTACGACGGTCTCACCGACGCCTTCGAGAACATCCCGATGGGCCTGTCCACCGAGACGCACAACACCCGTCTGGGCATCGAGCGAGCCCCCCAGGACGCCTTCGCGGCCACCTCCCACCAGCGCGCCGCCGCCGCGCAGAAGAACGGCATCTTCGAGGCCGAGATCGCCCCGGTCAAGATCCCGCAGCGCAAGGGCGAGCCGGTGGTGTTCTCGCAGGACGAGGGCATCCGGGCCGAGACCACGGTCGAATCCCTCGGCAAGCTGCGTCCCGCCTTCGCCAAGGACGGCACCATCACGGCCGGCACCTCCTCGCAGATCTCCGACGGCGCCGCCGCCGTGGTCGTGATGAGCAAGGCCAAGGCCGAGGAGCTGGGCCTGGAGTGGCTCGCCGAGATCGGCGCCCACGGCAATGTGGCGGGCCCGGACAACTCGCTCCAGTCGCAGCCCTCCAACGCGATCCTGCACGCCCTGAAGAAGGAGGGCCTCGGCGTCGAGGACCTCGACCTCATCGAGATCAACGAGGCCTTCGCGGCGGTCGCCGTGCAGTCGATGAAGGACCTCGGAGTGACCCCGGAAAAGGTGAACGTCAACGGCGGCGCCATCGCCCTGGGTCACCCGATCGGCATGTCCGGCGCCCGTGTGGTGCTGCACCTGGCGCTGGAGCTCAAGCGCCGCGGCGGCGGGATCGGCGCGGCCGCCCTGTGCGGTGGCGGCGGCCAGGGCGACGCCCTGATCGTCCGCGTCCCGTAGGGGGACGGGCGGCCGGCGGGCCGCCCGCACCCTTGCCCGTATTCCGTACGAGACCCGCGAGAATGAAGGAGCGCAGCACGTATGACGGCGGTGGACGTCCCCCAGCTGGTGGCCCAGGCCCGTGAGGGCAGGCCGCGAGCGGTCGCCCGGCTGATCTCGCTGGTCGAGGGGGCGTCCCCGCAGCTGCGCGAGGTGATGGCGGCGCTGGCGCCGCTCACCGGCACCGCGTACGTGGTGGGCCTCACCGGCTCCCCGGGCGTAGGCAAGTCCACGACCACTTCGGCGCTGGTCTCCGCGTACCGGCAGGCCGGCAAGCGGGTCGGCGTCCTGGCCGTCGACCCGTCCTCGCCGTTCAGCGGGGGCGCGCTGCTGGGCGACCGGGTGCGGATGTCGGACCACGCCTCCGACCCGGGGGTCTACATCCGCTCCATGGCCACCCGCGGCCACCTGGGCGGACTCGCCTGGGCCGCCCCGCAAGCGATCCGGGTGCTGGACGCGGCCGGCTGCGAGGTGATCCTGGTCGAGACCGTCGGGGTCGGGCAGTCGGAGGTGGAGATCGCTGCGCAGGCGGACACCTCGGTGGTGCTGCTGGCCCCCGGGATGGGCGACGGGATCCAGGCCGCGAAGGCCGGCATCCTGGAGATCGGCGACGTCTACGTGGTGAACAAGGCCGACCGGGACGGCGCGGACGCCACCGCCCGGGAGCTGAACCACATGCTGAGCCTGGGGGAGTCCCGGGGCAAGGGCGACTGGCGGCCGCCGATCGTGAAGACGGTCGCGGCGCGCGGTACGGGCATCGACGAGCTGGTCGAGGCGCTGGAGAAGCACCGGGCGTGGATGGACGAGCGCGGGGTGCTGGCGCAGCGGCGTACGGCACGGGCCGCGCGCGAGGTGGAGACCATCGCGATCACCGCGCTGCGGGCCCGGCTGGCCGACGTGCACGGCGACGCCCGCCTGGACGCGCTGGCCGGGCGGGTGGCGGCGGGCGAGCTGGATCCGTACGCGGCCTCGGACGCGCTGCTGGCGACGCTGACGGAAGCGGCGGATCCGGCGGAACCGGCGCAATAGGCGGATCCGGTGGAACCGGTGGAACCGGCGGAACCGGATGCGGAGCCCGCGGGCCGGTCATAGACTGGCGAACGCCCGGAATGCCCCAACGCAGGGAGGTTTCATGGCGAAGCGCGGCAACAAGAAGCGAGCCCGCAAGAAGAAGAAGGCCAACCACGGAAAGCGTCCCAACGCCTGACCGTGAGCACAGACCACACACGGAAGCCGCACCCGGTCCACGGGGTGCGGCTTCCGTGCGCGGGGGCCCGGGCGGGCCCTAGCCGTTGCCGTTGTTGTCGTTCTCGTTCTCGTTGGTGTCGTTGTCCGAGTGGGAGACGGTGGCCTTGCCGGACGTGGGGTCCACGTGGACGTTCGTCGTGGTGCCCCCGGACTTGACCTCCACGTCCCAGTAGGTCTTGTTGTTGTCGTCATCGTCGTCCCACTGCACCGACCAGACCTGACCGGGATGGGCCGCGACCGCGGCCTTCATGGCCTGCTGCGCGGTGACCTTCGCGGCGACCAGGGCGGCGTCCTCGTCCCCGTCGTCGTCGTTCTGGTCCGCGTTCTCGACGGTGACCGCTCCCGTGGCCGCGGTGACGAGCAGCTCCGCGTCGCTGCCGTCCTTGCCGATCACGTTCACATGCCAGACCGAGCCGTCCTTGTCGAGGGACTCGATGACTCCGGGGTGGCTCTTGAGGGCCGCCGCGGCGGCCCCCTCGGCATCGGCCGCGCCGCGCAGGGGCGCGGAGACGCTGCCGGCGGCCGCTTCGGCCGTGGCCGCGGCGGCGACCGCCACCGGCCCGGTGACCAGCAGGACCGCGGCGGCCGCGGCCGACGAGACGTACAGGGTGCGCTTCATGGCGTGACCTCCTCAGGCCGGCCATGGCGCTTACGGTTGCTCGGCGGCGGCCGGCGAGCGAGCGTTACCGCCCATTGTCCGGCCTGCGGCCGAGGTCCGCCGCTCGGG
This sequence comes from Streptomyces sp. NPDC099050, assembly GCF_044759865.1. NCBI lineage: Bacteria > Bacillati > Actinomycetota > Actinomycetes > Kitasatosporales > Streptomycetaceae > Streptomyces > Streptomyces sp. NPDC099050. The sequence continues at coordinate 290,610 of NZ_JBIWAE010000007.1, read as the reverse complement.
GGCTCAGGCCTTGCCGCGGCCCGCGCGCAGGTGCTCGGCTACGGGGTTCAGCGCGGCGCGCAGCGCGGCGAGGGCCTCCGGGGGGAGCAGGTCGATGAAGTGCCGGCGGACGGACGCCACGTGGTGCGGGGCGACCTTGCGCATCGTCTCCATGCCCTCGGGCGTGAGTACGGCGTAGAGGCCGCGGCGGTCGGACTCGCAGTTCACGCGGCGGACCAGGTTCGCCGCTTCCATGCGGGTGATCTGGTGGGAGAGCCGGCTCTTGGACTGCAGCGTCGACGTCGCGAGATCGCTCATCCGCATCCGGTGTTCCTCGGATTCGGAGAGGTTCACGAGGATCTCGTAGTCGTTGTTGGTGAGCCCGAACGGCTGGAGGTCCTTTTCCAGCTGGTGCGACAGCAGTCTGCTGACGTCCAGGTGGGTGCGCCAGGCGCACTGCTCGGCGTCGGTCAGCCAGCGGGTGGCCGTCTCGGTCTCGGTGGTCTCCATGAAAGAACTCTACCTAAGAAGTTGAATTACGTACAAAAATACGGCGAGGTGAGAGGTTTCCTACAGTCACAGCGTCACAGCGTCTCGGCGTCACAGCGGCACTGCCGCACTGCGTCACAGCCCGAAGCGCCTCTGGAGATCACCCAGCTGCCCCGGCATCCGCGGTGCGCCGCTCTGACCCACCGGACCCTGTCCGGGCACGCCCTGCGCGTGGCCCGTGGCCGCTCCGGGACCCACCGCCCCGATCGCCTGCTCCGGCATCAGCATCTCCGATGACTGGAGCAGTACCGTACCCGCGCCCACGAACTCGAACTGGTGCTCCTCGCCGGAGGAACCCCCGATGCCCGTCAGCGAGCGCAGGCCGCCGATCACGCCCGACATGTACCCGTGGTCGTAGTGGTGGCAAGGGGAGGGGCAGTCGGCCCATCCCACCAGCGCCTGCGGGTCCACGCGCAGCGGCGGCTCCATGAACACCACCGGACCGCTGGAGGCGGCCACGAACTTCCCGGTCCCGATCAGGGTGAGGAAGCCCGGGACGATCGACTGCTTCAGCGCAAGCGAGGGCTGGTAGGCGAGCAGATTGCCCGACCGGATGGTCAGGTTGCCGTTGTCCAGGTCGTACGAGTTCACGTCGAAGGCCCGGTCGGCCAGCAGCATCTTGCCCTGGCCCTCGGCCACCACCCAGTCGCTCGCGTGCAGCGGCGAATGGAAGCTGGTGCGCAGCAGCCGGTCGAACCGGCCGTGGCCGATGCCGTTGAACTCGATGCGCCCGTAGTAGGCGATCATCTTGCCCTTCTGCAGGAACCACTGGCTCCCTTTGAGCTCCACGCAGAAGGTGTAGGCGTTGACGTTGTCGTCGGACGGCAGGGTGTACGGGTCGAAGACGGTCGGGCCGCCGGGTCCGCCGGTCACGGGACCAAAGTTCACCGGATCTCTCCCAGGATGCCCCGGGCTTCAGCCCGGGGAGGAATGGGCCCTTGGGGCGGAGCCGCGTAGCGGCGGAGTTCGTTGCACATCTGCTCTGACCTGCACTCTCTTTCGTTGTCAGTGGGGGCGGTTAGGTTGGGGGCATGCCGACTGCAGCGATGGAGGATGGGGATTCCGGGCATGCCCGGTACACCTTCCGGCTTCGCGTGTCGTCTACCGCGCTTGCCCGTCTTGAGGCGGAGTGGGCGCGGTGCCGGTGGGTGTGGAACGAGTGCGTGGCGATGTCCCGAAAGGTCCACGCCCACAACAAGACGGCCGGCGAGAAGGTGACGTGTGGTCCGGCGCAGCTCGACAGGCTGCTGACCGGGGCACGATGCTCGATGGCGTGGCTGCGTGAGGGCAGCAGCGTTGCGCAGCAGCAGATCATCCGCGGCTTCGCCACGTCCCGGGCGAAGGCGCTCAAGGACGTCAAGGCCGGGCTGCCGATGCGGCAGCGCGCCGGGTTGCCGAAGTACAAGAAGAAGCACGTGACGGACCCGACGCTCAACTACACGCAGCGTGGTTTTCGGTTGAAGGACGGGCGTCTCTGCCTCGCCGGTGGCGTCGCGGTGACTGTGGTGTGGTCGCGGGACCTGCCCGGGCCGCCGTCGTCGGTGCGTGTGTACCGCGACGGCCTCGGGCACTGGTACGCAAGCTTCGTCGTTGCCACGACCACTGAGCCACTGCCCACCACCGGCTCGGTGATCGGTATCGACTGGGGGGTGAGGGAGATCGCGACCACCACGTCCGACGACCACGACCTGCCCCACGCCGAACATGGCCAGAAAGCAGCCGGCCGCCTCGCGCGCTACCAGCGCATGATGGCCCGCCGCCGCGCACCCAGGGGCAAGGCCCAGTCGAAGGGCTACCGTCAGGTGCGGCGGCAGGCCGCGATGGTGCACAAGAAGATCGCCCGGCAGCGTCAGGACACCGCCCGCAAGTGGGCGAAGAAGGTGGTCCACGACCATGATGCGCTCGCCGTCGAGGACTTCAAGGCGAAGTTTCTCGCCCAGTCCACCATGGCCCGCACAGCGGCGGACGCCGCGATCGGCGGCATGAAGACGGCCGTGATCGAGATGGGCCGCAAGCACGGCCGTGCCGTGCACCTTGTCCACCCCGCGCACACCACCATGGACTGCGCGCAGTGCGGAGCGAGAACCAAGCACGCACTACCCCTCTCGGAACGAACCTACTCGTGCACCGCGTGCGGAGCCGTGTCCCCCAGGGACAAGAACTCCGCACACGTGATGCTCGTCCGGGCCGGTCTCAACCCGGCTGGTGCCGATCGTGTAAGAGCTGACGGACCGCAGGTCCACAGCCGACGTGAGCCAGGAATCCCCTCCCCTTAGGGAGGAGAGGATTCAAAGCTTCTCCTCGGAGGCCTGTACGTACACCGCGCCCTGACCGGACAGCTCCAGCTGGAACGCCTCGCCCGAGCCGCGTCCGACCATGTCCCGCCAGCCCAGCGCCGTGGACAGCTTGTTGCGGACCTCGCCGTGGTGGGCGACGTAGGCCTGCGGGTCCACGTGGATCGGGCGGTTCGGGGTGATCGGCAGCTCGATGACCCCGCCGTGGGCCATCACGGCCACGGAGCCGTGGCCCTTGAGGGTGGTGGTGAACAGGCCCTGGCCGGTGACCTGTCCGCGCACCATGCCCATGACCCCGCCCTGCGCGCCCATGAACATCGTGCCCTGCTGGAGGGTGCCGTCGAAGGCGAGCAGCCGGTCGGCCTCCACGTAGAGGGTCTCGCCGGTGAGGCTGATGACCTGGATGTGGTGGCCGCCGTGGCCGAACATCACGGTGCCGCTGCCCTCGACCTCCATCAGCGGGGTCTGCTCGTTCGCCACGCGGCGCCCGATCATGCCCATCACGCCGCCCTGGCCGCCGGTCAGGCTCGGGGTGAAGGAGACCTCGCCGCGGTACGCGAGCATCGCGCCGCGCTGGCTGTACATCTTCTGCCCCGGTACGACCTGGGCCTCGACCATCTTCGAGTTGATCTCGCGGAACGGCATCAGACGTCGCCCCCGATGGTGTTGCGCTCGCTGGGCTGCACGTACACCAGGCCCTCGCCCTCGAAGCGGATCTGGAACGCCTCGCCCGAGCCCTCGCCGATCAGCGTGCGGAAGGTCACGCCGGACTGGAAGGATTGCTGGAGGTTCCCGGTGTGCGCGATGTACGCGCCCGGGTCGACGGAGAGCGGGTACTGGGAGCTGACGCGCAGCACCACCGCCGGGCCGTCGGAGGTGATCGCCGCCTGTCCGTTGCCCTCGACGGTGGTGGTGAACAGGCCGTTGCCCGTGCTCGCGCCCCGCAGGCCGGTGAAGGTGGTGCCGGTGCGCAGGCCCGCATCGGTGCACAGCAGGTTGCTGGACTCGACGTACAGCTTCTCGCCGCGCAGATTGACCAGATTGATCTCACTCGCCCGGTCGGCGAAGAAGCAGGTGCCGTGACCCTGCACTTCCATCACGGTCATCTGCTCGCCGGTGAGCCGCCGGGTCACCATTCCGCGGAGGCCTTCGCCGCCGCCGGACATCTTCTTGAAGGCCATCTGGCCGTCGTACGCGACCATGGCGCCGTTCTTCGCTTTCACGGCGTCCCCGGTCAGGTCGACGGCGAGCACCTTGCTGCCTTGGAGTCGGAACTGAGCCACGGGAAGACGTTATCCGCAGCGAGCGGCACCGAACAGGGCCCGTTGGCCGATATGTGTCACGGTTCGGCACGGTCCGCCCCGGTCCGCGGGGACCACGGGCCCCGCGCCAAGATCGCCCGGGGCGGCTGAGACACTGGGACCGACCCCCGGCATCCACCCCGAAGGTTCCACGTGGACATCAAGACCGCTTCCGCCCTGCACAGGCTGCGCCTCATCTCCGTACCGGAGGCGCTCTCGTTCCCGGCGCTGCTGCTCTTCGGCTCGGTGCTGAGCCGGATCTCGGACATCGACTACCTGATGATGCCGCTCGGCGTCATCCACGGGATCCTGTTCGTCATCTACGGCGTCTTCCTGCTGGACGTCTGGTTCAAGGCGAAGTGGCCCCTGAAGAAGGTCGCGCTGTTCTTCCTGCTGTCGCTGGTCCCCTTCGGCGGGCTCTACGGCGACCGCCTGCTCAAGCGCGACGAGACGGCCGGCGTGCTCGCCGCCCGTGCCCGCGAGGCGGCCCGCGCATGATGATCGCGTTCTCGGTGACCCCGCTGGGCGTCGGCGAAGAGGTCGGCGAGTACGTGGCGGACGCCGTCCGCGTCGTCCGCGCTTCGGGCCTGCCGAACCACACCGACGCCATGTTCACCACCATCGAAGGTGAGTGGGACGAGGTGATGGACGTGGTCAAGCGCGCGGTGGCCGCCGTGGAGGCGCGTGCCCCGCGGGTCTCCTTCATCCTCAAGGCCGACATCCGCCCCGGCGTCACGGACGGCATGACGTCCAAGATGGAAACGGTGGAACGCCACCTCGCCGGGGGCTGAGCCACCCGCGAGTCCGCCCCCGGTCCTCCGGGGCCGCCCGGGGCGGGGGGCCTCCCGTAGAGCAGACTTCGCAGGCATGACCGCCTCCATGATCAAGCACGCCGTCCCGTACTACTCCCAGTGGGAGTCCGCCGCGCTGGTGCCCGAGTTCGTCGCGGGCGCCGACGCGGCCCGGGACCCGCTGTGGGCCGGGTCCGGGGCCGACTCCCCCGAGGAGTACGCCTTCTGGGCGCCCCGCATGTGCGGAGTGGCCTGTCTGCGGATGGTGCTGGGCCGGCTGGGGCTCCCCGTACCGCCCTCGGTGGAGCTCGTGAAGGAACTCTGCGGGGCCGGGGCTTACGTGCGGGACGGGGACGCCGTGCAGGGGCTGATCTATCAGCCGTTCGCCGAGTACGTGAACGCCCGCTGGGGCCTGGACGCCCGCTCGGAGCCCCGGCTGGATCACGGGAGCATCCGGGACGCGCTCGCCGGGGGCGGGGTGGCGATGCTGTCGGTGCATTGGTCGATCCGTTCCCCGGCCGCCGCGCCGGGGCCCAGGGGCGGCCACCTGGTGCTCGCCGTCGGGGCCACCGAGGACGCCGTCCTGGTGCACAATCCCTCCGGCTTCCCCGACGGTTCGCAAGCGTACGCGCCCGTCCCCTGGGCCGACCTGGACCTCTTCTACGCCGGCCGCGGCATCCTGCTCGGCGGCCGGGCCGGCTGAGGGGCGCGGCCGGGGCGCCGGCGCCCGCGCTTCCCGCCGCGGTGACCCGTTCGGCCCAGTCCGCCAGGGCACGGAACGGAACCGCCCGGTCGGGTGCATCCCGTTCGACAGCCTGAGGTATCTCCCCTTTCGTTGGGATACGTACCCCGGTTTCGAGCGCTGGAGGAAACCGTGCGGCAGGAAGCCTTCGACTACGAGACCCACAGCAGGCTGGCCGGCCCTCGCGAGGAGCCGGATCCCGCCGTCGCCTACCGCGTGAGGTACCGCTCCCTGCTCGCGCGCGAGGACCTCCGGACCCGAATACGGGCCGTCGCGCTCATGACCCTCGCCCCCGTCGCCGCCACCGGGCTGCTGCTCTACCTGCTCTGGCCCACGCACCGGACCGTCCGGGAGGGCGGCGAGGGCTGGCTCGTGCGGCTCGACACCGTGATGCTCGGCTCCGTCGCCCTGATCATGCTCTTCATGGTGGTCAACGTGGTCTCCATCGCCCACGCCACGATGGTCGCCCGGGACCCCGTCCCGGTCCCCGCCGAGCCCGGCACCCGCGTCGCCTTCCTCACCACCTACGTCCCCGGCAAGGAACCGCTCTCCATGGCGGCCGCCACCCTGCGCGGGGCCGTGGCCGTCCGCCACGACGGACCGCTCGACGTCTGGCTCCTCGACGAGGGCGACGACCCCGGGGCCAGGGAACTGTGCGCGGCGCTCGGCGTGCGCCACTTCACCCGCAAGGGCGTCCCCGAGTGGAACACGGCCAAGGGGGCGCACCGGGCGAAGACCAAGCACGGCAACTACAACTCCTGGCTGGCCCGGCACGGCGGGGACTACGACTACTTCGCCTCCGTGGACACCGACCACGTGCCGCTCCCGCAGTACCTGGAGCGGATGCTCGGCTTCTTCCGCGACCCCGACATCGCCTTCGTCGTCGGCCCGCAGGTCTACGGCAACTACACCGCCTCGGTCACCAAGGCCGCCGAGTCCCAGCAGTACCTCTTCCACGCGCTGATCCAGCGCGCGGGCAACCGCTACGGCGCCCCCATGTTCGTCGGCACCAACAACGCCGTCCGGATCAGCGCGCTGCGCCAGATCGGCGGGCTCTACGACTCCCTCACCGAGGACATGGCCACCGGCTTCGAGCTGCACCGCAGCCGCAACCCCGCGACCGGCCGGTTCTGGCGCTCCGTCTACACCCCCGACGTGCTCGCCGTGGGGGAGGGGCCGAGCACCTGGACCGACTTCTTCACGCAGCAGCTGCGCTGGTCGAGAGGGACGTACGAGACCCTCCTGCGGCAGTACTGGCGCGGCTGCTTCCGGATGCCCCCGGGCCGCTGGCTCAACTACACCCTGATGCTCGTCTACTACCCGATGACCGCCGTCAACTGGCTCCTCGGCGTCCTCAGCTGCGTGCTGTTCCTGTGGTTCGGCGCCTCCGGCACCCAGGTCTCCTCCGAGGTCTGGCTGATGCTCTACACCGACGCCGCCGCCCTCCAGATCGGCCTGTACCTGTGGAACCGCCGCCACAACGTCTCGCCCCACGAGCCGGAGGGCTCCGGCGGGCTCGCCGGCATGGCGATGTCGGCCGTCTGCGCGCCGGTCTACCTGATGTCGCTCGGCTCGGCGGTGCTGCGCACCCGGGGCGGTTTCATCGTCACCCCCAAGGGCGGCACCGCCAGCCCCGACCGGCCCGCGACCTTCCGCGTCCACCTCTTCTGGGCCGCCGTCCTCCTCGTCTCCCTCGCGGCCTCCGTGCGCTACGAGCACACCCACGCGGCCATGCGGATCTGGGCGGTGCTCGCCCTGGCCGTCACCCTCGCCCCGCCGGCCGTATGGGCCGTGACGGAGCTGCGCGCCCGGACGGCCCGGGCCGCGCCCGGCGCGGGCCCCGAACCGGGCGAGGAGCCGGAGCAGGCGTTCGCGACCACCGCGGGAGGGAACTGAGCCATGGACTACCGGCCTTCGAAGCAGTTCAAGAAGACGGCCCTGGGTGCCTCGGCCGCCGCCCTGCTGCTCGCGCTCAACGCGCCCGCCGCGCTCTCCTTCGCCGGGGACCGCTACCACTCGTACAAGATCGGCCAGGCCGGCTACCGCGCGCAGTACGGCTCGTGGGGGCTGACCGCCCTCCCCGAGGAGTACCGGATCAACGCCATGCACGCGGCGCTGCTGCGCACCGGCAAGGTGCTGCTGATCGCCGGCTCCGGCAACGACCAGCGCAACTTCGACAAGGGCAGCTTCTCCACCGTCCTGTGGGACCCCGAGGACGACAGCTTCAAGAGGATCCCGACCCCGGAGGACTTCTTCTGCTCGGGCCACAGCCAACTGCCCGACGGACAGCTGCTGGTGGCCGGCGGAACCGCGCGCTACGAGGTGCTCGGCGGGAAGGTCACCCGGGCCGGCGGCGGCATGCGGGTCAAGAACGAGAGCCCCGACAAGGCGGTCACTCTGCCGAAGGGCACCGTCTTCCGCTCCCCCTCCGGCGTCGAGTACGTGTCGAAGTTCGCCGTCACCGTCCCCAGGGCCACCCGGCGCTTCGAGATCGCCTACGGGAGCGGCGGGCGGATGATGCCGTGGAAGACCGAGGTGGTCGCGGCGGAGGCGCGCGTCTTCGTGGAGGCGGTCCGGGAGGGCGCCGCGGGACTGACGACCCAGGCCGCCCAGTACGCGGTCGCCGGGCTCACCGGCAAGGACGCGGCCGACGTCTACGGGCTCGCGGAGCGGCTCAGCGCCGGCAAGCAGGACTTCCAGGGCATCAAGTCCGCCTACGAGTTCGACCCGGTGGCGGAGAAGTACGTACCGGTCGACCCGATGAGGGACGCCCGCTGGTACCCGACCCTGGTGGGCCTCCAGGACGGCCGGGTCCTCGCCGTGTCCGGGCTCAACGACGTGGGCGACGTGGTCCCCGGCGACAACGAGTACTACGACCCGAAGACGAAGAAGTGGTCCGAGGGCCCCTTCCGCTACTTCCCCACCTACCCCGCGCTCTTCCTCACCCAGGGCGGCAAACTGCTCTACACCGGCTCCAACGCGGGCTACGGGCCCAAGGACAAGGGGCGCGAGCCGGGCGTGTGGGACCTGGCGACGAACCAGTACCGCAAGGTCGGCGGACTGGCCGACCCCGACCAGCTGGAGACCTCCTCGTCCGTCCTGCTCCCCCCGGCCCAGGACCAGAAGGTGATGGTGCTCGGCGGCGGCGGAGTCGGCGAATCCCGGCTGTCCACGGCCCGGACCGCGGTCGTGGACCTCAAGGCGGAGGTGCCGGTCTTCCGGTCGACGGCCCGGCTGCCGCAGGGGGTGCGCTACCTCAGCAGCGTGCTGCTGCCCGACGACTCCCTCTTCACCACGGGCGGCTCCGCCGACTACCGGGGCCGGGGCGCCAGCGACATCCGCAAGGCCCAGTTCTACTACCCGCGCACGGACACCTTCGTGGCCGCAGCGTCCCCGAAGGTCGGGCGCAACTACCACTCCGAGGCGCTGCTGCTGCCCGACGGCCGGGTGGCGACCTTCGGCTCCGACCCGCTCTTCGCGGACAAGGACAACACCAGGCTGGGCCGGTTCGAACACCGGCTGGAGGTCTACAGCCCGCCGTACCTGTACCGGGACCCGGCGCTGCGGCCGGTCCTGGGGGAGGGGCCCGAGGAGGTCGGTCCCGGCGGCCGCGCCACCTTCCGGGCACCGAAGGCGGAACGGATCCAGCGGGCCCGGCTGATGCGGCCGAGCGCGGTCACGCACACCACCGACGTGGAGCAGCGCTCGATCGAGCTCGGGCTGGAGAAGACGGCGGACACGGTGACGGTGGCCGTGCCGGCCGACCCGACGCTGGTGCCGCCCGGCTGGTACATGCTGTTCGTGACGGACGCGACCGGGACCCCGTCGGTGGCGAAGTGGATCCGGGTGCGGCCGGCTCCGGAGCCGCCGGCGCCGAAGCCGCCGGAGACGCCGCCGCCACCGGCGTCGCTGGACGGGTGGCTGAGCTAGACCGTCCCTCCCGGATCTCTGCCGATCGGGCCGGGGCCGGCGCCGGCCTCAGTCGGTGGCGCGGCGGGCCAGGCCCAGGGCGTAGTCCGGCCACCACGTCCCGGCCGGGGGGCCGCCGCGGCAGGTGCCGTCCGATTCGCCGGGGCGCTTGACCCAGAGGTACGCGTCCACGAGCGGATCACCCGTACCGTCGGTCGGGGGCGTGCCCAGCGCCCGGCCGGGCGGGTTGCACCAGGCCTGATCGCGGTCGCCCCGGAGCGGGCCGTCGCCGTTGCGGCTGGTGTCGATGACGAAGTGCTTGCCCTTGGTGGCCTTGGAGAGGGCCGCGCCGTACTCCCGGCCGGCCGCGCTGGGCTGGAAGTTGGAGACGTTGAGGGCGAAGCCGTCGGCGCGGTCGAGTCCGGCCTTGTAGAGGGGATCGACCAGCTTCCTCGGGTCCGGGATCCAGGCCGGGTTGCCGGCGTCCAGGTAGACCTTGGTGTTCTTGTTGCGCTTGAGCCGGTCGACGGCCTCGGAGAGCAGCCGCAGCCGCTCGTCGCGGTGGCCGCCCCGGGTGCAGCCGTCCACGAGGTGCGGGATCGCGTCCGGCTCCAGGACCACCAGGGCCTTGGTGTCGGCGATGTTGTCGGCGAAGGCGCCGATCCAGCTCCGGTACGCGGCGGCGTCCCGGGCGCCGCCCGCCGAGTGCTGCCCGCAGTCCCGGTACGGGATGTTGTACGCGACGAGGACCAGGGTGCGGCCCGCTGCGCGGGCGCTCGCCCCGGCCCTGCGGATCTCCGGGCCGGGGTCGCCGGCCGGGCCCCACAGGGCCATCGGCCGGTCGGCGATGCGGCGCAGCACTTGGGCGTCGCTGTTGCGGCCCTGCGCCTCCCAGGCGGCGACCTGGCGGGCGGCGTCGCTCCGCGGGTCCACCCAGAACGGGGAGCCGTCGACGAGGCCTACCCCTGCCGGGCGGTGGGGCGGGGCGGATTCCGGCTGGGCGGTGGGGGTGGCGGAGCATCCCGCTGTGACCGCTGTCGCGGCCAGGGCCAGGGCTGCTGCGAGGAGGGTGGCGGGGCGGCTGCGGGGGGCTGGCATCCGGCTTCCTCGGGGCGAAGGGGCGAAGGGGCGGCGGCGGGCGGTGCGCGGTGGGCGCGGCCGGGGACTCGGCTGAGGGCCGGGCCATCGTGGCATGCGGGCAGGTGGGGAGGGGTGCGACAGCGCCGCGTGCGTACGGGTGCAGCTGCGGGGAGCCGGGGGGCTTGGTCCCCTACCCGCCCTTCCACCGTTCCCCGGCGCTGCCCGGACCCCGCCAGGCCCCGGGCCCCGCCAGGCCCCGGGCTGCGCCCGAGCCCCGGGGCTCCGCCCCGGACCCCGCGCCTCAAGCGCCGGCGGGGCTGGGTTTGCCTCCGGCGCCGGACCCCCGCGCCTCAAACGCCGGCGGGCTGGATTTGCCTCCGCCCCGGACCCCGCGCCTCAAGTGCCGGCGGGGCTGGGTTTGCCTCCGGCGCCGGCCTCCGCGCCTCAAGCGCCGGCGGAGCCGCCCGTCAGGGCGATCGCCAAGGGGGTGCGTTCGTACAGGATTTGGTGGCCGTGGCGGGAGGGGAGGAGGAGGCCGGCCTGGTGGAGGGTCTTCAGGTGTGCGGAGACCGTGGAGGGGGCCAGGGACAGGCGGTGGGCCAGGGCGGTGGTCGAGGCCGGCTCGGTGAGGGCGCACAGGACGTCCGCGCGGGCGCGGCCCAGGAGCCGGGCCAGGGCCTGGGGGGCCGGGCCCGCGGGGGCCGTCCACAGGGCGCCGATGCCGCGGGCCGGGTACACCAGGGTCGGCTGCCACGGCGGGTCGTAGCCGCCCACCACCTCCGGCCAGACGAAGGCGCTCGGCATGAGGAGCAGCCCCTGGCCGTCGAGGGAGCGGTCGTGGTGGCCCGGGCGGGCGATGGTGAGGGTGTTCCCCGACCAGCGCAGATCCGGGTGGAGCCCGTCGAAGAGGGCCTCCAGCCCGCCCGCGGCCAGCCGCCGGGAGTGGAACAGGACGTCCGCCTCCAGCAGGGCGCGCAGCCGGGGCCAGTGCGGGGCGACCAGCGCCCGCCAGGCCTGCTCGTAGAGGTCGGCCAGCTCCTGGACCGCCCGCTGCGGATCGGCGAGCATCCGCTGCCCGGCCGCGCTCTCCAGGGCGCCCGGGGTGCAGACCAGGGAGCGCCGCAGGTCCTCCCGGGCCGCCTGCGGATCGGCGGCCCGGACCCGCGCGAGTTCCTCCTCGAAGGTGACCGACGGGCCCGTCGGCGGCGGGCTGAGAAAGTCCGGATTGTGCCCCGTGCGCGGCATCAGCAGCCACAGCGGCCGCAGGTCCAGCCCGGCGGCCGCCGTCCGGATCCCGCGGAGCCAGGGCAGGTGGTAGGCGTGGCGGCGCTGGTCCAGGAGGACCCGTACCGCCTCCTGGGTCTCCCAGCGGGGCGAGATCGAGAACCGGCAGCGCAGCAGGTCGGCGGGGCCGAAGCGGAAGTGGAAGGGCACGGGTCCCTCCGGGGGCGGGACGGGCGGGTGGGTGAGCGGAGGGGCTGCGTGCCGGCGGGGTGAGGCGGCGGGGTGTGGCGGCCGGCGGGCTGCCGGGCCGCCGGGCCGGAGGCGGGTGATTCGGGTGGGGGCGAATCTCTGGTGCACCCAGCCTAGGCGCCGCCAGGGTGCACCGTATGACCACAGCAGACCCGTCGGCGTCCCCCGCGACCACCGGTCCGGGTCCGGGTCCGGGTTCAGGTCCGGGCCCTGGCTCCGGTCCCGGACCCGGTTCAGGTCCCGGACCCGGTTCAGGTCCCGGACCCGGTTCAGGTCCCGGACCCGGTTCAGGTCCCGGACCCGGTTCAGGACCCGGTCCCGGACCCACCCCCGGCCAGGGCTCCGCGCAGCCCCCCGCCGGATACCGGGCCGTGTTCCGGGTCGGGGAGTTCCGGCCGGTCTTCGCGGCGCACCTGCTGTCCGTGCTCGGCGTCGTCATCGCCGAGATCTCCCTCACCGTCCTCGTCTACCGGGCCACCGGCTCCCCCCTGATGAGCGCGCTCACCTTCGCCCTCGGCTTCCTGCCCTACGCCCTCGGCGGCACGCTCCTCGCGCCGCTCGCCGACCGGCTCCCCGCCCGCCGGGTGCTCGTCGGCTGCGACCTCGTCTGCGCGGCCTGCGCGGCGGCCATGGCCGCGCCCGGCACCCCGGTCGCGCTGCTCCTCGTACTGCGCTGCGCGATGGCCTTCGTCGCGCCGCTGTTCCAGGGCACCCGCAGCGCCTCCCTCGCCGACGTCCTCGGCGCCGGAGACGCGTACGTACTGGGCCGCTCGCTGCTGCGCATGGTGGCCCAGAGCGCGCAGCTCATCGGCTTCGGGCTCGGCGGGCTGCTGCTCACCGTGCTGGCCCCGCGCGGGGCCATCCTCCTCACCGCCGCCGGTTTCCTCGGCTCCGCGGCCCTGCTGCGCCTGGGCACCCGGGCCCGCCCGGCCCGGTCCGCGGGCGCCGGTGCGCGGGTCTCCCCGATCGCGGGACTGCGCGCCGTCCTGGGCCACCGCCGGCTGCGGGCCCTCACCCTGCTGTCCTGGCTGCCGCCGCTCTTCGTGGTCGTGCCCGAGGCCCTGCTGACCCCGTACGCCACCGGCCTCGGCATCTCCACCGCCGGGCTGGGGCTGCTGATGTGCGCGATGCCCGCCGGCGCCATCGCCGGGGAGGTGTGGGCGGGTTCGGCGCTCACCGCCCGAACGCGTTCGCGGATCACGGCCCCGCTCGCGGCGCTCTCGCTGCTGCCCCTGCTCGCCTACGCCGTCCGGCCCGGCCTCCCGCTCCTGCTGGGCACGCTCGTCCTGGCCGGACTGGCCCACGCGTACACGCTGGGGCTCGACCAGTGGTACGTCGAGGCCGTGCCCGAGGAGCTGCGCGGCCGGGCGATGACCCTGCTCAGCACCGGTCTGATGACCCTTCAGGGCGTCGGCATGGCGCTCGCCGGGGTCGCGGCGGAGTTCCTGCCCGTGCACGTGGTCGTCGCCTCGGCCGCGGTACTGGGGACCGGGGTCGTCCTGCTGCTGCTCGCCGAGGTGCGCCGGACGGACGGGCCGAGGCGTGAGACGGATCCCGCCGCCAAATGACCGCCCGGTAGGGTCTGGTGCGTGCCCAAGCCGCTCAGCCTTCCCTTCGACCCCATCGCCCGCGCCGACGAACTCTGGCAGCAACGCTGGGGTCCCGTGCCCTCGATGGCCGCGATCACCTCGATCATGAGGGCGCACCAGATCCTGCTCGGCGAGGTCGACGCGGTCGTCAAGCCGTACGGCCTGACCTTCGCGCGCTACGAGGCGCTCGTGCTGCTGACCTTCTCCAAAGCCGGGGAACTGCCGATGTCGAAGATCGGCGAGCGGCTGATGGTGCACCCGACGTCGGTGACGAACACCGTGGACCGGCTGGTGAAGTCCGGCCTCGTCGCCCGCCGCCCGAACCCGAACGACGGGCGCGGCACGCTCGCGTCGATCACGGACAAGGGCCGCGAGGTGGTCGAGGCGGCCACGAAGGCGCTGATGGAGGTCGACTTCGGGCTGGGCGCCTACGACGCCGAGGAGTGCGGGGAGATCTTCGCGCTCCTGCGCCCGCTCCGGGTGGCCGCGGCCGACTTCGAGGAGAACTAGACCGCCCACCCCGCACGCCCCTGACGCGGGCGGCGCCCGGTGACCTGATCGAGATCCGCGCCCGGAGTCCGGCGCCGTCGGCGCGCCCTGGTCCCGGCCCCTGCTGCGGCACCCGGAGCCGGACGTTCCGCCGACCGCCCGACCCGGCCCGCGTCAAGATCGTGCGAACCGGACGGCTAGGCTCGACGGCATGAAACGAAGCGTGCTGACCCGCTACCGCGTCATGGCCTACGTGACCGCGGTCATGCTCCTGATCCTCTGTGCCTGCATGGTGGCGAAGTACGGCTTCGACACCGGCGCCGACCTGACCTTCGCGGTCTCGCAGACGCACGGTGTGCTGTTCATGATCTACCTGGTGTTCGCCTTCGATCTGGGCTCCAAGGCCAAGTGGCCGTTCGGCAAGCTCCTGTGGGTCCTGGTCTCCGGCACCATCCCGCTCGCCGCGTTCTTCGTCGAGCGCAGGATCCGCGCCGAGGTCGAGCCCCTCGTCGTCGGCGATCCGGCCACCGCCCGCGCCTGACCTCAGGGCCCCCGGCGATCCGCCCGGGGTGATCCACCTGGAGTGATCCACCCACCCCCGGGGCGACTCCCCGGGGGTTGCCCATCGACATTTACTAGGACGTCCTAGTAAATTCAGAGGCATGGACGCTGACGCCATTGAGGAAGGCCGCCGTCGCTGGCAGGCCCGGTACGACAAGGCCCGCAAGCGCGAGGCCGATTTCACCACGCTCTCCGGCGACCCCGTCGATCCCGTCTACGGACCCCGGCCCGGCGACTCGTACGAGGGCTTCGAGCGCATCGGCTGGCCCGGGGAGTACCCGTACACCCGTGGCCTGCACGCCACCGGATACCGGGGGCGGACCTGGACCATCCGGCAGTTCGCCGGCTTCGGCAACGCCGAGCAGACCAACGAGCGCTACAAGATGATCCTGGCCGCCGGCGGCGGCGGGCTCTCCGTCGCCTTCGACATGCCCACCCTGATGGGGCGCGACTCCGACGACCCCCGCGCGCTCGGCGAGGTCGGCCACTGCGGGGTGGCCATCGACTCCGCCGCCGACATGGAGATCCTCTTCAAGGACATCCCGCTCGGCGACGTGACCACCTCCATGACGATCAGCGGGCCCGCCGTTCCCGCCTTCTGCATGTACCTGGTGGCCGCCGAGCGGCAGGGCGTCGACCCGGCCGTCCTGAACGGGACGCTCCAGACCGACATCTTCAAGGAGTACATCGCCCAGAAGGAGTGGCTCTTCGAACCCGAGCCGCACCTGCGCCTCATCGGCGACCTCATGGAGTACTGCGCGAACGGCATCCCCGCCTACAAGCCGCTCTCCGTTTCCGGCTACCACATCCGCGAGGCCGGGGCCACGGCCGCGCAGGAGCTCGCCTACACCCTCGCCGACGGGTTCGGGTACGTGGAGCTGGGCCTCTCGCGCGGGCTGGACGTGGACCACTTCGCGTCCGGGCTCTCCTTCTTCTTCGACGCGCACCTCGACTTCTTCGAGGAGATCGCCAAGTTCCGCGCCGCCCGCCGCATCTGGGCCCGCTGGATGAAGGAGGTGTACGGGGCGAAGTCCGAGAAGACGATGTGGCTGCGCTTCCACACCCAGACGGCCGGGGTCTCCCTCACCGCCCAGCAGCCCTACAACAACGTCGTGCGCACCGCCGTGGAGGCCCTCGCGGCCGTCCTCGGCGGTACGAACTCCCTCCACACCAACGCCCTCGACGAGACGCTCGCGCTGCCGAGCGAGCAGGCCGCCGAGATCGCCCTGCGCACGCAGCAGGTGCTGATGGAGGAGACGGGCGTGGCCAACGTGGCCGACCCGCTGGGCGGCTCCTGGTTCGTCGAGCAGCTCACCGACCGCATCGAGGCCGACGCCGAGAAGATCTTCGAGCAGATCAAGGAGCGCGGGCTGCGCGCCCACCCGAACGGGCAGCACCCGATCGGGCCGATCACCTCGGGCATCCTGCGGGGCATCGAGGACGGCTGGTTCACCGGGGAGATCGCCGAGTCGGCCTTCCAGTACCAGCGTTCGGTCGAGAAGGGCGACAAGCGCGTCGTGGGCGTCAACGTCCACCACGGCTCGGTCACCGGGGACCTGGAGATCCTGCGGGTCAGCCACGAGGTGGAGAAGGTGCAGGTCCGCGAGCTCGCGGAGCGCAAGGCCGGCCGGGACGACGCCAAGGTGACGGCGGCGCTGGACGCCATGCTGGCCGCCGCCCGCGACGGGTCGAACATGATCCCGGCGATGCTCGACGCGGTGCGCGCCGAGGCCACGATGGGCGAGATCTGCAACCTGCTGCGGGACGAGTGGGGCACGTACACGGAGCCTCCAGGCTTCTGACGGCCCGTCGGCCCGTCGCCCGTGACGCGGAGGGACACGCCCTAAGGTGGCGGCCATGACCGGCCGCCACCTTCCCGTCCCCGTGCCCGGGGTGACCGCCCGCGTGCTCATGCAGACCAACTGCGGGCCGTACGCGTACATCGCCGCCGATTTCGAGCCGCCCGGCCCGGGCGGGCTGACGGAGGTCCTGAACGCCGTGCCGGCCGAGCGCCGGCTGCCCGAGGTGTACGCCGCCTGCGTGCGGGCGGGCATCGTCCGCGGCCTCGACGGGGTGGCGGCCTCGGTGCTGCTCACCGACGCCCACTTCCACGACGTGGACTCCTCGGAGTACGGCTACCGGCTCGCCGGGCTCGAAGCCGGGCGGGCCGCCCTGGTGGCCTGCGGGCTGCTGCCGCCGGAGGAGGCCGACAGCCTGCGCTGGGCCGACTGGCCGGGACGGCCGAGGCCCTGGCCGGGCCACAACCCGCGCTCGGAGGCGCTGATCGCCTCGGCGCCGGCCTGGTGCGAGGACTTCACGCCCCTGTCGGACGGCGGCCGGCCGGCGGTGGTCACACCGCCGGAGCGGGGCCGGAAGGGTCGACGGCGGAGCCCCGGAGGCCGTACATGAGCAGCGCCGTGAAGGTGGCCACCCACAGCTCGTCCACCGGCTCGGAGCTCACCAGCGCCCGGTGCACCACCGTGCCCGCGATCACGTCGAAGATCAGGTCCGTGGTGTGGGAGGTGAGGGACTCGTCCTCCTCGTAGGGGAGTTCGCCCCGGGCCTGCGCGCGTTCGCGCCCCAGTACGACGAGACGTTTCTGCCGGTCCACGATCGCCGACCGGATCCGGTCCCTCAGGGCCTCGTCCCGGGTGGACTCGGCGACGACCGCCATCAGCGCGGTACGGGCCTCCGGGCGCCGCAGCAGCGCCGCGAACTGGAGCACCACGTACTCGATGTCGCCCTCGAGCGAGCCCCGGTCGGGGAGTTCGAGGGAGTCGAAGAGCTCCGCGACGGCGTCCACGACCAGTTCGTTCTTGCCCGACCAGCGCCGGTAGAGGGTGGTCTTCGCGACCCCGGCCCGCGCCGAGACGTCCCCCATCGTCAGCTTCGACCAGCCCAGCTCCACCAGCGCGTCCCGGGTCGCGGCGAGGATCGCGGCGTCCGCCGTGGCGCTGCGCGGGCGTCCCGTGCGGCCGGGCGGGCAGGAGGTGTCCGAGCTGGGGTTGCGCATGGCCGAGACCATACCCGCCGGTAGCAGAACGGATCGGCCCCCCGGGCGTGTGGTTCAGATCACGGCCCGCGGACGGGCGCGGCGAGTTACGCTACGACTCGTAGCGTAAGAGCGACAACCACGCGAAGAGCTACCGGCGCCAGGTGGGGACCCGGCGCCACAGCAGTAGGGAACGGCACGGCACGTACCGCGATCGGTTCGTTTCGGCCGATCTTTTTCGTCGGCGCGCGCACTCGGGGGAGGATGTACGCATGCAGCCCAGAAACATGTCCATGAGCGGCGTCGTCGACCTCGCCGCGGTGAAGGCGGCCGGTGAGGCCAAGGCCAAGGCCGAACAGGCCCGCGCCGAGGCGGCCCGGAAGGCCGCTCAGGGCGGTGCGCCCGCGCCCGCCGGGGCCGTCCCGCCGTCCGCGCTCGTCTTCGACACCGACGAGACCCGCTTCGAGAGCCACGTCGTCCCGCTCTCGGGCGAGGTTCCGGTCATCCTCGACTTCCGCGCCGAGGGCTTCGAGCAGGGCCGGGAGCTGAGCCTGCTGCTGGAGCGGCTCACCATCGAGGCGAACGGCCGCCTCGCGCTGGCCGCGCTCGACGTCGCGGCCAACCAGAACCTGATCCGCGAGTTCCGCATCCAGGCCCTCCCGGCCGTCTTCGCCGTGGTCGCGGGCCAGGCGATGCCGCTGTTCCAGGACTTCGTGTCCGAGGGCGAGGTCCGCGGGGTCCTGGCCCAGCTGGTCCAGATCGCCGAGGAGCGCTTCGGGGTCATCGGCGTAGAGGTGGACCCCGGCGCCGAGGGCGCCGCCGCCCCGGGGGCGGGCGCGGAGGAGGCCGAGGACCCGGCCGGTCCGTACGACGCGCTGCTCGACGAGGCGATCGAGGCGCTGGACGCCGACGACCTGGACGGGGCGGTGCGCGCCTACAAGAACGTACTGGCGGCCGATCCGTCCAACAGTGACGCCAAGCTGGGCCTCGCCCAGGCCGAGCTGTTCGTCCGGGTCAAGGACATGAACCCGCAGGCGGTGCGTGCCGCGGCGGCCGAGAACCCGAAGGACCCGGCGGCGCAGATCGCCGCGGCCGACCTGGATCTGGCCGGCGGTCACGTCGCGGACGCCTTCGGGCGGCTGGTCGACACCGTGAAGGTGACGTTCGGTGAGGACCGGGACGCGGTGCGCGTGCGGCTGCTGGAGATGTTCGAAGTGGTCGGTTCGGACGACCCGCTCGTGACCTCGGCCCGTACCGCGCTCGCCAGGGTGCTGTTCTAGACCGGCACAGGACCGACACAGCACCGGCACACGCCGGTGATTTGTTGACACGGAGATAAACAGCGGCCGCGCTTTGCCAAAACTTGGTAATCGCGGCCGCTGTTACTCGCAGTAAATCGAACCCCGTGAACTATCCGGTGCGTTCACTTTTCCCCCCTTCTGTCGTGGCCCTTGGTGACACCCTGTGTTGCGGCCCGACAGGGGCAGGACTCCCTCAGGTTATCTGGCCGTTACCCGCCAGTAACGAACCCCCTTGTGCCCCGCTCGTGAATGGACCACGATCGGCGACGCCCGGTCCTTCCCGCAGAGCCGCTCACCCGGAGCGCGGTGGAGGGTCCCCACCGGGCCGGCCTGTGGCAGTGGCATCGGCCGTGGGACAGGGGGGTCTCCGTCACACGGTGGAGCCTGTCCCCCCAGGTTGCGCGAACGCGTGGCCAAGTGGTTGTCGCTCGGGGGTGAACGCCGGTGTACGGACGCGGTATTGCCGCGGCTCGGCCGCTCGCGCTCCTTCCCGAGGACGTAGCACTTCTCCCATCCCAGGACGGGCACCGCCCGGACCGGAGATGTACGTCCGAGAAGGAGGAACGAACATGATTTCCCAGATTCGTGGCGGGACCAGATGGAAGCGCTTCGCGCTCGTCATGGTGCCGAGCATCGCCGCCACCGCGGCGGTCGGTGTGGGCCTGGCGCAGGGTGCCCTCGCGGCGTCCTTCAGCGTCTCGGGCCAGGACTTCAAGGTCAGTGCCGACTCGCTCGTCGGTACCGACATGATCCAGTACGGCAGCGTGGCCCAGGGCGCGACCCTGGATTCGGACAAGAAGTCCTACCACCCGGTGATCATCTCTGGCTTCAAGGAAGCCAAGATCACCAACATGTGCCAGTCGCTGGTGACGAAGACCCCGCTCGGCAACATCACCATGCAGCTGAGGACGGGTCACAAGGGCTCGCCCGCCGTCGCGAAGAACATCTATCTCGACGTCGCCGAGCTCGACGCGGACGCCGTCCTGGGCGACCTCGACATCGGTGTCGCGGCTGGTGACGGCTCGCACGCCACCAAGCCGAAGGAGGGCACGCTGGCGGACGGCGCCCTGTTCTCGCAGCGTGCCAAGACGGCCACGCTGACGAAGGTGCGCCAGAAGGCGTGGGCGACGACGGCGGGTACCTTCACGCTGCCCGACCTCAACCTGCGTCTGTACGGCGGCGACAAGCCGTGCTACCCGGACGAGAAGTAGTCCGTCCGGATTCCTGACCGGGCGGGCCGGGGGCGACGGTCACCGTCGCCGCCGGCCCGTCCGGGCTCCACATCGTTCTCCGTACCACCCGTTTTCAGGGAGCTGTTGTCCATGAACCCCCAGGCCCCGGTTTACGTGCGCGCCGAAGACGACGCCTGGCTCACGGTGGCGTACTACCACTTCCACGCCTGGAGCGGTGGCCGCCCCTTCTGGGCCGGTCTGGTCACCCTCCTCGGTGGACTTCCGATCGGCTACATCCCGTACGCGGACGTCCGCCTCGGCAACGTCACCTTCGCGATGGCGACGACGGCCGGCGCCGGCTCACTGATCATCGGCGTCCTGCTGGTCACCCTGGGCCTTGCGCTCTGGTTCCAGCAGGGCATCCGGATCTTCGCCGGAGTGGCCGCGATCCTGCTGGCGCTGGTGTCCCTGCCGGTGTCGAACCTCGGTGGCTTCGGCGTCGGGTTCATCCTCGCGCTGGTCGGCGGCGGCCTCGCGCTGGCCTGGGTGCCAGGCGGGCCGGCCGAGACCGTGCAGGCACAGGCCGTGCAGGCACAGGCCGTGGACCTCGGCAAGGACGCGGGGGGTTCGCTGCCGCAGGAGACGCAGCAGACGGTCCCCCAGGTTTTCCCGGGACAGCACGGGACGGAAACGACGGCATACGCGAGCGAGACGACTGCCCACGCCGATGGCGGGAGGAACAGTGCGGGGTGACGAAACGCAACGGGGCGAGGCTCCGGGTGCGGAGTCCCGTGAAAGGAAGGGCCCGCGCCACGCGGCGCCCAGGAAGTCGCTGCTGACCAAGATCCAGATACCCGTCGGCAAGACGATGGCGCTGGCCGCCATGCCGACCGCGGTGTTCGTGGGCATGAGCATGGCGCCGAAGCTGGCCGTGGCCGACGACAAGGAGATCCCCTTCGCGCCCGGACCGTGCGTGACGCGGTCCGACGAGCCCGCGGAATCGGCCTCCCCGTCGGCGAAGACGCCTTCCAAGACTCCTTCGAAGACTCCACGGACGACGCCCGCACCGGGCAAGTCGCCCACCGCGGTGCCTTCGCCGGGCGCCAGCCCCTCGGCCACCAAGCCGGTGGCGAGAACCGCGGAGAAGCCCGCCGAGAAGCCGGGCCTCATGCCGGTGGCGGGCTCCGCGGCCCAGCCGGCGAACCCGCTGGACCCGCTCGGCGTCGGCGACGCCGTCAAGGGGCTGGTCGACGCGCTCGGCAGGCCGCTCACGGGCACCCCGGCCGCGCCGGCCCCGTCCGCGACCGAGACCGCCGCGCCCAAGACGGCCGCACCCGCGCCGGACCCGGCCGCGGACGCGATCCGCGACGCCGCCAAGCAGGCCGGCGTCACCGTCTCGGAGCTCTCCGAGGAGGTCAAGGGCACCAAGGCCACCCCGAAGGACGAGACGGGCAGGACGGCCAAGCCGAAGCCGAAGCCGGAGCCGGAAACGGCGACGGAGGGCCCGAAGGACAAGGGCAAGGGCAAGAACGGGAAGGAACCCTTCCCCTGCCCGACCTACGACGCCGAGGCCCTGGCCGCGGCCGAACTGGAGCAGGGCATCCCGCTGCTCCCGGACGAGCCCTGGTACCTGGACAGCTCGCTGCTGACCCTCTACGGCCTCGACTACGAGGGCATCGTCGAGGTGAAGACGGCGAGCGGCAAGATCAAGACCGTCCTGAAGTTCACCGCGAACTCCCTGGACATCAAGGACCTCTACCAGACGGTCGGCACCGGCAAGAACGTCGCCCACCTGAAGTCCCGTCCCGGGTCCACCTCGAAGATCCGCGGGGCCAAGGTGACCATGTACACCGAGAGCCTCAAGGGCAACCTCTTCGGTCTGATCCCGATCGAGTTCACCCCGAAGAGCCCGCCGCCCCTGAACGTCCCCTTCGCGTTCTTCACGAACGTGAAGGTCGTCCAGGCCGGCCAGTTCGGCGGCACCCTGACCGTCCCGGGCCTCAAGAACTACATCGGCCCGGCGGAGTAGACCCGGCGGAGCAGACCCCGCGGAGTAGACCCGGCGGAGCAGACCCGCAAGTGGAGCAGACCCGTACGTACGGCCTCGCGCGGCCGGACGCACCGAGGGCGGCACCCCGGATCCTCATCGGATCGGGGTGCCGCCCTCGGTCTCTGTGCGGCAGAGTTCGAGCACGGTACGGCGGTGCGAGATCAGTCGCGGGCGCCGCTGCCCAGGTGGTGGACCCGGACCATGTTGGTGGTGCCGGGGACGCCGGGGGGCGAGCCGGCGGTGATGATCATGGTGTCGCCCTTGTTGTACCGCTTGAGCTTGAGCATCTCCACGTCCACCAGGTCGACCATGGAGTCGGTGTTGTCCACGTGCGGGACGACGTAGGACTCGACGCCCCAGCTCAGCGTGAGCTGGTTGCGGGTGCCCTCGTCCGTGGTGAAGGCCAGGATCGGCTGGTTCGCGCGGTAGCGCGACAGGCGGCGGGCGGTGTCACCGGAGTGGGTGAAGGCGACCAGGGCCTTGCCGTCCAGGAAGTCCGCGATCTCGCAGGCCGCGCGGGCGACGGAGCCGCCCTGGGTGCGGGGCTTCTTGCCCGGGACCAGCGGCTGCAGGCCCTTGGACAGGAGCTCCTCCTCGGCCGCCTCGACGATCTTCGACATCGTCTTGACGGTCTCGATCGGGTAGGCGCCGACCGAGGACTCGGCGGACAGCATGACCGCGTCCGCGCCGTCGAGGATCGCGTTGGCGACGTCGGAGGCCTCCGCGCGCGTCGGGCGCGAGTTGGTGATCATCGACTCCATCATCTGGGTCGCGACGATCACCGGCTTGGCGTTGCGGCGGCACATCTCCACGAGGCGCTTCTGCACCATCGGGACCTTCTCGAGCGGGTACTCGACGGCCAGGTCGCCACGGGCGACCATGACCGCGTCGAAGGCCGCGACGACGCCCTCCATGTTGGCGACGGCCTGCGGCTTCTCGACCTTGGCGATGACGGGGACCCGGCGGCCCTCCTCGTCCATGACCTTGTGGACGTCCTTGACGTCCTCGGCGTCACGCACGAAGGAGAGGGCGACCATGTCGCAGCCCATCCGCAGGGCGAAGCGGAGGTCGTCGACGTCCTTCTCCGACAGGGCGGGGACGTTGACGGCGGCACCCGGCAGGTTGATGCCCTTGTGGTCCGAGATGACACCGCCCTCGATGACGATGGTCTTGACCCGGGGGCCCTCGACCCCGGTCACCCGGAGCTCGACGTTGCCGTCGTTGATCAGGACCTGGTCGCCCTTGGAGACGTCGCCCGGCAGACCCTTGTAGGTCGTGCCGCAGATCGACTTGTCACCCGGGACGTCTTCGGTGGTGATGGTGAACTCGTCACCGCGGACGAGCTCGACGGGACCCTCGGCGAAGGTCTCCAGGCGGATCTTCGGGCCCTGGAGGTCGGCGAGGACGCCGACGGCGCGCCCGGTGTCCTCGGAGACCTTCCGGACGCGGTCGTACCGCTCCTGGTGTTCTGCCTGGGAGCCGTGGCTGAAGTTGAATCGGGCCACGTTCATACCGGCCTCTACGAGAGCTTTCAGCTGCTCGTAAGAGTCGACGGCGGGGCCCAGCGTGCAGACGATTTTGGAACGGCGCATGGAGCGGATCCTATCGGTTTGTTTCGTAGCGGAATATTCCACCTGGCGGAAAGTCCAAAGTGACTACCGGGTAACCAGCGCGTACGTCTGGCTGGCGATCTCCAGTTCCTCGTCCGTCGGGACCACGGCCACGGCCACCCGCGCGTACTCCGCGGACACCAGGCGCGGCTCGGGGGACCGTACCGAGTTCGCTTCCAGGTCGAGCGCCAGGCCCAGTTCGGCCAGACCGGCCAGGGCCATCTCCCGGATTTCGGAGGAGTTCTCGCCCACGCCCGCCGTGAAGGCGACCGCGTCCACCCGTCCGAGTACCGCCGAGTAGGCGCCGATGTACTTCTTCAGACGGTGGATGTACGAGGCCAGCGCGAGGCGCGCGGAGGCGTCGCCCTCCGCCGCCCGCCGCTGCACCTCGCGCATGTCGTTGTCGCCGCACAGACCCAGCAGACCGCTCTTCTTGTTGAGCAGCGAGTCGATCTCGTCGACGGACATGCCCCCGACCCGCGCCAGGTGGAAGACGACCGCGGGGTCCAGATCGCCCGAACGGGTGCCCATGACCAGGCCCTCCAGCGGGGTCAGCCCCATGGAGGTCTCCACGCAGACCCCGCCGTGCACGGCCGAGGCCGAGGCGCCGTTGCCCAGGTGGAGCACGATCACGTTCACGTCCTCCTCGGCCTTGCCGAGGAGCCGCGCGGTGGCGCGGGCGACGTAGGCGTGCGAGGTGCCGTGGAACCCGTACCGCCGGATGGAGTACTTGTCGGCCGTCGCGGTGTCGATCGCGTACCGCGCCACGTGCTCCGGCATGGTCGAGTGGAAGGCCGTGTCGAAGACGGCTACCTGCGGCAGGTCGGGGCGCAGCTCGCGCGCCACCTCGATGCCGGTCACGTTCGCCGGGTTGTGCAGCGGGGCGAGCGGGATCAGGGCGCGGATCTCGGCCAGGACGGCGTCGTCGATCAGCGTCGGGTGCGTGAACTTGGTCCCGCCGTGCACCACCCGGTGGCCCACGGCGGCCAGCTCGGGCGAGTCCAGACCCAGCCCGTCGGCGGCGAGCTCCGCCGAGACGGCCCGCAGCGCGGCCGCGTGGTCCGGGATCGGGCCGGTCCGCACGCGCTTGCCGCCCGCGGCACCGGGGCCGGTCAGCGGCTCGTGCGTGAGCCTGGAGGTCTCCTCGCCGATGCGCTCCACCAGGCCGACCGCCAGGCGGGAGGAGTCCGCCATGTCGAGCAGCTGGTACTTGACCGACGAGGAGCCGGAGTTCAGGACGAGTACGCGCGATGCGGTCACGATGGGGGTCTTTCCTTCGGGATGGGGAACTCGGCGGGGGGCGGGGCGGGGTCAGCCGGCCGCGGGCCGGGACTGCGCCTGGATCGCGGTGATGGCCACGGTGGTGACGATGTCCTGCACCAGGGCGCCGCGGGAGAGGTCGTTCACGGGCTTGCGCAGACCCTGCAGGACCGGGCCGACCGCCACGGCGCCGGCCGAGCGCTGCACGGCCTTGTACGTGTTGTTGCCGGTGTTCAGGTCGGGGAAGATCAGCACCGTCGCGCGGCCGGCCACCTCGGACTCGGGCAGCTTGGTCGCGGCGACCGAGGGCTCCACGGCGGCGTCGTACTGGATCGGACCCTCGATCAGCAGGTCGGGACGCTGCTCGCGGACGATCTCGGTGGCCTTGCGGACCTTGTCCACGTCCGCGCCCGAGCCGGAGGTGCCGGTCGAGTACGAGAGCATCGCGATCCGCGGCTCCAGGCCGAACGCGGCGGCGGTGGTGGCCGACTGGACGGCGATGTCGGCGAGCTGCTCGGCGTTGGGGTCCGGGTTCACGGCGCAGTCGCCGTACGCGAGGACCCTGTCGGCCAGGCACATGAAGAAGACCGAGGAGACGATGGACGCGTCGGGCTTGGTCTTGATGATCTCGAAGGCCGGGCGGATGGTGGCGGCGGTGGAGTGCACCGAGCCGGAGACCATGCCGTCGGCGAGGCCCTCCTGGACCATCAGGGTGCCGAAGTAGTTGACGTCGGTGACCACGTCGTGGGCCAGCTCGACCGTCATGCCCTTGTGGGCGCGGGCCTTGGCGTAGTACTCGGCGAACCGTTCCCGCAGCGGGGAGGTCGCCGGGTCGATGAGCTGGGCGGCCGAGATGTCGATGCCCAGGTCGGCGGCCTTCTTCAGGATCGCCTGCTCCTCGCCCAGCAGGGTGAGGTCGCAGACCCCGCGGCGCAGCACCACGTCCGCGGCGCGCAGCACGCGCTCCTCGGTGCCCTCGGGGAGGACCACGCGGCGGCGCTCGGCACGGGCCTGCTCCAGGAGCTGGTTCTCGAACATCATCGGCGTGACCCGCTCCGAGCGGGCCACCGAGAGCACCTCGCGCAGCTCGGCGGTGTCCACGTGGCGTTCGAACAGGCCGAGCGCGGTTTCCAGCTTGCGCGGGGTCGCGGAGTTCAGCCGGCTCTGCAGCGAGAAGAGTTCGGCGGCCGTCGGGAAGCTGTTGCCCGCCACCGATACGACCGGGGTGCCCGGAGCCAGCTTGGAGGCCAGCGTCAGGATGTCCTTGCCCGGGCGCTCGTTCAGCGTCAGCAGCACGCCGGCGATCGGCGGGGTGCCGGAGGTGTGCGCGGCGAGCGCGCCGATGACCAGGTCGGAGCGGTCCCCGGGGGTGACGACCAGGCAGCCGGGGGTCAGGGCGTTGAGGAAGTTGGGCAGCATGGCCCCGCCGAAGACGAAGTCCAGGGCGTCGCGGGCCAGTCCGGCCTCGTCGCCGAGGAGCACCTCGCCGCCGAGCGCCCGGGTGATCTGGGCGACCGTCGGGGCGGACAGGTGCTTGTCGTCCGGCAGGACGTAGCAGGGCACGGGGAGCCGGGCGGCGAGGCGCTCGGCTATCACCTCGCGGTCCTCGGCGGCCACCCGGTTGACGACCATCGCGCCCACGTGACAGCCCAGGGCCTCGTACGCGCGGTAGGCGTTGCGGGTCTCGGCGCGCACGGCCTCGGCCGGGTGCTTGGTGCCGCCCACGACGGGGATGACCAGGGCGCCCAGCTCGTTGGCGAGGCGGGCGTTGAGCGCCAGCTCGTCGGGGAGGTTGGTGTCGGCGTAGTCGGTGCCGAGGACCAGCATGACCTCGTAGTCGCGCGCCACCTTGTGGTAGCGGCCGACGAGCTGGGAGACCAGTTCGTCGGTGCCCTTCTCGGCCAGGAGGGCGGAGGCCTCGTGGTACTCCATGCCGTAGGCCGTCGAGGCGTCCTGCTCGATCCGGTACCGGCCCTTGAGCAGGTCGAAGAGCCGGTCGGGCCCGTCGTGCAGCAGGGGGCGGTACACGCCCACCCGGCCAGTCTGGCGGGTCAGGAGCTCCATGATGCCCAGCTCGACGACCTGGCGGCCGTCCCCCCGCTCGATACCCGTCACGTACACGCTGCGCGTCACGCGTGCTCTCCGTCCCAATTCGAGTCGGTTGTCCCAGTTAATATGGGCTTGACCTCTTGACAATACCCCTGCGATTCCGTAGGTCGCCCGCCGGAAGAAGGACCTGCCCGAGGGGGCCGAAAGGCCCTGCCGGCGCCCCGCGGGCGGAGTGCCACGGAGCGCGCTCCACCCGGGGCCCGTGGAACAATCGGACAGGCTTCATCAATACGCCCTTCATATGTACGACTGTGCGCCCGCACGCGAACAGTCATGTACGACCAGGAGCAGGAGACACAGCACGATGCGTATCGGAGTTCTCACCGCAGGCGGCGACTGCCCGGGCCTGAACGCTGTCATCCGGTCGGTCGTACACCGTGCCGTGGTCGGGCACGGGGACGAGGTCATCGGCTTCGAGGACGGCTTCAAGGGCCTGCTCGACGGCAATTACCGCCCCCTCGACATCAACGCGGTCAGCGGCATCCTCGCCCGCGGCGGCACGATCCTCGGATCGGCCCGCATGGAGCGCGCACGCCTCCACGAAGCGGCCGAGAACGCCGTCGAACTGGCCAAGCGCTACGGCATCGACGCCCTGATCCCGATCGGCGGCGAGGGCACCCTGACCGCCGCCCGGATGCTGTCGGACGCCGGCATGCCGGTCGTCGGCGTGCCCAAGACCATCGACAACGACATCTCCTCCACCGACCGCACCTTCGGCTTCGACACCGCCGTCATGGTCGCAACGGAGGCCATCGACCGCCTCAAGACCACCGCCGAGTCGCACCAGCGCGTCATGGTCGTCGAGGTCATGGGCCGGCACGCGGGCTGGATCGCCCTGGAGTCCGGCATGGCCGGCGGCGCCCACGGCATCTGCCTGCCGGAGCGCCCCTTCGAGGTGGACGCCCTGGTCAAGATGGTGGAGGAACGGTTCGCCCGCGGCAAGAAGTTCGCCGTCATCTGCGTGGCCGAAGGCGCGCACCCCGGCGAGGGCTCCATGCCGTACGAGAAGGGCGCGATCGACCAGTACGGCCACGAGCGCTTCGCCGGCATCGGCAACCGCCTCGCCGTCGAGCTGGAGCGGCGCCTGGGCAAGGAAGCCCGCCCGGTCATCCTCGGCCACGTCCAGCGCGGCGGCACCCCCACCGCCTACGACCGCGTCCTCGCGACCCGCTTCGGCTGGCACGCCGTCGAGGGAGTCCACCGCGGCGACTTCGGCAACATGACCGCCCTGCGCGGCACCGACATCGTCATGGCCCCGCTGGCCGAAGCCGTCACCGAGCTGAAGACGGTCCCCGAGGACCGCATGTACGAGGCCGAGTCCGTCTTCTGACGGTCCCGGCCGGGACTTCCGTCCCGAATCCGCCGCCGGACGGCCCTCTCCGCACCACTCCTCCGGGGGCCCCGGGGGGCGGCCGGCCGGCCCGCGGGGCGGGACCACCGCCCCGACTTCGGGCGCCGAAAGGCCCCGATCGCGTCCTCGTCCGGACGCGGTCGGGGCCTTTCCCGCAGGGAGATCGCGGGCGAAATGTGTCCTACGCCGCACCCCCGGCGAGGCTCCAGAACCGCTCCACGATGTCGGTGAGGTACTCACGCCCCGCGTCGCCGCTGCCGGCCTCGCCCCCGCCGCCGCCCCAGCTCAGGGTCGCCACCATCCGCGACTGGTACTCGCCGTGCAGCTGCTCCAGCACCCGCTCCAGGTGCGGCTTGGGCACCGGAAGCAGTTTGGCCAGCGGCTTCCCGTACGCCTGCCAGCGCGTGGTCACCGCGCTGCGCAGCAGCTCGGCCAGCTCCTCGTGCTTGCCGGTCGCCGTCACGAACTGGGCCAGGGTCAGCCCCAGCGCCGTCGCCAGCGCGGCGGACTGGCGCTCGTTGCCCTTCCAGCGGCCGGAGTCCTCCATCTTCTGGTACGCGCCCGCCTCCACACCGACCCGGCGGGCGAGGTCCTCGGCGGCCAGGCCCCGGGCGATGCGGTGCTCCCGCAGGGTGACGGGCTCGGCGAGCAGCTCGCCGGGGGAACACCAGAGCACGCCCGCCAGGGCGGTGAGCTCGGTGGAGGTGGGCGAAATCTCGCCACGCTCCCACGCCATCACGGTCTCGGGAGTGACGATCAGTCCGTACTGGGCGCGCAGGCCATAGGCGACATGACCGGGAGCCATGCCCAGGGCCGCGCGGAGACGACGCGCGGCGGGGGCATTGAAGGGGGGGCTGGAGTGCACATGGCACACCGTAGGAGTGGCCGAGGCGTGGCGACTACAGACCAAACAAACAAGCCCATACCTCGTAGGAACGTCCTATGAACTTAAGGCCTTTGGACGGTT
Source organism: Streptomyces sp. NPDC099050 (assembly GCF_044759865.1). NCBI lineage: Bacteria > Bacillati > Actinomycetota > Actinomycetes > Kitasatosporales > Streptomycetaceae > Streptomyces > Streptomyces sp. NPDC099050. Next base: position 261,041 of record NZ_JBIWAE010000007.1, on the reverse strand, counting down.
TTCCCTGAGACTGTCCGGTAATCGGAGTGAGCGGTGATCCACTTCCTAGCGTACGTTTCCGGCCGCCCGCAGCGATAGCCCCGTGCGCGATCCCTCCTTGCCTTGACGCCGAGGTCAAGGATTACGGTCGGGGCCATGCGAATCGGCGAACTGGCCGAGCGTGCGGGCACCAGCACCCGGACGCTCCGGTACTACGAGTCGCGGGGACTGCTGCCCGCCCGGCGCGACGGCAACGGCTACCGCACCTACGACGAGGAAGACCTGCGGCTGCTCCGCCAGATCCGCACGCTCCAGGACTTCGGCTTCGACCTGGAGGAGACCCGCCCGTTCGTGGAATGCCTGCGCGCCGGGCACCCGTCGGGCGACTCCTGTCCGGCCTCGCTGGCCGTCTACCGGCGCAAGCTCACCGAACTGGACGGCCTCATCGGCCGCCTCGGCGAGGTGCGCGACCAGGTCGCGAGCCAGCTCGCCGAAGCCGAAGCCGGAGCCGGAGCCGGAGCCGGAGCCGGAGCCGAAGAAGCACAGCCCAGATGCGAGATGACCGGCTGATCCGGCCGGTCGCGACGAGAGGGGAAGCACATGACCAAGGCCCACGGCGTGGCCGAAGTGACCGACGCCGACTTCGGGGCGCAGGTGCTCGCCGAGCGCGGCCGGCCCGTCCTGGTGGAGTTCACCGCCGACTGGTGCGGCCCGTGCCGCCAGCTCGCACCCGTCCTGTCCGCCGTCGCCGCGGAAGAGGCCGACCGCCTCAAGGTCGTGCGGATCGACGCGGACACCAACCCGGAGACGACCCTGCGCCACGGGGTGCTGTCCATGCCGACCCTGCTCGTCTTCCGCGACGGCGAGCCCGTCCTGCGGCTGGTCGGAGCCCGCGCCAAGCGCAGGCTCCTCCAGGAGCTGGACGGGGTCCTCGCGGCTACCGCGGGGGCATCGGCCTGAACCAGACCGTGGACAGGGGCGGGAGGGTCAGGCGCAGGCTCGCCGGCCGGCCCTGAGCGGGCACCGGTTCGGGGCGCAGCGGCTGGGTGTGGTGGACGCCGCTGCCGCCGTAGGGCTCCAGGTCGGTGTTGAGCACCTCCCGCCACAGCGGAACCTCCTCCGGGACCCCGATCCGGTACCCGTGCCGGACCACCGGCGAGAAGTTCGAGACGCACAGCAGCTGCGAGCCGTCCTGCGCGAAGCGCAGGAAGGCGAAGACGTTGTCCTCGGCCGCGTCCGCCTCCACCCACGCGAAGCCCTCCGGCACGCTGTCCCGCTCCCACAGGGCGGGCGCCGCCCGGTAGGTGCGGTTCAGGTCGCCCACGAGGCTGCGTACGCCCCGGTGGTCACCGGCCGCCGCGTACGAGGAGTCCAGCAGCCACCAGTCCGGGCCGTACGACTCGGACCACTCCGAGCCCTGGGCGAACTCCTGCCCCATGAAGAGCAGTTGCTTGCCCGGGTGGGCCCACATGAAGCCCAGGTACGCACGGTGTATGGCCCGCTGCTGCCACCAGTCGCCGGGCATCTTCGACACCAGCGAGGCCTTGCCGTGCACCACCTCGTCGTGGGAGATCGGCAGCACGTAGTTCTCGCTGAACGCGTAGACCATCCCGAAGGTCATGTCGTGGTGGTGGTACTTGCGGTGCACCGGGTCCTTCGACGCGTAGCGCAGGGTGTCGTGCATCCAGCCCATGTTCCACTTCAGGCCGAAGCCGAGCCCGCCCCCGTCCGTGGGCTGCGTGACGCCCGGCCACGCCGTGGACTCCTCGGCGATCGTCACCACGCCCGGGCAGCGCCGGTAGACGGTCGCGTTCATCTCCTGGAGCATCGCGACCGCGTCCAGGTTCTCCCGGCCGCCGTGCTCGTTCGGGGTCCACTCGCCGTCCTTGCGGGAGTAGTCCAGGTAGAGCATCGAGGCCACCGCGTCCACGCGCAGCCCGTCCACGTGGAACTCCTGGCACCAGTACACGGCGTTGGCCACGAGGAAGTTGCGCACCTCCCGGCGCCCGTAGTCGAACTCCAGCGTCCCCCAGTCCGGGTGCGCGGCCCGCTGCGGGTCGTGGTGCTCGTAGAGCGGCCGTCCGTCGAACTCGGCGAGCGCCCAGTCGTCGCGCGGGAAGTGCGCCGGCACCCAGTCGGCGATCACTCCGATCCCGGCCCGGTGCAGCGCGTCGACCAGGAAGCGGAAGTCGTCCGGGGTGCCCATCCGGGAGGTCGGCGCGTAGAAGCCGGTGACCTGGTAGCCCCAGGAGCCGCCGAAGGGGTGCTCGGCGACCGGCATCAGCTCCACGTGGGTGAAGCCGAGCTCCGTCACGTACGCGGGCAGCTGCTCGGCCAGCTGCCGGTAGGAGAGACCGGGCCGCCAGGACGCCAGGTGCAGCTCGTACACGGAGAAGGGGGCCTGGTGCGGGGCCGGCTCCCCGCGCCGCGCCATCCAGTCCGCGTCCTGCCAGACGTAGGAGGAGGCGGTCACCACCGAGGCGTTGGCCGGCGGGACCTCGGTGTGCTGGGCCATCGGGTCGGCGCGCAGGGTGTGCGAGCCGTCCGGGCGGGTGATGTCGTACTTGTACAGGGCGCCCTCGCCGACGCCGGGCAGGAACAGCTCCCACACGCCGGTCGCCCCGAGCGAGCGCATCGGGTAGGCGACCGAGTCCCAGTACGAGAAGTCCCCGCTGACCCGCACGCCCTGCGCGTTCGGCGCCCACACCGTGAACCGGGTGCCCGCCACGCCCTGGTGGACCATCGGCTCCGCGCCGAGCGCCGTCCACAGCTCCTCGTGCCGGCCCTCGCCGATCAGGTGCAGATCGAGCTCGCCGAGCGCGGGCAGGAACCGATAGGGGTCGTGGACCTCCAGCTCGTCGCTGTCGTACGTCACCAGCAGCCGGTAGTCCGGCACCCCGGCCAGCGGCAGCAGCCCGGAGAACAGCCCGTCTCCCTCGTCGAGGAGTTCGGCCCGCAGTCCCTTGGCGACGACGGTGACCGCCTTCGCGTACGGACGCAGCACCCGGAAGGACACCCCGCCCCGCTGGGTGCGGGCTCCGAGCACCCCGTGCGGATCGTGGTGGCGGCCCTCCAGCAGCCGGGCCCGCTCCTCCGCGCCCAGCGCCGGCACCGGCCGGACCCCGCGCGGCGGGGCCGTCCGCCGGGCCCTGGGGGCCCGGGGCTTCTTCACGGGCTCGGGGCTTTCGACGGCGGGCTGGGCTTCGTCGCGGACGGTCGGTGACGGCTGTCGTGCGGCGCTCACGCGAGCGGCCTCCTCGGGGGCTTCGGGTGGAGGGTGGGGGATCCTGGGGCGGGGAGCTGCGTGCGGTGCGAGGGCGGACGCAGCGGCTCCGAGAGCCGCCGGATCGCCGCCATCGGCACGTGCAGCCAGTCGGGCCGGTGCCGGGACTCGTAGCGGGCCTCGTACACGGCCTTGTCGGTCTCGTAGGCCCGCAGGAGCACGGGGTCCTCGCGGGGGTCGCGGCCGGTGGTGCGGGCGTAGCCCTCGCAGAAGGCGGCCCGGCAGTCGTCCGCCCAGGCGGGGGCGAACGGCCGGTGGGAGCGGGCCGCGTAGTCGAAGGAGCGCAGTATCCCGGCGATGTCCCGCACCGCCGGTTCGGGGCGGCGCCGGTCGGCCAGCGGGCGGGCCGGCTCGCCCTCGAAGTCGATCAGCGCCCAGCTGCCGTCCACCGTGCGCAGGGTCTGGCCCAGGTGCAGGTCCCCGTGGATCCGCTGGGCGGACACCCCGGCCCCGCGGGAGGCGGCCAGCGCGTCGAAGGCCCCGCGCAGCCCCGCCTCGTAGGGCCGCAGGGCCGGTACCTCGCGGGCGGTCGCGGCGAGCCGGGCCGTCATCCCGGCGGCGAGGCGGGCCGTCTGCTCCGGGCCCAGCGCGACGGTGGGCAGGGCTCCGGCCAGCGCGCTGTGCACCTCGGCGGTGGCCCGGCCCAGCGCGTGCGCCTCGGCGGTGAAGTCGGCGCCGGTGCGCAGCCGGTGCAGCGCGAGCTGCCAGCCGTCGTCGGAGCCGCGCAGGTACGGCTGGAGCACGCCCAGGGTCAGCGGTTCGGAGCCGGGCAGCTCGGCCTCGTACCAGGCGACCGGCGCGGGCACCCGGGCGCAGCCGGCGGCGGCCAGGGCGCGGGGCAGCTCAAGGTCGGGATTGACCCCGGGGCCGACCCGTCTGAAGATCTTCAGGATGTACGAATCCCCGTAGATCAGCGAGGAGTTGGTCTGCTCCCCGGACAGCGGCCGGGGGGTGGGCGCCTCGGGGATGACCACGGCCGGGTCCCGGTCGAAGCGCAGCGGGCCCAGGGTGCCGGGGGAGCGCAGCCGCTCCAGCAGCAGCGAGGCGAGCCGCGGATCGCCGAGTCCCTCGTAGACCGACTGGCCGGCGTACGGGCCCTGCTCGGCGCGGCCGATCAGCGCGGGCGCGAGGGCCGGCGGCAGCGGGCTCGGGCGGATCCCGAGCAGGAGCTGGTAGCAGTCCCCGTCCACGTCCAGCAGCAGGTGCAGCAGCCCGGGGGCGGACCCGGGGGGCAGCAGTTCGGCCGCCGAGACGGTCCTGAGCCGTCCGATGGCGCGGCCCTTGCCCGCGAACCAGCGCTGCGCGGGCAGCCAGGCCCGCAGCATGGGCTCCAGTGGACCGAGTCCGATCCCGGGCCCGATCCCGAGTCCGATCCCGGGCCCGAGCCCGGTGGCCCGGTCGGCGGTGAGCCGATCCCGGGCGGATGCAGCCTCCGACATGGCGTCGCGTCCTTTCCCCGGGCCGTCAAAGAATGCGCATTGTGTCCCGGATTGAGCTGGTTGCTTCTCCGGTGCGTGCGAGTGTCGGGTCAGGATGATCCGTACAGGGGCGGGCGGTTGACCCATTCGCCGCGCCCGCCCCGGGCCGGCCGCTACTCCGAGCGCAGGCGGAACCAGTAGAAGCCGTGGCCCGCCAGGGTCAGCAGGTACGGCCATTCGCCGATCGGCGGGAAGCGGACGTCGCCGGTGAGTTCCACCGGGACCCGCCCGTTGAACGACCGCAGGTCCAGCTCGGTGGGCTGCGCGAAGCGCGAGAAGTTGTGCACGCACAGCACCAGGTCGTCCCCGTACTCACGGAGGAAGGCCAGCACCGCCGGGTTCGTCGACGGCAGTTCGGTGTACGAGCCGAGTCCGAAGGCCGGGTTGGCCTTGCGGACCTCGATCATCCTGCGGGTCCAGTGCAGCAGCGAAGACGGTGAGGCCATCGCCGCTTCGACATTGGTCACCTGGTACCCGTGGACCGGGTCCATGATGACCGGCAGGTTGAGCCTGCCCGGATCGCACGAGGAGAAACCGGCGTTGCGGTCCGGGGTCCACTGCATCGGCGTGCGCACGCCGTCGCGGTCGCCGAGCCAGATGTTGTCGCCCATGCCGATCTCGTCGCCGTAGTACAGCACCGGCGAACCGGGCAGCGACAGCAGCAGGGCGGTGAACAGCTCCATCTGGTTGCGGTCGTTGTCCAGCAGCGGGGCGAGGCGGCGCCGGATGCCGATGTTGGCCCGCATCCGCGGGTCCTTGGCGTACTCGGCGTACATGTAGTCGCGCTCTTCGTCCGTGACCATTTCGAGGGTGAGCTCGTCGTGGTTGCGCAGGAAGATGCCCCACTGGCAGCGGTCCGGGATCGCCGGGGTCTTGGCCAGGATTTCGGAGACCGGGTAGCGGGACTCTCTTCGTACCGCCATGAAGATGCGCGGCATGACGGGGAAGTGGAAGGCCATGTGGCACTCGTCCCCGCCCTTCTCGAAGTCCCCGAAGTAGTCGACGACGTCCTCGGGCCACTGGTTGGCCTCGGCGAGCAGCACCGTGTCCGGGTAGTGCGCGTCGATCTCGGCGCGCACCGCCTTGAGGAGGGTGTGCGTGCGCGGCAGGTTCTCGCAGTTGGTGCCCTCCTCGGCGTACAGGTAGGGCACGGCGTCGAGGCGGAAGCCGTCGATGCCGAGGTCGAGCCAGAAGCGCAGCGCGGAGACGATCTCCTCGACCACGGCCGGGTTCTCGTAGTTGAGGTCCGGCTGGTGGGAAAAGAACCGGTGCCAGTAGTACTGCTTGCGGACCGGGTCGTACGTCCAGTTCGAGGTCTCGGTGTCGACGAAGATGATGCGGGCGTCCTGGAACTGCTTGTCGTTGTCGGCCCACATGTAGTAGTCGCCGTAGGGCCCGTCCGGGTCCTTGCGGGACTGCTGGAACCACTCGTGCTGATCGCTCGTGTGGTTCATGACGAAGTCGATGATCACCCGCATGCCGCGGGTGTGCGCCGCGTCCACGAACTCCACGAAGTCGGCGAGGTCGCCGAATTCGGGCAGCACTGAGGTGTAGTCGGCGACGTCGTAGCCCCCGTCGCGCAGGGGTGAGGCGAAGAACGGCGGCAGCCACAGGCAGTCGACGCCGAGCCACTGGAGGTAGTCCAGCTTCGCGGTGAGCCCCTTGAGGTCACCCACGCCGTCGCCGTTGCTGTCGTGGAAGGACCGTACGAGGACTTCGTAGAAGACCGCCCGCTTGAACCAGTCGGGATCGCGGTCCTTGGCGGGGGTGTCCTCGAAGGTGTCGGGGACGGGATCGTTGATCATCATGAGATGGGTGACCCTCCGGTGGGCGGGGACGGTCGCAGAGCGGCAAGTACGTGCGCGGGCGTTCGGCCCGGCTCTAGGCGCACGTAATTCGCCCTGCCCCAGTGATAGGTCTCGCCGGTGAGCTCGTCGCGCACCGCGAGGGACCCGTGCCAGTCGAGGCCGAGTACCGGCATGTCCAACGAGACCGTCGCCTCCTGGGTGTGGTGCGGATCGAGGTTGACGACCACCAGTACGGAATTGCTCCCCGCGTGCTTCGAATAGGCGATCACCTGTTCGTTGTCGGTCGGGTGGAAATGGATGTCGCGCAGCTGCTGGAGGGCCGGGTTGCGCCGGCGCAGCCGGTTCAGGGAGGTGATCAGCGGGGCGATGGAGCGGCCCTCGCGGTCGGCGGCGGCCCAGTCGCGCGGGCGCAGCTCGTACTTCTCGGAGTTCAGGTACTCCTCGCTGCCCTCCTTGGCCGGGGTGTTCTCGCAGAGCTCGTAACCGGCGTAGACCCCCCACGTGGGCGAGAGGGTGGCGGCGAGGACCGCGCGGACCTCGAAGGCGGGGCGGCCGCCGTGCTGAAGGTATGCGTGCAGGATGTCCGGGGTGTTGACGAAGAAATTCGGCCGCATGACGGAGGCGGAGCGGGTGTCCGCGAGCTCGGTCAGGTACTCGGTCAGCTCGGCCTTGGTGTTGCGCCAGGTGAAGTACGTGTAGGACTGCTGGAAGCCGACGGCGGCGAGCGCGCGCATCATCGCGGGGCGGGTGAAGGCCTCGGCGAGGAAGATCACGTCGGGATCGGACTTGTTGATGTCCGCGATCACCTTCTGCCAGAACACCACCGGCTTGGTGTGCGGGTTGTCGACCCGGAAGATGCGGACGCCGTGTTCCATCCAGTGCCGCAGGATCCGCACCGTCTCCCCGACGATGCCGGCCATGTCGGCGTCGAAGTGGATCGGGACGATGTCCTGGTACTTCTTCGGCGGGTTCTCCGCGTACGCGATCGTCCCGTCGGCGCGGTGGCGGAACCACTCCGGGTGCTTCTCCACCCAGGGGTGGTCCGGGGAGCACTGCAGGGCGAAGTCCAGCGCCACCTCCATGCGCAGCTCGCGGGCCCGGGCGACGAAGGCGTCGAAGTCCTCCAGGGTGCCGAGCTCGGGGTGGACCGCGTCGTGGCCACCCTCGGTGGAGCCGATGGCCCAGGGCACACCCGGGTCCCAACTCCCCGCGGACAGCGTGTTGTTCGGGCCCTTGCGGTACGTGCTGCCGATCGGGTGGATCGGCGGCAGGTACACCACGTCGAAGCCCATCGCGGCGACGGCGGGAAGCCGCTCGGCGGCGGTCCTGAACGTCCCGCTGACCGGAGCCTCGCCGGGCTCCAGCACCGCCCCCTCCGACCGGGGGAACATCTCGTACCAGGAGCCGAAGAGGGCCCGCTTGCGCTCGACCAGCAGCGGCAGCGGCTTGGAGGCCGTCACCAGCTCCCGGAGCGGGCGCTTGGCGAGCAGCGCGCCGATCCGGGGGGCGAGGGCGGCCGCGTACCGCTCCGCGACCGGCCGGTCCTCGTTGCGCATCACGTCCGCGGCGGCCAGCACGTGCTCGCGGCCGTCCCGCTTGGGAATCCTCGCGGCGGCCCGCTCGTAGAGCTCGGCGCCTTCCAGGAGGGTGAGGCCGGTGTCGATCCCGGCCGGGATCTTCACCGCCGCGTGGGCCCGCCAGGTGCCCACCGGATCGCTCCACGCCTCGACGGTGTACGTCCACCTCCCCTCGACCTCGGCGGACACCCGCGCCCCCCACCGGTCGGTGCCGGGGGCGAGCTCGGACAGGGGCACGGGAGGCCGCAGCCGCCCGCTCGGATCTCGCATGACGACATGGGCCGCCACGGCGTCGTGTCCCTCGCGGAACACGGTGGCGGAAATCTCGAAGACCTCGTCCACGACCGCCTTGGCGGGTCTGACGCCGCAGTCGACGGCGGGGCGGACGTCCAGCACGGGAATGCGACCGATCATGATGGGATCACCTGGGGGCAGTTCGCAGGGCTCGGTGACAACAGGCCAGCCGCCGGGGCAGCTGGTAGTGCACGCTCTGTTCGCTCTGTTTCTAGCCGCTCGGAAGACGGCTGGGCTGCGGGCATGGCCGCTCCTGTCCGCGTTCACTCGGGTGGCGGGGAGGCGGTTCCGGGGTGCGCCGTGCGCTGTACCCGAGGAGGCCTTCCCACTCCAGGGCGGCCCAACCCGGGTGTTCGGTTAACTACTCGTACGTACTGGAACGCGTGCCCGGCCTCGGCGGCCCCACACCCACCGATGCTCCGTCAACTCGGATGGGACTAACGGATGTCCACACCTCCGCTGTTCCGTTACGCGGGCCCGCCCGACGGGAACGAGCGCACAGGCCCTGGGGCCCTTGGGCGCCGCTGGAGGCGCCATGGCCGGGTGGGGCGGGCGACGCTAGCCTTCCGAGGGTGACGCTCGCGGTGCACAGCGTGGTGCGGCCGCTTCGATCCGTAATCCCCTGCGAAGGTGGAACGCGTGAAGGCTATCCGTCGATTCACCGTGCGCCCCGTCCTCCCCGAGACCCTCTCGCCGCTCGCCGACCTCGCGCGCAACCTGCGCTGGTCCTGGCACGCCGAGACCCGCGAACTGTTCCAATCCGTCGATCCCGAGGGCTGGCAAGCCGCCTGCGGGGATCCCGTCCGGCTGCTCGGCGCCGTGTCCGCCGCGCGCATCACCGAGCTCGCCGGGGACCGGCGGTTCCTGAGGCGGCTCGCCGTCGCCGCCGCCGACCTCGATGACTACGTCCACGGCGGGAGGTGGTACCAGAGCCACGAGGCGGCCGCGGAGCTGCCCGCCGGCATCGCCTACTTCTCGCCCGAGTTCGGGATCACCGCCGCCCTGCCCCAGTACTCCGGCGGGCTCGGGATCCTCGCCGGGGACCACCTCAAGGCCGCCAGCGACCTCGGCGTCCCCCTGATCGGTGTCGGACTCCTCTACCGGCACGGCTACTTCCGCCAGTCCCTCTCCCGGGACGGCTGGCAGCAGGAGCACTATCCGGTGCTCGACCCCAACGAACTGCCCCTCGCGCTCGTGCGCGAGGAGGACGGCACCCCCGCGCGGGTGTCCCTGAGCCTCCCCGGCGGCCGGGCCCTGCACGCGCACGTCTGGCAGGCCCGCGTCGGCCGGGTGCCGCTGCTGCTCCTCGACTCCGACGTCGAGGAGAACGACGCCGTCGCCCGCGAGGTGACCGACCGGCTGTACGGGGGAGGGAGCGACCACCGGCTGCTCCAGGAGATGCTCCTCGGCATCGGCGGGGTGCGGGCCGTCAGGGCCTACTGCCGGATCACCGGGCATCCCGACCCCGAGGTGTTCCACACCAACGAGGGCCACGCCGGCTTCCTGGGGCTGGAGCGCATAAGAGAACTGGAGGGGCAGCAGGGACTCGGCTTCGACGCCGCCGTCGAAGCCGTCCGGGCCGGCACCGTGTTCACCACGCACACCCCCGTCCCCGCCGGCATCGACCGCTTCGACCGGGCCCTGGTCGCCCGCCACTTCGGCGACGGCGGCGAACTGGCCGGCGTACCCGTCGACCGGATCCTGGCCCTCGGCGCCGAGACGTACCCCGGCGGCGACCCCGGGGTGTTCAACATGGCGGTGATGGGCCTGCGCCTCGCGCAGCGGGCCAACGGGGTCTCCACCCTGCACGGCGCCGTCAGCCGCGGGATGTTCGCCGGGCTGTGGCCGGGCTTCGACGCCGCCGACGTGCCCATCACCTCGGTGACCAACGGCGTGCACGCCCCGACCTGGGTGGCGCCCGAGGTCGTCAGGCTCGGCGCCAAGCAGATCGGCGCGGGCCGCACCGAGGACGCGCTCTCCGTCGGCGGCTCCCAGCGCTGGGACGCCGTCGCGGACATCCCCGACCAGGACGTCTGGGACCTGCGCCGGGTGCTCCGGGAGCAGCTCGTCCAAGAGGTACGGGACCGCCTGCGCGCCTCCTGGCGCCAGCGCGGGGCCGCCGACGCCGAGCTCGGCTGGGTGGACTCGGTCCTCGACCCGGACGTGCTGACCATCGGCTTCGCCCGCCGGGTGCCGTCCTACAAGCGGCTCACGCTGATGCTGCGCGACCCCGACCGGCTGCGCCGCCTGCTGCTGGACCCGGACCGGCCCGTGCAGATCGTGGTGGCGGGCAAGGCGCACCCCGCCGACGACGGCGGGAAGCGGCTCGTCCAGGAGCTGGTGCGCTTCGCGGACGACCCCCGCGTGCGCCACCGGATCGTGTTCCTGCCCGACTACGGCATGGCCATGGCCCAGAAGCTCTATCCGGGCTGCGACGTCTGGCTGAACAACCCGCTGCGCCCGCTGGAGGCCTGCGGCACCAGCGGGATGAAGGCGGCCCTCAACGGCTGCCTCAACCTCTCCGTCCTGGACGGCTGGTGGGACGAATGGTTCGAGCCGGACTTCGGCTGGGCCATCCCGACCGCCGACGGGCTCGGCGCGGACGAGGACCGTCGCGACGACCTGGAGGCGAACGCCCTCTACGACCTGATCGAGGGCCGGGTCGCCCCCCGGTTCTACGACCGGGCCGGACAGGCCGGACTCCCGGTGCGGTGGATCGAGATGGTCCGGCGCACCCTGGTCTCCCTGGGGCCCAAGGTGCTCGCGGGACGCATGGTGCGGGAGTACGTGGAGCGGCTCTACGCTCCGGCCGCGCTCTCCCACCGCGCCCTGACCGCGGACGCGGCCCGGGACCTCGCCTGGTGGAAGGGCCGGGTCCGCGCGGCCTGGCCGCAGCTCACCGTCGAGCACGTGGAGGCCCTGACCGCGGGCCCGGTCGGCGGCACCGCCGAACTCGGGGCCACCCTCACCCTGCGCGTGCAGGTCTCCCTCGACGCCCTCGCCCCCGAGGACGTGGAGGTCCAGGCCGTCGCGGGCCGGGTCGACGCGCAGGACGTGATCCAGGGCGGGCGGGCCTTCCCGCTCAAGCCCGCCGGCGGACCCGACCTGGAGGGCCGCTGGCTGTACGAGGGCCCGCTCGCCCTCGACCGTACGGGGCCCTTCGGCTACACCGTGCGGATCCTGCCGGCGCACCCGCTGCTGGCGACCCCGGCCGAACTGGGCCTGGTGGCCGGCCCCGCCACGGGCGCGGACACGGACGCGGCGGGAGGCGGTGTGGTGCTGCGGTAGCCGCCCCGGAGGCTCGTGGGGCCTCCTCGTACGCCCCGGATCCGCGCGGATCCGGGGCGTACGGACGGTCGGTGCCGGAAGGGACACGGGAGGGACCGGGAGGGTGAACCTTCGAACGCGCTGCCGTGCCGAACCGTCTCATCGAGCCGTTCCGCTCCTACGCTGCCCGCGGATGCCCACCGGACCTGGCATCCGAGGAACCCGAGGAACCCCAGGAACCCCAGGAACGGACTTCCCATGCGTCTTCGTACCACCGCCATCGCGCTCACGGGCGCCCTCGCGCTCGTCCTGCCGGCCGCCGGACTGTCGTACGCCAACGACCACGACGACCGCGAGAACCTCGGCACGCTGCATTACCGGTACAGCGACGACGGTGACACGCGGCACGGCCGGATCGAGCCCGCCGACAACGACACCTGCTACCAGCTGACGCACGCTTCCCGGAACCACCCGGCCTTCCAGGTGCGCAACGACACGGAATCGCTGGCGCTGCTGTTCGAGGACCGCTCCTGCGGCGGCCGGGCCGTGGAGACGCTGGAGCCGGGCGAGCGGGCGGATGACCTGGAGGTCCGCTCGGTCTACTTCAAGCCGACCGACGACTGGGACGACCACGGCCGCCACGACGGCCGGCACGACGACGACCGCCGTGACGACTGGCGCGACGACGAGGACCGCGGCATCGGCGGCCGCGCCGCCGCCGCGCCGGCCGACAAGACCTCGGCCATCCTCGACTCGGTCTTCCGGTCCATCGGCTGATCCGCGACCGGTGAGCGTGAAGGGCCCGGCTCCCTGGAAACCACAGGGGGAGCCGGGCCCTTCACCTGTTTCGGGGTCTCAGCGGCCGGCGGGCCGGTCCGCGCCCGCCGCGAGCCAGTGCACCACGTCCGCGGCCGTGTACGGCTCGGCGTTCGGGGCGAGCCGCGGGAGGAACGACAGGTCCTTGCCGATCGTCACCAGCGGGGGCTCCACCCGGCCGTGCGGCCGCCGCTGGGCCAGCCCGATCGTGGCCAGCAGCCCGTTGCACAGGCACTGGCGGCCCTTGGTGTCGGAGGCCTGGCCGCCCTTGCGGACGAACGCGGCCACCGGCTCGGCCGCGCACCGGTAGACCAGACCGCGCGGACCCCGTACGGGGGTGCGCAGGAACCCGAGGTCGCAGACCCGGCGCCGGGCCTCGGACACCTCCGGCTCGGAGACCGTCCCCGGCAGGTCCGCCACCTTGAACGGGAACGAGGTGGGGGAGGCCTCGGGGTCGTTGCGGACCGAGAGGGTCCCGGTGTGGGCCCGGTCCAGCAGCTCCTCGCGCAGGTGACGGGCCATGCCCGACTCCTCGCACAGGGCGAAGGCGCTGCCGACCTGCACCCCGGCCGCGCCCTCGGCGAGCGCCCGGGCCACGGCCTCGGGGCCGGCCTGGCCGCCGGCGAGCCAGAAGGGCAGCCCGAGCGCCGCCATCTTGGCGAGGTCGGGGCTGTCGCGCGGGCCGTAGACCGGCTCGCCGTCCGCGTCGAGCCTCATCGGCCCGCGCGGCGGGGCGCTGTGGCCGCCGGCCTGGCTGGTCTCGATCACGAACCCGTCGGGCCGGGTGATCTCGTCCCGGGCCAGGTAGGTGGCCAGGACCGGGAGCGAGACGATGGCCAGCACGTGGGGGCGGCGCAGCGGGCCGGGCAGGTGCCCGGCCAGCAGGGCCGCGGGGTCGAAGAGGTGCTCGAGCTCCTCCTCGTCGCCCTCGACGCGGATCTTGCTCACGCAGCGTTCGTAGCGCGCCAGCCTCGAGGCGAGGGCAGGGATCTGACCGGGGACTCCCGCGCCCACGAGCACGTAGTCGACGCCTGCCAGGATCGCGCCGAACATTGCGGGGGCCGTGGCGAGCTGGATCTTCTCCAGGTAGTTGATGCCGATGACACCGTCATGTCCCTCCTTGGCGAGCCAGACCTCGGCGAAGTTGCCGAGGACGGTGAGGATCTCGGCCTGCGATCCGCCCATCGCCCGCAGTCGCGGGGTGGTGCGCATCGCCACGCCGTCCGCGAGGCCTTCCTCGCGGAAGTAGAGGTCGAGGGCGGTCTGGGCCAGCTCCGGCAGCGGGAAGGCCGCCAGGGCGCGGCGGGCGTGGCCGCCGGGGTCGCCGGTCTGCAGCACGCGGGCCAGTACGACGTCCAGGGCCGTGCCGGAGACCACGCCCAGCTGTCCCTCGCCGGAGACGGCCCGGGCCAGTCGCCAGCCGGAGACGCCGACGCCCATGCCGCCCTGGATGAGCCAGGGGTGCTGTGCGGCGGGGGCGTTCGTGGGGGTCTGCGGCATGGGTCACGTCCTCGGAATCACCCGAACCTACGGTTCCGTAGGTTCGCTGAATTCCACTATGACCCCGCGGCCGCCCACCGGATGGCGCCGAAGGTCCCGGCCCTCAGGGGCGCTGGGCCCTGTCCGGCCGGGGCCAATGGAACAGGGCCGCCCGGGGAGGTCTTCTCCCGGGCGGCCCCGTGGTCTAGCGGATCAGCTCTGGTTCACCCGCGGCCCCGGTGGGGGTCAGAAGGTGAGCTTCCAGCTGTCGATCTTGCCGGTGTCGAGGTTCGCGTTGTCGTTGACACGCAGCTTCCACACACCCTGGGCGACCTCCGAGGAGGCGTTGACCGTGACGGACTTGATGATGTTGTCCGCGCTGCCGCCGGTGCGGTTGTGCAGGTTGTACAGGGTGCCGTCGGGGGCGACGAGGTCGACCTTCAGGTCACCGATGTACGTGTGCAGGATGTTCACGTCCACCTTGAGCGTGCTCGGGGCGTTGCCCGTGCGGTTCACGGTGATCGGGGAGTCGACCGTCGCGTTGTCGGCGATCGCGAAGTCGGTCGTGTTCTCGAAGACGCTCGGCTGCGAGGTGCCGACCGTCCAGGTGAACGCCGCCGTCCCGGTCTGGTTCGCCGAGTCGGTCACCGTGACGGTCACGTTGGACGTGCCCGCCGTGGAAGCCGTACCCGAGATCAGGCCGTTGGAGGAGTTGATCGACAGCCCGGCCGGCAGACCGGTGGCCGCGTAGCTCAGGGCACCCGCGTTGGTGCTGGTGGCCTGGACCTGGAGGCTGACGGCGCTGCCCGTGACGGTGGTCTGGTTGCCCGGGTTGGTGACCGTGACGCCGTTCACGATGCGCGGACCGACGTTGATGGCGGCCCAGGCGTTCGCGGCGTTGTTGTACGTGGTCGAGCCGGCGCCGTACAGGTCGGCGGCGGCCTGCAGGGTGGCGGTACGGGCGGCCGCGTAGTTGGTGTTCGACCTGAACAGACCGGTGGTCAGGGCGCGGAACCAGATCTTGGACGCGGCGTCACGGCCGATCGCGGTGACCGGGAGGCCGTCGGAGGTCGGCGAGTCGTAGCTCACGCCGTTGACGACCTTGGCGCCCGAGCCCTCGGAGGCCAGGTAGTACCAGTGGTTGGCCGGGCCCGAGGAGTAGTGGACGTCGATCGAGCCGATGCCCGAGTACCAGGCGTCCTTCGACGAGCCGTCCTTGCTCGGCTTGTCCATGTAGCGCAGCGGGGTGCCGTTGCCGCGGATGTCGATCTTCTCGCCGACCAGGTAGTCGCCGACGTCCTGCGGGTTGGCGGCGTAGAACTCGACCGCCGCCGCGAAGATGTCGGAGGTGGCCTCGTTCAGGCCTCCCGGCTCACCGCTGTACGTCATGTTGCCGGTGACCGAGGTCAGGCCGTGCGTCATCTCGTGCGCGGCCACGTCGGTGGAGGTGAGCGGCTTGGCGTTGCCGTCACCGTCGCCGTACGTCATGCAGAAGCAGGAGTCGTCCCAGAAGGCGTTCACGTAGTTGTTGCCGTAGTGGACCCGGCTGTACGGGGAGACCCCGTCGTTGCGCAGGCCGTTGCGGCCGTGGACGTTCTTGTAGTAGTCCCACGTCACCTGCGCGCCGTAGTGGGCGTCGGCGGCGGCCGTCTCCAGGTTGGCCGGCAGGCCGTTGCCCCAGACGTCGTCCGTTCCGGAGAAGAGCGTGCCGGTGCCGGAGGTGGCGCGGTTGAGGTTGTTGGTCTTGTGACCGCCGCGCGTGGCGTCGCTCAGCGTGTAGTTGCTGCCCGACTGCGTGGTCCCGATCGTCACCTGGCCGCTGTACATGGTGTTGCCGGTGCCGGTCTCGATGCCCTGCCACTCGGTGATCTTCGCGCCGGTCCTGGCGTTGGTCACCACGTGCAGCTCGCTGGGCGTGCCGTCGTGCTGGAGGCCGCCGACGACGGTCTCGAAGGCGAGGACCGGAGCGCCCTCGGCCGCCCAGATCACCTTGCGGGCGCCCTTGGTGGCCTTGGCGTCCTTGGCACCCTCGGCCTTGGCGGCGGAGAGGGCCTGGCCCTCCGCGGCGGACGGCGCGACGGTGGCGGTGGTGTCCACCTTCAGGTCGTGGTGGGTGGCCTTGGTGACGCTCTTGGTGACGCCGCCCTTGGCGTGGACGGTCAGGTCACCGCCGAGCACCGGTATGCCGTCGTAGGTGCGCTCGTACGTGGTGTGGGTGGTGCCGTCCGCGTCCTTGACCACGTCGCGGACGATGAGCTTCTCGCCGCTGCCGAGGCTGAGCGCCTTGGCGGCCTGCGCGGTGGTGGAGTTGGCCTCGGCCAGGAGCGTCGCACGCTCCGAAGCGCTGAGTTTGAGATTGGCCGCGCCAGGGTTGGCCTGGACGACCGATCCGGCCTGCGACGCGGTGGCGTCGGCGGTGGCGGATCCGGTCTGGATGCCTACGGCGAGGAGAGCGGCCGCGGCAACAAGCGCGCCGGCCGTGGTGGCACGCCGCTGGGGGGTGGGACTCAACGCAGACTCCTTCTGCAAGGGGGGTTCCGGATGGCTGGGTGGGCCTCCGGGCAGATCGGGCTGGTGCGAAGAACGGTCGAAGAGTGCCACTTGAGCGCCGTGATGTCAGGGCCGCGTCAAAAGGTTGGCCGGAAATCGTTCGTTGTCCGAAGAGACGTATCCGGTATGCGGAGCATTCACTTTGGAATGAGAGAGGGGCCGTCCGGAGATCCCCGGAGATCCCCGGAGATCTCCAGGGGCATACGGGGGCGTCCGGGGGTGGAAAGCGGACCGCCGGCCGCTAACGCTTGGGCAACAAGATGTCCGGTTCCCGGAAACGGCATTTAACGTACGGGCGTTTGTCGTACTGTTTCCCGGTGCGTCTGATGTCCGCTGCCTGGGGAAGCCGGGGACTCGCGCCACCGTCTGAAAGACCACGTGCCAGGGGGGCCCATGAGGCATGTCCATATACCTGTGCAAAGAGTGGCCGGTTCGGCCCGGTTGTCGGCCATGCCGGCCCGGGGCCTCGGCGACAAGGCCCGTTGGTACCTGCCCGCCGCGGTCGCCGCGGACCTGATCGGCGCGGGAGTCCCCGTCGGCCTGGTCTTCGGGGCCGCCCAGCAGGCCCGGCCGCTGTTCTGCGCCCTCGGCGCCGCCCTGGCCTGGACCGGCGTGCAGCTGGTGCGCCGGCGCTACGCGGGCCGCGCGCTCGGCGAATCCCGGGGAGTTCTGCCGGTCGTACACGACTGGCTGATTCTGATCGGTGTGCTCGCCGTGGTCCGGGTGGTCACGGGTGAGAACACCCCCCGGCTGTCCGCCCTCGGCGCCCTCGTACCCGCTCTGCTCCTCACCGTCGCCTGCCACAAGCTGACCTACCGCCATCTCTCCGCGGCCCGGCGCGAGGCCCAGGCGGTGAGCCGGGTGCTGGTCGTCGGCGAACCCGCCGCCGCCGAGTCCGTCATCGGACACCTCGCCGCGCGCACCGACCACCCGTACGTGGTGGTCGGCGTGGTCCCGGTGGGTCCCGGCCCACTGGACCACGGGGTCCCCGTGGCCGCGCGGCTCGGCTCCGCGACGGCGCAGACCCCGAACGGGGACTCCGCCGCCGTGCTCGGCGCCGTCGCCACCCACCGCGCCGACCTGGTGCTCGTCGCACCGGGAGCGCAGCTGGCGGGGGAGCGGCTGCGGCGGATCTCCTGGGCCCTGCACGACGCCGGGCTCGAACTGGCGGTCTTCCCCGGCCTGGTGGAGGTCTCCGTCAAGCGGCTGGAGACCCTGTCCGCGGGCGGCCTGGCCATACTGCGGGTGGCGCCGCCGGTGAGCCGCGGCGTACAGCCCCTGCTGAAGTCGGTACTGGACCGGGCGGGCGCGGCGCTCGGACTGGTCCTGCTGTCGCCGGCCTTCCTCGCGATGGTCCTGGCGATCCGCTTCGGCTCGCGCGGACCGGCCTTCTACCGGCAGCGGCGCATAGGCCGCGACGGGGTCCCCTTCGTCATGTGGAAGTTCCGCACGATGGTCGTGGACGCGGATGCGCAGAAGGCCGAGCTGTCCGGGGCCAATGAGAACGACGGCCTGATGTTCAAGATGCGCCGCGACCCCCGGGTCACGCGCGTGGGCCGGCTGCTGCGCCGCACGTCCATGGACGAACTGCCCCAGCTGATCAATGTGGTGGCGGGCAACATGTCCCTGGTCGGCCCGCGCCCGCCGCTTCCGGAGGAGGTGGCCGAGTACGACGAGGTCGAACTGCGCCGGCTCGCGGTGCGGCCGGGGATGACCGGGCTGTGGCAGATCAGCGGGCGGTCCGACCTCTCGTGGGACGAAACGATCCAGCTCGACCTGCAGTACGTGGACAACTGGTCGTTCACCAGTGACGTCGACGTCATGGGCCGCACGCTCCGCGCCGTCGTCGACGGTCGCGGAGCGTACTGAGGCACCGGGGCACCTCGCTTGGGATCAGCTCCGCGTGCCCGTCCGCACGTCGCTCTGCTCGCGCCACCAGGCGTAGGTGGAGGCGATGCCCTCGCGCAGCGGGACCGCGGGCTTCCAGCCGAGCCCGCGCAGCCGGGTCACGTCCAGCAGCTTGCGGGGCGTCCCGTCGGGCTTGGAGGTGTCCCAGGCGAGCCTGCCCCGGAAGCCGGTCACCTCGGCGACGGTCTCCGCGAGGGACTTGATGGTCAGGTCCTCGCCGCAGCCGATGTTCACCGGCTCGGCGCCGTCGTACTCGCGCAGCAGCACGGCGCAGGCGGCGGCCAGGTCGTCCACGTGCAGGAACTCCCGGCGGGGCGTGCCCGAACCCCACAGCGTGACCTCCTCGCGGCCCTCGGCGGCGGCCTCGTGGAAGCGGCGGATGAGGGCGGGCAGGACGTGCGAGGACTCCAGGTCGAAGTTGTCGCCCGGGCCGTAGAGGTTCGTGGGCATGGCCGAGATGTACGAGGCCCCGTACTGCTTGCGGTACGACTGGACCTGGACGATGCCGGCGATCTTCGCCAGGGCGTACGCCTCGTTCGTCGGCTCCAGCGGGCCGGTCAGCAGGGCGTCCTCGCTGATGGGCTGCGGGGCCAGCTTGGGGTAGATGCAGGAGGAGCCGAGGAACAGCAGCCGGCCCACCTCCGCGGCGTGCGCCCCGGCGACGACGCTCAGCTGGATCTTGAGGTTGTCCTCCAGGAACTGCACCGGGAACGTGCTGTTGGCCATGATCCCGCCGACCTTGGCGGCGGCCAGCACGACGGCGTCGGGCCGGACGTCCCGCAGGTACGCCGCGGTCGCGGCGGCATCGCGCAGGTCGAGGTCGGCGCGGCCGCGGGTGAGCACCTCGTACCCGTCGGCGGTGAGCCGGCGGACGACCGCGGACCCCACGAGGCCGCGGTGTCCGGCGACGAAGACGCGGGCGTTCGGGGGCAGGAACGGCGAACTTGTCATACCGCCGATGATGCCAGTCCGCTGTCCGCGGCTTTACGGGGGAGCCCCGGCCCGGGTCGGCCGCCGCACGCCCCGGGGTGCCACCCCGGGGTGCCCCCGGGCCCCGCTGCGGGTCGGCTCGGCGCCGACCTTGGGCCGTGCTCCGGGGCCGACCCCGGGATCCGCTGCGGGGGCAACCCTGGCGCCCACTCCGGGGCTGGCTCCGGGCCGCCCTGCCGGGGTCAGCCGGTGGCGGGACGGGGGTGGAAGCCTTGGCGGGCGGGCCGATTTCGGGTGGCAGGGGCCAGTCCGGTACATACCGCCCCGCAAGGGGGCGAGGGGGCCCGATCCGGCGGGAGGGGCTCCGGACGGAGCGTGTACGGTACCCATCCGGTACCCGTCTCCAGCCCCCTGGCGGCGGACCGCAACAGCATCCCGGGCCCGGCCCCACTCCACATCCGGCGGCCGGCCCGAACACCGGGGGCACGGCCCCGAGCCGCAGACCCGGCGCCTGGTCCCGACCCGGACCCGGTGTCCGACCCCGACCCGGGGCTTGGTCCCGACCCGGACCCCGTGTCCGACGCGGACCCGGCGCCTGGTCCCGACCCGGACCCGGTGTCTGACGCGGACCCGGCGCCTGGTCCCGACCCGGACCCGGTGTCCGACCCCGACCCGGGGCTTGGTCCCGACCCGGACCCCGTGTCTGACGCGGACCCGGCGCCTGGTCCCGACCCGGACCCGGCGTCTGACCCCGACCCGGGGCTTGGTCCCGACCCGGACCCGGTGTCCGATCCCGACCCGGGGCTCGGTTCCGGCCCGGGACTCGGTCCCGAGCCGCGCCGGGGCCCCGTACGACGAGGCGTGACCCCGAGCCGCATCCGGGGCCGCGCCCCGAGCGACACCCGGGGCGCCCGCCCCGAACCGAACGGCTCCGGCCCGCACCCCGGGGCGCAGCCACGACCGCACCGCACCGCAACGATCCCCAGGGGGACCCAATGGGCAAGACCGCGCTGATCACCGGCGTCACCGGGCAGGACGGCTCGTACCTCGCAGAGCTCCTGCTCTCCAAGGGCTACACGGTGCACGGGCTCGTGCGGCGGTCCTCCAGCTTCAACACGGAGCGGATCGACCACATCTACCAGGACCCGCAGACGGCGAACCGTTCCCTGGTCCTGCACCACGCCGACCTCTCCGACGGCGTCGCCCTGGTGAACCTGCTCCGCGAGATACGCCCCGACGAGGTCTACAACCTCGGCGCCCAGTCCCACGTCCGCGTCTCCTTCGACGCCCCGCTCTACACCGGTGACGTGACCGGCCTCGGCGCCCTGCGCCTGCTGGAGGCGATCCGGGCCAGCGGCGTGGACACCCGCATCTACCAGGCCTCCTCCTCGGAGATGTTCGGCGCCACCCCGCCCCCGCAGAACGAGGCCACCCCGTTCCACCCGCGCAGCCCGTACGGCGCCGCGAAGGTGTTCGCGTACTGGACGACGGTGAACTACCGCGAGGCGTACGGAATGTTCGCCGTCAACGGGATCCTCTTCAACCACGAGTCCCCGCGCCGGGGCGAGACCTTCGTGACCCGCAAGATCACCCGCGCGGTCGCCCGGATCAAGGCCGGTCTCCAGGAGAAGCTCTACCTCGGCAACCTCGACGCCGTCCGCGACTGGGGCTACGCCCCGGAGTACGTGGACGCCATGTGGCGGATGCTCCAGCAGGACGAGGCCACCGACTACGTCGTGGCCACCGGCGTCGCCGCCACCGTGCGCGAGTTCGTCGAGGCCTCCTTCGCGCACGCCGGTCTCGACTGGAACGAGCACGTTCGCTACGACCCCAAGTACGAGCGCCCCAGCGAGGTCGACGCCCTGATCGGCGACGCGTCCAAGGCCCACGATCTGCTCGGCTGGAAGCCGACGGTCCTGGTGGCGGAACTGGCCCGCATCATGGTGGATTCCGATATCCGGCAGGTCGAGGACCAACTGGCGGGCGCCAGCGTCCGCATCGACCGCTGAGGCCATATATTTCGCCTACGATTTGCCCTGTCCCGGTCATTCGCGCACCTTGTGGCGGGTGTGACCGGGGCAAATCTGCCGTATGTCCGTAGTGCTCCATCCGCACCGGACCCGTTGATTCCAAGTTGGTATGCAATGGGTCAAGCGTGGTGACCAGGCCCTCGCGTGAGCCCTAGTCTGCGCCAGTACATATGGCTGTTCCGAAAGATGCCGAACCAGCCATTCAAGCCGGGCAATTGCCCTGGGGGGCTCATGCGTAGATCCAGAGGGCTGACTGCTGCCCTCGCCCTGTCACTGGCCGGCGCCGGCACCGCGGTAGGCCTGGTGCTGATACCCGAGGCGTCGGCCATCACGCAGCCGGTGGCCTTCACCGCCGACAACCTGCCGACGTGGCAGCCCAACGGGATCGTCTGGGCGATGGCGGAGGCCAACGGCACCGTCTTCGCCGGCGGTACCTTCTCGGCCGTCCGCCCGCCCACCGGCGGCGCCGGCGCGGAGCAGGAAGCCGTGAACTTCGTCGCGCTCGACGCGGCGACCGGCGCCCCCACCTCCTGCAAGCTCTCCTTCACCATCGGCGAGGGCACCGCGACCGTGCGCGCGCTCACCGTCTCGCCGGACAAGAAGACCCTCTATGCGGGCGGCTACTTCGGAGCCGTCAACGGAACCCGGGTCTCCAGCGTCGCCGCCATCGACATCGCGACCTGCGCCCCCAAGGCCTCGTTCGACCCGAAGTTCCCGGCCACCGTGCGCGCGCTCACCGCCACCGACACCACCCTGTACGCGGGAGGGGACTTCAGCACCGTCGAGGGCTCGACCCGCGAGCGGTTCGCCGCGGTCGACGCCACCTCCGGTGCGCTCAAGCCCTTCACCGCCAACGCCGACGAGCCCGGCCGTGCGCTCCAGCTCAGCAACGACGGCAAGAACATCCTGCTGGGCGGTGACTTCTTCACCGTCAACGGCGCCCAGAGCCACGCGCTCGCCGTCGTGAACGCCACCACCGGAGCCGTCACCAAGACGTACGGCACCATCCCCTCGATGTCGGTGATCAAGTCCATCACGGCCGACTCCACGGGCTACTACACCGGCGCCGAGGGCACGGGCGGCTTCGACGGCCGCGTCGCCCTCGCCACCGACTTCAGCGAGAAGTGGCGCGACCAGTGCCTGGGGGCCACCCAGGCCGTGCTGCCGTACGACGGAGTCCTCTACAGCTCCTCGCACGCGCACAACTGCAGCTCCGAGGGCGAGTTCCCCGACGGCAAGCGCCACTTCCTGCTGGCGCAGCTGACCGACTGGGGCAACGGCGGCCTCGACGCCCCGTCCGCCGTGAACGGCTTCGTGCGCAGCCCGGGCAAGCTCGGCTGGCACCCCACCACCAACGACGGCCTGGAGGAAAGCGAGGGCATCGGCCCGCGCGTGATGGCCATCGCGGAGAAGGACTCCACCAAGTACATGTGGGTCGGCGGTGAGTTCACCCTCATCAACGGCAAGGCCCAGCAGGCCCTGACCCGCTTCGCCTCCACCGGCGACGTCGGCGCCCCGACCACCCCGGTCTCCAGCGTCTCCAGCGTCAAGCCCGGCGAGGTCCAGGTCCGCTGGCGCGCCAGCTACGACGCGGACGACAGCAAGCTGACCTACCGCGTCTACCGCAACGGCTCCGCGACCCCGATCGCCACCGTCAGCGCGAGCTCCCTGGAGTGGCTGCGCCGGCAGGCCTCCTGGACGGACACCACGGTCAAGGCCGGCGCGTCCTACAGCTACCGGGTCACCGCCACCGACGCGGCGGGCAACACCAGCGCCCTGTCGGCCACCACCTCGGTCTCGGTCCCGACCGCGGTCAGCGCGTACCCGAACCAGGTCCGCGAGGACGGCGCCAACCTGTACTGGCGCTACGACGACGTCGTCAGCCCGTACGTGGCCGACTCCTCGGTCTCGGGCAACACGAGCGGCATCCAGCTCAACGCCCCGGCGCTGCGCCAGACCCCGGGCGCGGTCACCGGCGCCAGCACGGCCATGGGCTTCAACGGCACCAGCCAGCAGGTGTACAGCGACCACCGCCAGACGGTCGGCAGCAGCTACACGCTGGAGACCTGGTTCAAGACGAACACCACGCGCGGCGGCAAGCTGATCGGTTTCGGCAACAACCAGCACCGCAACAGCAACCAGTACGACAAGAACATCTACATGACCAACACCGGCCGGATCTTCTTCGGGGTCAACCCGGGCTCGACGAAGACCATCTCCACCGGTCTGTTCGACACGTTCAACGACAACAAGTGGCACCACGTCGTCGCCACCCAGGGCCCCTCCGGCATGACGCTGTACGTGGACGGCAAGGCCAAGGACAGCTCCAGCACCAGCGGCTCCCAGGCGATCGAGGGTTACTGGCACGTCGGCGGCGACAACCTCGCCGGCTGGTCCTCCCGCCCCACCAGCAACTTCTTCGCCGGCCAGATCGACGAGACGGCCGTCTACCCGAAGGTGCTGACCGAGGCCCAGGTCAAGAACCACTACGACCTCGCGAAGGCCGCCACCGACACGGTCTCCAAGGTCACCGCGACCGAGGACACCTACATCAACCAGGGCGCCCCCAGCACCGCCTACGGCACGTCCACCTCGCTGGCCGTCCGCGGGACCCAGGCCTACGAGACGTACCTGCGCTTCGACATCCCGGCCGCTCCGGCCGGCACGGTGCTGAAGTCCGCGTCCCTCCAGGTCAAGACCACGACCGCGGCGAGTGCCGGCACCACCGACACCGTCTCCGTGGTTCCGGTCACCGGCACCTGGAGCGGTGCGGGAACGACCTTCAAGAGCAAGCCCACCCTGGGCACCACTCCGATCGGCTCCTTCGCGGGCCTGCCGGACGGATCGGCGGTCCAGAGCACGCCGCTCGACACCGCCGCGCTCTCCGCGGTGCTGGGCGGCAGCTACAGCCTGGGCCTGACGAGCACGGGTACCAACCCGCTGTGGATCTGGTCCTCGGAGTCCACGGCCGTGGACGCCAAGCCGCAGCTGACCCTCACCTTCGGCGTGAAGTAACCGCTTGACGGAGTGCGGGGCCCGGCCGTTTCGACGGCCGGGCCCCGCACGCCCATCTCATACGTACGGGAGCCACCTCATGTACCGACGCTCCGCAGCGGCCGCCGTCCTGCTGGCGGCCGCCCTGACGCTGACGTCCTGCAGTTCGGGCGGCGACGGCAAGGCCGAAGCCTCGGCCGCCTCGCCCAAGCCGCCGGCCGCCTCCTCGGCGCCCGACCCGGCCGACGCCCCGGTCACCCCGTCGCAGCCCCCGGCGGACGCGAAGCCGACGGGTCCCGTCCTGCCGGACACGAAGCTCGTCCCGAAGACGGGCAGCTTCACCGCGCCGCAGAAGCAGTACCTGAGCGGCCGGGTCCCGGAGAAGACGGACCCGGCGGCCGTCCTGCAGAGCGGCCAGGAGGCCTGCCAGCGGGTGGAGCGCACGGCGAAGCGGGACAAGGACGCGGCGGTCGGCGCCCTCGTGGCCGGGGAGATCCCGGGCGCGAAGGACGCGATCACCTACCTCTGCCCCGAGCAGAAGCCGGTCCTCGACGCCGCGGCGAAGGGCTTCCCGGACGGTACGAAGCAGTCCCCGGCGGCGGGCACCTACCGCGCGCTGACCCAGAGCACCACGTGCGTCTGGGAGACCAAGGGCAAGGACGGCGCCGCCCTCGCCTCGGGCCCGCAGACCCCGCCGAAGCCGGGCGAGAAGATCACCGCCAAGATCCCGGCGGGCACGGCCCAGTTCGTCTCGAACGGCTGCTACGCCTGGATCCCCGCGTAAGGCCCCCCCCAGGCGCCTCGGCGCGCTGCGCCGGACTCCGTCCCCCGATGGTCCGCGCGACCCGGGCGCCACGCCCCCGCTGCCCGAACACCCGGGCAGCGGGGGCGTTTCCGTTCCCGCATCGGGGGCATCCGCGCCTCCACAGGGCGGGGCTGCACCCCGTCCCCGAAGCTGGAGGCGAATCCCATGAGAGGCATCAGCGGTTGCATAGGCCTGATCGTGGTGGGGGCCATCCTCACCTTCGCGAGTGACTGGCAGCTGCAGAGCGTCAACCTCGACCTGGTCGGGGTCATCATGATGGTCGCGGGCGCCATCGGCCTCGCGGTCTACGCGAGCGTGGCCAAGCGCCGCCGCGTCGGCGCCCTCCCGGTGGTCGACGAAACCCGCCGCGGCCTCTGAGGCCGAAGCGGGCCACCCCAGGAGCGGGCCACCCAGAAGCGGGCCACCCCGAAGCCCGGGTCCCCGCACCTCAACTCCGGCGCAGGGCGCCCTCGTACACCGGCATGAGGGCGTCCAGGACCGCGTCCATCGAGAAGGCGGACGACGCCAGTTCGCGGGCGGCCTTCGAGGTCGTGGAGTTCTCGGCCGGTTCCAGGAGGGACAGGATCGCTTCCGCGACTCCGGCCGGGCCCGGGTCGACCGCGCGGCCCGCGCCCGCGCGGGCGATGTCGCGGGCCAGACCGTTGGAGTGGGTCACCACCGACGGGACGCCCACCGACAGGGCTTCCAGGACCGACATCGGGAACGGCTCGTCCACGGAGGGCAGTACGTAGACGTGGGCGCGGCGCAGCTCCGTCAGGACCTCCGCGCCGGACAGGGCGCCCGGGACCGTGAAGCGGGCGGAGAGGCCCAGCTCCGTGATCCGGGCGCGGACCGCCGCGAGCTCGCCCTCGTCCGGGCCGGCCACCACGAACTCCGCGTCCGGGTGCGCCGCCAGGACGGCCGGGGCGGCGTCCACGAAGTCCACCGGGCGCTTGCGGGCCTGCAGGCGGGCCGAGTAGAGGATCCGCGGGGGCCCGGACGGGGCGGGGCGCTCCTCCTGGGCCGGGGTGCCGTTGACGAGCCGGACGGTGTTCGGGAGCGGCGCCCCGGCCACGGCGTCGAGGCCCTCGCGCTCGTGCGGGGTGAGGTACAGCAGTGCGTCGGCGGCGCGCAGGAGGCGGCGCACCGCCAGCGCGTCCAGCACCTTGGCCAGCAGTTTCCCGCTCGGGTCGACCATGCCGTGGGTCTGTAGGACCAGGGGTTTGCCCGCCCGCAGCGCCGCCAGGGCGACGGGCAGGGTCACCAGGTCCCGCGCCAGGTGCACGTGGACCACGTCCGCGCCCCGCACCAGGCGGCCCGCGGAGGCGAGCAGGGCCGGCGAGGTCATCCCGCTGAAGCCGAGGGGGAGCAGGCGCCGGGCGGGGAAGAGCTTCGCCGGGACCCCTTCCACCGAGGTCGGCCAGGGCTCCGGGAACCCCTCGCCCAGCGCCAGCAGGCTCGCCTCGTGCCCACGGGCCCGCAGCCCCTTGGCCAGGTTCAGCGCGACCCGCACCGGCCCGCCGAAGGCGTGCGTGGGGGAGTGCAGGGTGACGGCGTGCAGAACTCTCAAGGGGGTGCTCACTTCGGCTCCTCGACCGGGCGGCGGTGCCCGTCCTGGGTCTGCAGGGTCAGCGCGGGGAGGTCCTTGTGGACCACGGACCCGGCGCCCGCGACCGCGCAGCGGCCGATGGTCACGCCGGCCAGCACGGTGGCCCGTACGGCCACCCACGCGCCGTCCCCGACGGTGATGGGCGCGTTGCGGTAGCGGAAGTCGGCGGCCCGGTGGTCGTGCGAGCCGGTGCACAGCAGCGCCTCCTGCGAGAGGCAGGCGTGCGCGCCGATCGTCACCGGCTCCAGGTTGAGTATCCAGGCGCCCTCGCCGATCCACGCGTGGTCGCCCACGGTCAGCTTCCAGGGCCACAGCACCCGCACTTTGTGGCGGATCAGCACCCCTTCGCCGATCCGTGCCCCGAAGGCGCGCAGCAGCGCCACCCGCAGCCGGGCGGGGCACAGCCAGCTCATGAAGAGCGTGTTCATCACGGCGAACCAGAGCGCCTGCGTCAGCCGCCCGCGCCCCTTGTCGTATCCGGCCAGCGTGAAGGCAGGAAGATCACGCACAGGCACCCCCTCACAGTCCGGCCCCCGACGGCGCCTCCCGAGGCGCCTCCCCGGGCGCCGACCGCGTCAGACTAGACTGCGGCCGGATCAGGCACAGGGGGTGGGGGCAAGCGTGGCGACCGACATACGCGGGACCGTCGCCCGGCCGGTACCCCCGCGCCCGGATGACGAGAAGACCTGGGGCAGGGTCACCACCCCGCGGACCCTGCTCTCGCGGGCGCTCTCCGTCCCGCTGGCCCTCGGGTTCACCGTCTTCCTGCCGCTGTTCGTCGCCGTGCAGCCCGGCGCCGGCCAGCACGACGCGGCCTTCTGGCTCCAGCTCCTGCTCACCATGTACGCGGGTGCCCGGCTCTCGGCGATGGTCCTGACCAGCCGCCGCAAGCTGCTCCAGGGCTCCTTCTGGCTCTTCGTCTACATGGCCATGGGCGTGGCCCCGCTCGCCCAGGCCGTCCTCGGCCAGGTCCCGACCCCCGTCGTCGGGCCGCGCTCCGACCTCACCGCCGCCATCGGCCTGGTCCTGCTGGGCTGCGCCGCCTTCGACGTGGGCGTGCTGCTGGCCCGGCACCGGCCGGCGGGCCGCGCGGGCGGTTCGCTGAAGGAGCCGCGCCCGGTCATGGCGCACCGTCGGCGCCTGCACCTGCTCGTGGCCGTGGCGTTCCTGGGCAGCGCGGCCCTGATCGTGAAGCTCGGCGGCCCGGCGGTGTTCTTCTCCAGCCGCCAGGAGATCATCGCGGGCATCGAGGAGGCGGGCGTCTCCCAGGACGGCCAGGCGGGGCAGGCGCTGCTGCGCGGCTTCGGTACGGTCCCGGCCCTGCTGGCCCTGCTGCTGTACACGCGCTGGCTGATCACCTCGAAGTTCGCCCGCCGCAAGGTGTCGATCATCGTCACCTGGTCGGCGCTCATGGTCCTCAACCTGATCGTCAACAATCCGATCTCGAACCCGCGCTATTGGTTCCTGACGGTCATGTTCGCGATGCTCTTCACCGTCTTCCCGGTGAGCGCCGCGATGTACCGGGTGGCGCTGTCCATGGCCGTGGTGGTCGCCCTCCTGATCTTCCCGTTCGCGGACCGCTTCCGCTACGACGAGAAGAACTACAAGCCGGTCGAGACGACCTCGTTCCTGGAGCCGATGGCGCTCAAGGACTACGACCAGATCGGCATGTTCGCCAACACCATCACCTTCGCGGAGTCCGGCCCCGGGCACTCCTACGGGCGCCAGCTCGCGGGATCGGTCTTCTTCGCGGTGCCGCGCTCGGTGTGGTCGAGCAAGGCGCGGGACACCGGCGTGATGGTCGGCCAGTGGATGGGCACGGTCAACACCAACCTGTCCTCCCCGATCTGGGCCGAGCTGTGGATCGACTTCGGGCCGCTGGGCATGGGGGCGGGGCTCCTGGGGATGGGGTACGCCGCCGCCCGCGTCGACCGGCGCTACGCGAAGCGCGCCCGGCGCAGCTCGCCGCCGGGGAGTCTGATCTCGACGGTGGTCCCGCTGGTCGCGGGGTACTCCTTCATCCTGCTGCGCGGGCCGCTGCTCCAGGCCTCGGGCCGGATCGCCATCGCGGGGATGTGCCTGGCGCTCGTGGCCACGTACCGGCAGGACAGGGCCACCTCCCTGCGCTGACCGCGGGTCGGGCTGCAACTGTTCCACAAGTGCAGTCGGTCAACTTGTGCACCGAATACGTGCCGTCGGTAGGTCCCATGACCGAGACAGTCGGGCGCCGCGAGCGCAAGAAGGCCCAGACCCGCAAGGCCCTCGCCGATGCCGCGCTGCGCCTGTTCCTGGAGCGCGGGTACGACAAGGTCGGCGTCCGTGACGTGGCCGAGGAGGCCGACGTCTCGGTGACCACGCTGTTCAAGCACTTCCCGAGCAAGGAAGCGCTGGTCTTCGACGAGGACGGGGATGTCGAGGCCGCGCTCGTCTCGGCGGTACGGGACCGTGCGCCCGGACAGTCGGTCCTGCACTCCCTGCGCGAGCACTTCGTGGAGACCCGGGCGACCCGCCGGAGCGGCGATCCGGCGGTGATCGCCCACCGCACCCTGGTCCGCGAGACGCCGGAACTGGTGGAGTACTGGGACCGGATGTGGCGGCGCCACGAGTTCGCGCTCGCCGCCGCCATCGCCGCCGAGGCCGGAGCCCCCGAGGGCGACCTCAGGTCCGCGGCGCTGGCCCGGTTCGTGATGGACACCGCGAGCCTGATCCGCGGCCAGGAGGACCAGCGCCGCGCCATGCTGGACCTGTTCGCCCTGATCGAGGCGGGCTTCGGCGACACGCAGGCCTGACCGGGTCACGCAGGCGTGACCGAAACATCCCGGCCCGACCGGGACTCCGGTCTCAGGCCGCCCGGACCTGGTCGGCGGTGGTGGCCGCCGCGGCTTCGGGGGCCGGCAGCCGGGCCACGCGCAGCCAGCCGGCCGCGGCCTTCGAGGCGGAGCCGAGGGCGAGGCCCCACGCGGCCCCGGCCACGCCCCAGACGGCGTACCCGCCCAGCAGCAGCCCGACCGACAGCAGCGAGAAGACCACCTGGAGCGAGAGGGTGGCCTTCGGGTTCAGCACCCGCAGGGTCAGCAGCGCACAGGTGCCGAGCCCCATGACGGCGTACTGGGCGCCCGTCGCGGGCAGCAGTGCGGCCGCCGCCTGCCAGGTGTCGCCGAGCAGTTCGCGCCCGGCCCGCTCCGGCAGGGCGTACAGCACGGCCCCCCACGCGGCGCCGGTCACCGCGAGCGCGCCGCCCATCAGGGCGGTCAGCCGCACCACGCCCCGCTTCCCGGACGCCCGGCCGACGACGGGCGGGCCGAAGGAGTTCGCGGAGTTGAACAGCACGTTCAGCGGCCCGAACAGGGTGGTGGCGCCGCGCAGCGCGCCCACGGCCAGCGGGGTCGCGAAGACGCCGAGCCCGAGGACGGCGAGCTGGCTGGAACCGTTGCCCACGGCGAACTCGACCACGAACCGCTGCCCCAGGTACCCGCGCCGCAGGTACGGCCTCAGGTCGGTGGCGCCGCCGGCGGCGCCCCGCACCGAGGGCCGCAGCAGCCACAGGCCGAGCGCCAGCGCGGGCAGCGCGGAGACCCCCCACACCAGCACCAGCCGTCCGGCCGGAGCCCCCTCGGGCTGGAGCAGCAGCGCGCTCACCACGCAGGCGAGGCGCAGCGCGTCGGCGGCCAGCGCCCGCCCGGGAGCCCGCAGGGCGGAGAAGCAGTAGCGCAGCCCGTCCTGCAGCAGCACCAGGGGCAGTACGAGTCCCAGCGCGAGGAAGGCCCACCCGGTCGCGCCGGGCAGCAGCAGCCCCAGCAGGGCCAGTACGGCTCCCACCGCGGCCGAGGCGGCGCCGGTGAAGGCGAGGCCCGAGCGGCAGGCCGCGGCGAGGCGGCTCGGATCCTTCTCGAGCACCAGGGTCTGGCCGACGTAGGCCATGTTGAGGCCGAGCAGCACGGTGAAGGTCACGTAGACCATCGAGAAGTCGGCGAAGCCGGCCGCCGAGGAGAGCCGGGCGGCCAGCACCAGGACCAGGATGTTCGTGGCGCTGGACGCGGCCTGGTCCAGTACCGAGGCGACCGCCGCGAGGCGGCCTGGGCCGCGCCGGCTCACCGCCGGCCCGTGCGGACCGTACGCAGGGCGACCGTGTCG
Source organism: Streptomyces sp. NPDC099050 (assembly GCF_044759865.1). Classification (NCBI taxonomy): domain Bacteria; kingdom Bacillati; phylum Actinomycetota; class Actinomycetes; order Kitasatosporales; family Streptomycetaceae; genus Streptomyces; species Streptomyces sp. NPDC099050. The sequence continues at coordinate 230,100 of NZ_JBIWAE010000007.1, read as the reverse complement.
GTGCCGTCGCCCGGGATGTGCTGCGCGGCGTCGGCGGCGGCCACCTCGTAGGGGATCGGCTGCGGCTCGCTCCGGCGGGGCGAGGGCGCGGACGGGGGCGCGGGCCGGGGGTCCTCGGCGGCGGGGCCGCCGCCCTTGGGGGCCCGGCCGAGGCCGCGCTTCTTCTCGCCCGGCAGCGGTGCGTGCAGGACGGCGCCCAGCACCGTGCCGCCGGCCCCGCTGATCAGCTCGCGGATGCGGGAGAGGTCGGTGCGGCGCACCGCACCGGGGTTGCAGACCACCAGGACCCCGTCGACGCGGTCGACGAGCGCGAGGGCGTCGGCGTACGAGAGCACGGGCGGGGCGAGCACCACGACGGTGGAGTTGGGGGAGTCGGCTTCGGAGATCAGCCGGGTGGCCCGCTGCGAGGTCAGTGCGCGGGGCACGTTGCGCACCCGCTCGCCCGGGATCAGGTCGAAGCTGCCCGATTCCCCGGCGTCCACCAGGAGCTGGCGGCCGTCGGGCCATTCGGCCTCGGCGTGCTGCGCGCCCGCGCTCCCCTTGGACTTGCTCCAGTTGGGCCGGCCGGAGGCGTCGGTGGGCAGCTGGCTGGCCAGCACCGGGGTGCGCAGGTCGGCCTCGATGAGCAGCACGTCCTTGCCGGTCTCCGCGAAGGAGGCGGCCAGGTTCACCGCCACGGCGGCGGCGATCTCGCTGCTGCCGCGCGGGGCGACCACCAGGAGGCGGCGCCGGTCCGCGAAGCGGGCGTCGTAGGCGAGCCGGAAGGCCACCGAGCGGAACTCCTCGGCCAGCCGGGGGTCCTCCTCGCCCGCGGCGAGCAGCGGCCCGCCGTCGGCCTTGCCCCGGGGCAGGGAGCCCAGGACGGGCGCGCGCAGGGCGCGGGCGACATCGCCCTCGGAGCGCGGAGCCGGGTCGAAGACCAGGCGCACCCAGGCGCCGAGCAGGCCGAGGGCCAGGCCCACGGCCGCGCCGAGCGCGAGCGACATGGGCAGGCCGGGGCCGTCGGCCCCGTGCGGCGGGACGGCGGTGCTGGTGACCCGGCCCGGGGTCATGTCCAGGGCCTTGAGCTTGGCGATGTTGCCGTTGAGCGTGTTGATCTTGCTCTGCTGGTCGGTCTTGGCGGCGTACGCGGCGTCGCGCGCCGGACCGGCCGGCATGCCGGTGGTCTGCTTGGTCAGCTCTTCGAGCTGCTTGGCCACCGGATCGCGCTGCTCCTGATAGCCCTTGACCATCTTGTCGCGGGTGACGTCGAGGGCCTCCTGCCGCTTGAGCAGGTAGGCCTCGCTCATCGCGTTGGCGCGCGTGGCGGCCTCGGCGGGCGAGCCGGCGGTGTAGGTGAAGCGCAGCACCATCGTCTGCGGGGGGTTGGTCACCTGCAGACCGGCGCGCAGGGCCGAGAAGTCGGTGGCCGAGACCCCGAGCTTCTTCGCGGCCTCGTTGGCTATGGAGCTGGAGAGCGCGACCTGCCGCTCCGAGCCGATGTTGATCGCCTTGTCGGGGGCGAGGCTCGGGTTGAAGGGGTCGTCGGTGGGCGCGCGCAGCACGATGTCGGCGGTGGCCACGTAGGTGTCCGCCGTGGAGACGCCGAGGTAGACCCCGCCGAGCAGGCCGGTGCCCACGCCCAGGGCGATGAGCCGGCGGTAGCGCAGGAGCTGGCGGAACTGGTCCCGGAGCAGGTCCGGTTCGTCCTCGGCCGGAGCCGCTGCCGGGCGGTTGGTCTCGATCACGGCCGGGGACCCCCAAGTGCTTCGTCCATCAGTGCGTCGATGCGGGCCAGGCCCGCCTCACGGCTCAGGTGCGCCGCCACGTGGCGCGGTCCGGCCGCTCCCAGCGCGTCCGCGCCCGCGGGGTCCTCGGCCAGCGCCCGTACGGCCTTGAGCAGGGCCTCCGGGTTCTCCGGCGGTACGAGCACCCCCGCGCCGGAGCGCTCCACTTCCTGGGCGGTCCCGCCCAGCGCCGCGACGGAGGCGACGACGGGACGGCCGGCCTGGAAGTACGAGGTGAGCTTGGACGGCACGCTCATGTCCATCACGGCGGCGTGCTGCGTCACCGCGAGCACGTCCGCCGCGGCGAGGATATCGGGGAACTCGCCGTCGGCGGCAGGGGGGATGATGTCGAGATTGGGGACGTCGGCCGCCAGGTCGGCGAGGGCGGAGCGCTGGCTGCCGTCACCCATCAGCACGAACCGGACGCTCGGGTCCAGCCGGGCGGCGCCGACGAGGACCTCCAGCCCCTGCTTGAGCCCCATGTTCCCGGAGTGCAGGACGACGGTCTGGTCGGGAGCCCATCCGAGGTGGTGGCGGGTCCGGCCGCGCGGCTTGCTGGGCAGTGCCACGTGGGACCAGTTCGGGACGAGCCGGATCCGCCGGGGGTCCACGCCCATGCCCACGACCCGGTCGACGAACGTCTCGTGGATCACACCGACGAGGGCGGCCCGCTTCAGGGCGTGGGCCTCGGCCCGCCCGGCGAACGCGGCCGCCTTGTCCCCGCCGCTGATCCCGCTCTGCGCGGCGGCGGCGCCCATCAGGTCCTGGACGACCGGGACGAAGGGGACCTTCCAGCGCGCCGCGAGGCGCGCGGCCAGCAGGCCGCCGGCCAGGCTCGGCATCTGGGCGAGGACGGCGTCCGGCTTCCCCATCCGCGGCGGGGCCACGGAGCCGTGCAGCAGAATCGATCCTTCGAAAAGGGCCCGGCGGACGGCGGTCTGGCGCGGGGGGACGGTGTGCGCGCGCCGGTGCACGGTCACGCCCGCGCGCTGTTCGGTGCGCCGGAGCGCCCCCTTGTACTCCGGCTCGACGGACCACGCCGGGTAGTGGGGCATGCCCGCCAGGACGTGCGTCTCGTGTCCGAGATCGGCCCAGTGCTCCGCGATCTGGGTGGCGTACGGGCCGATGCCCGTGTGCTCGGGGGCGTAATTCGTGGAAACCAGCAGTAGGCGCCGCTGACCTGATTTCGACACTGGACGTCCCCCTCTCACCAGGATGATGCGCACGTCACCCTATTCGTTCACCGGCAACGCAGGGAACGTGCACGCTATTGTCTGCTAATCCGCCACACCGAGGTGTGCGGCTTCTGGGGGATATCACGTGACGGAGAAGGATTTGTCCGAATTTGCTGAACCTGGGCGTAGACCTCACCGCGTCGGCTACGCACCGGGTGCCTACGACCTCTTTCACATCGGACACCTCAACATCCTTCGCCATGCCCGGAGTCAGTGCGACTACCTGGTGGCGGGGGTCGTGTCCGACGAAATGGCGGAACTCGCCAAGGGGCGCCGCCCGGTGATACCGCTCGTCGAGCGGCTGGAGATCGTCCGCAGCGTCCAGTACGTGGATGCGGCTTTTGTGGAGACCGTTCCGGACAAGGTCGAAACGTGGAAGCAAGTCCGTTTCGACGTCATATTCAAGGGCGACGACTGGCGCGGCACCCCCAAGGGGGACCAGCTGGAAAGGGACTTCGCCGTCCACGGCGTCGAGGTCGTCTACTTCCCGTACACGGTCCACACCTCCAGCACCCAGCTGCGCCGGGCCCTGGACGTGCTCTCGGAGCCGCTCGCCACCGAACAGCGGGGCTGACCGGACCGACGGCGGGTTCCGGCCGCGACACGACGGCGGACGCCGGCCCGGCCGCCTGCACCGGTCCCGGTCACCTCGGTACGGCGCTGAGCTCCCGGAACCACTTCGCGAGGAACGCCACCAGGAACAGTGCGGCCAGCACGCCCGCCCCGGCGTACGCCCAGCGGAACACCCCGCTCCCGCCGAGGAGCAGGAACACCAGGCAGAACACCCCGTAGTCCACGGGGAGCAGCGCCACCGCGCGCAGGGCCGACGGTGCGGCGGCCGCGCTTCCCGGCGCCGGCTTCGGCTTGAGCTTCTCGGTCAGCAGCCCGCCGAAGAAGGTCACGACCGCGGCCAGCTGGAAGCCGAGCGGCACCAGCAGCCAGCCGGCCGAGGCGGCTCCGTGCGTCCCGCCGCCGACCCCGTAGGCCTCGGGGAAGCGGTAGAAGGCGATCAGGACGCAGGTGTGCAGCGAGGTGAGCTTCGCGCAGTCCACGACGTGGTCCAGCCACTCGCCCGCCGCGCTGCCGCCCCCGCGCAGCCGCGCGAGCTGCCCGTCGGCGGAGTCGAAGGCGAAGCCGACCGCGAGCAGGGCCCACACCGCGATCCCCAGCCCCCACGAGGGCGAGGCCAGGGCGACGGCGGCCGCACCCGCGAAGCTCAGCGCGGCGCTGATCAGCGTCACCTGGTTCGGGGTGAGCCCGAGCGCGTACGACCCGGCGGCCAGGTACCGCCCGACGGGCCGGTTGACGAACCGGGAGTAGAGCGAAACCCCCTTCGCCGACTTCTGCGCCCCGCGCAGCTCCCGCAGCGCGGTCCCGACACTCGCCATCGACACAACCCCTCGAACATCCGTATATGCGTGCGTGCGTACGATCCGCGTGAAGGGCACATCATCGCAGGGCGTCCGGCGGCTCCCGCCCCGGGTCCGCCCGGGACCCGGACCCGTGAACGCCTACGCGCCCCCGCCCACCACCTTCAGCAGCAGCACCGCGCGGGCCGGGACGGTCACGCTCCCGCCCCCGCGGTGCACGGTGGCGGGCGCCGCCGCCTGGTCCTCCCGGGAGGTGTCCAGGACCAGTTCGTACGCCCGGCCCCAGGGCGGACCCGGCAGGGTCCAGGCCACCGGCCGGTCCCCGGCGTGCAGCAGGGCCAGGAAGCTGTCGTCCGTGACCTGGCGCCCGCGCTCGTCACGGCCCGGGATGTCCTGCCCCGACAGGTACAGGCCCACCGACCCGGCCGGGGCGTACCAGTCGCGCTCGGTCATCTCCACCCCCGCCGGGGTGAACCAGGCCAGGTCCCGCAGCCCGTCCGCCCCCTGGGAGCTCCCCGAGAAGAACGCCCGGCGCCGCAGCACCGGATGGGCCCGGCGCAGCGCCAGCAGCCGCCGGGTCAGCGCGAGCAGCGCCTGCCAGGACGGGTCCTCCAGCAGCGACCAGTCCACCCAGCTGGTCTCGTTGTCCTGGCAGTACGCGTTGTTGTTGCCGCCCTGCGTCCGGCCGAACTCGTCGCCCGCCACCAGCATCGGCACCCCGGTCGACAGCAGCAGCGTGGTCAGGAGGTTCCGCAACTGCCGCCTGCGCAGCGCCGCGATCCGCGGATCCGTGCCCTCCGCGGGCTCGCCCTCCACCCCGCAGTTCCAGGACCGGTTGTCGTTGGTCCCGTCCCGGCCCGCCTCGCCGTTCTCCTCGTTGTGCTTGGACTCGTACGAGACCAGGTCGCGCAGGGTGAAACCGTCGTGCGCGGTGATGAAGTTGACCGAGGCGTACGGCCGCCGCCCGCCCCACGCGTACAGGTCGCTCGACCCCGACAGCCGGTACCCGAGGTCCCGCACGTCGGGCAGCGCCCCGCGCCAGAAGTCCCGTACGGCGTCACGGTAGCGGTCGTTCCACTCCGTCCACAGCGGCGGGAACGCCCCCACCTGGTACCCGCCCGAGCCCACGTCCCACGGCTCGGCGATCAGCTTCACCCGCCGCAGCACCGGATCCTGGGCGATCACCGCGAGGAACGGCGAGAGCATGTCCACGTCGTGCATCGAGCGGGCCAGCGCCGCCGCCAGGTCGAAGCGGAAGCCGTCCACCCCCATCTCCGTCACCCAGTACCGCAGGGAGTCGGTGATCAGGCGCAGCACGTGCGGCCGCCCGGCGTGCAGGGTGTTGCCGCAGCCCGTGTAGTCGGCGTACCGCCGCTGGTCCGACTGGAGCCGGTAGTACGCCCGGTTGTCGATCCCGCGCAGCGACAGCGTCGGGCCGAGCTCGCCGGCCTCCGCCGTGTGGTTGTAGACCACGTCGAGGATGACCTCGATCCCGGCGGCGTGCAGCGCCTTGACCATCCGCTTGAACTCGCCGACCTGCTGGCCGGCCGTCCCGCTGGAGGAGTACGCCGCGTGCGGGGCGAAGTAGCCGACCGAGTTGTAGCCCCAGTAGTTGCGCAGGCCCCGGCGCAGCAGGTGGTCCTCGTGCGCGAACTGATGGACCGGCAGCAGCTCCACCGCCGTCACCCCGAGCCCGGTCAGGTGCTCGATCGCCGCCGGGTGCGCGAGGCCCGCGTACGTGCCGCGCAGGTGCTCGGGGATGCCCGGATGGCGCATCGTGAAGCCGCGCACGTGCAGTTCGTAGATGACCGAATCGGCCCACGGGGTCTTCGGCCGGACGTCGTCCGCCCAGTCGTCGTCATCGTGGACCACGACCCCCTTCGGGACGTGCGGCGCCGAGTCCCGGTCGTCGCGCACGGTGTCCGCGATGTACTGCTGGGGCCAGTCGCGGACGTGCCCGTACACCTCGGGCGGCAGCAGGAAGTCCCCGTCCACGGCCCGGGCGTACGGATCCAGGAGCAGCTTCGCCGGGTTGTGGCGGGCCCCCGTCCACGGGTCCCAGCGCCCGTGCACCCGAAATCCGTACCGCTGTCCGGGCCGCACGCCCGGCAGGAAGCCGTGCCAGATCTCGTGGGTCAGCTCCGTCAGCGCGCAGCGGCTCTCGGAGCCGTCCTCCGCGAAGAGGCAGACCTCCACCGCCTCCGCGCCCTGGGCCCACAGTGCGAAGTTGGTCCCGGCCGTCCCGTCCGGCCCCTGGTGGAACCGGGCCCCCAGCGGATGCGAGGACCCGGGCCACACGGGCGGTCCGGGCACCCCCCGGCTCACCACGGCGTGGCCCCTGACCTGCGGTTCCATCAGCCCCAGGGTCTGGCCGGCCGGATGTCCGCTCCCGTTCCCGTTGCCGGCTCCCGGCCCGTTCCCGGTTCCGCTCCCGTTTCCGTTCCCCGTCCCGTGGCCGGCCGTGGCCCCGGTCCCGCCCTGAACACTGACCCGGGTCCCGGGTCCGGCTTCGGCCCTGGGCTCGGTCCCGGCCCCGGATCCGGTCTCGACCCCGGCCAGGGGCTCCGCCTCTTGCTCGGCTGCGCTCGACACTGCCCGCCTCCACGGCTCTCGGTACCTGCGGGGGTGGGGGAGATGCGGCCCCGGCGTCCCGGCCGGGGCCCGCCCCCGTCTGGTCCTTCCCACTGTTCTGCCCGGACTGTCCTGCCTGGAACGTGAGCCGCGCCCACGTTTCCCCCGGAGGGGCCCGGTCGTTGGAGGAACGTGACTCTTCTGACGAGGCGGGCAGGGGCGGGCTTGGCCGCCGTGGCGGTATGGGCGGGCCTCCTCGGAGGCCTGACCGGATGCACCGGGAACGGCGGCTCCCCGATCGAGATCCAGCTGCCCGGCAAACCCCGGTCACCGGACGAGGCGATCAGGATCAGCCCCGAGGACAACGCCAAGGGGGTGCCGGCCGAGGGCCCGCTGAGGGTCAGCGTGCCCGAGGGCCGCCTGGAGCGGGTCGTGGTCACCAAGGTGGAGGACGCCCAGGAGGAGAAGGTGCCCGGGGCCATCGCCGTCGACGGGCTCAGCTGGAGCCCGGACCCGGCGCAGGGCCGGCTCGCGCTCGCGGCCAAGTACACCGTGGACGCGGTCGCGCTCGACGGGCACAACCGCCGCCAGGCCCGGCACACCACCTTCACCACCTACGTTCCCGAGGAGCGGTTCATCGGCTACTTCAAGCCCGAGAACCGCTCGACCGTCGGCACCGGCATGATCATCTCCTTCGGGTTCAGCCGGTCCATCGAACACCGCGCCGACGTCGAGCGGGCCATCACGATCACCTCGGACCCGGCCGTGGAGGTGGTGGGCCACTGGTTCGGCGACGAACGCCTGGACTTCCGGCCCAAGACCTACTGGAAGCCCGGCACCGAGGTCACCGTCAAGCTCGGCCTGCGGGACGTCGAGGGAGCGCCCGGCTCCTACGGAATCCAGGACAAGACCCTGCGCTTCACCGTCGGCCGCTCCCAGATCTCCACCGTCGACGCGGCCGCGCACACCATGGAGGTCCGGCGCGACGGCGAACTGCTGTCCACCGTGCCGATCACCGCCGGGGCTCCGAAGAACATGACCTACAACGGGAAGATGGTGGTGATGGAGCTCTTCGACGTCACCCGGATGAACGGGCAGACGGTGGGCTTCGGCGGTGAGTACGACATCCCCGACGTCCCGCACGCCATCCGCCTCACCCGCTCCGGGACCTTCCTGCACGGCAACTACTGGGCCAGCCCCGACACCTTCGGCTCCACCAACGTCAGTCACGGCTGCATCGGCCTGCGCGACAACAAGGGCGGCGGCTCGGACACCCCGGCCGGCTGGTTCTTCGACCGGACCCTGGTCGGCGACGTGGTGGAGGTCGTGAACTCGCAGGACAAGACGGTCGCCCCGGACAACGGGCTGGGCGGCTGGAACATGTCCTGGCCCGCCTGGGTCGCGGGCTCCGCGATCGGCTGACGCACGCCGGCTGACGCACGCCGGCTGACGCACGCCGGCTGACGCACGCCGGCCGACGCACGCCGGCTGACGCACGCCGGTCCGAGGCCCGACGCTCCAGTCGAGTGATTGTCGTACCGGAATGCCGTAGTGGGGGAGTGTCGGTCCGCCCGGCTCGCCGGAGCCCGGAGCCAGCCTGTACGGGCCCGCCCGCACGCGGCGGCGGGCAACGGACGGAGCGTCATGTCAGCAAGGAAGTGGACCCTCGGGCCCCTGGGGCTCGCCCTCGGGGCCGTACTGGCCGCAGGCGCCCCGGCGGCCCTGGCGGCGCCGACCGCGCCGGGCCCCGGCGGACAGCAGCCGGCACCGGCCCGGCACGCCGCAGCCCTGCGGGCCCCGCTGCCGGGCGGGCTGGGTCCCTTCCTGGGGTCCCGGTGCCCCGACCCGTTCCCGCAGGTCGAGACCGGCACCGTGCCCACGGGCTACGACGAGGGCATCAACATCTTCGTTGGCGCCGACTTCCTGGTCCGCGAGCGCGCCGCCGAGGCCGAGGGCAAGGTCGTCGTCCTCGGCAACTTCGACCAGAACAAGGACGTGGCGGCGGGCGGTGCCTACAACATCGGCGTCGTCGGCGCGGGTTCGCTCGTGCGGCCCCCGTCGGGATCCGACTTCCTCACCACCGGCGGCAACGTCAACATCGCCGTCGACCAGCGGCTGATCTCGGACGACGGAGTCGTCCGCCACGCGGGCACCGCCCCCGGCCCCGGCACCGTCACCGGCCCGCTCGTGGCCGACCCTGCCGCGGTCACCCCGTACGCCGGCCTGCGCGACCAGCTCACCTCGGCCAGCCGGTGCTACGCCCGGGTCGACGGCAGCCCCCGCCCGACCACGGGCACGGCCGTCAACCAGGACGGCACCATCGTCTTCACCGGGGACGACTCCTCCCCGCTCCAGGTCTTCACCGTGGACTTCGACCTGGTCAGCGCGAGCAACGGCGCCGTCGGCTTCCGCTTCGACCGGATCCCGGCCACCGCCACCGTCCTGGTCAACGTCACGGGCGCCAGCCGTACGATCAACACCTACGCCGGCAGCATCAACGACACCGGACCCGGCGCGGACCCCTGGAACGGCTACCGCACCCGGCTCCTGTGGAACTTCCCCGACGCCACCACCGTCCAGCTGATCGGCTCCGGACAGTTCCAGGGCAGCGTGCTCGTCGGCGAGCAGGCCTCGACCACCACCGTCACCCTGCCCGGGACCAACGGCCGCTTCTTCACCACCGGCGGGCTCGTCCACACCAGCACCGCGGGCGGCGGCCAGGAGTTCCACGCGTACCCGTTCAACGGGGACCTGCCCGACTGCGGGAACACGGTCCCGGTCACGGGCAAGGTCTCGGTCCTCAAGCAGGACACCGGCGGCCTGCCGCTGGCCGGAGCCACGTACGAGCTGTGGCGGGAGACCAACGGCACTCCCGGAGCCCAGTTCACCAGCCCCGGCGGGGACACCAAGGTCACCGACTGCGTCACCCCGGCGGACGGCATCTGCTCCAGCACCGTGGCGCCCGGCACGTACTACTGGCGCGAGACCCAGGCGCCGGACGGCTACGAGCTCGCCGCGAACCCCGTCGTGGAACTGACGCTGACCGCGCAGAACGCGGCCACGGGCGTGAGCGGCACCATGAGCAACACCAAGCTTCCCGGCAGCGCCGAAGTGGTGCTGCGCAAGTCCGACGCCGACGGCGGGGCGCTGCTGCCCGGCGCCCGCTTCGAGCTGTGGCGCGAGACCAACGGCGTTACGGGCCTGCAGACCGGCGGAGCGGACCCCGACGTGCAGCTCGCCGGGTCCTGCACCACCGACGCGCAGGGAAGCTGCACGGTCCAGCTCCCGGTCGGTGAGCGGTACTACTGGCGGGAGACGCAGGCACCGGCCGGCTACGACCTGCCGGCGGACCCGGTCACGCCCTTCGACCTCGATGAGGGCCACGTGACGACGGGCCTCGTCGTCGCCGTCATGGACGAGCGGACCGAGGAGCCCGACCACGAGGGCTCGATCGAGGTCCTGAAGAAGGACGCGAAGACGAAGCGCCCGCTGCGCGGGGCGGTCTTCGAGGTGTGGAAGGAGACCAACAGCACCCTTGGCCTCCAGACGCGCGGCATCAACCCAGACCGCAAGGTGACGGAGGGCTGCGCGACCGACCGGGACGGGGTGTGCGCGTTCCCGGGCCTGGACGACGGCTGGTACTACGTGGTCGAGACGGCCGTCCCGGAGGGATACGTCCTGCCGCGGAACCGGGTCACGGGTCCGCTCCACCTGGACGAGAGCACCCCGGACCACCGGGTGATGGTCACCCTGGAGAACGAGCGGGACGACCACGGCAAGGGCGGGAATGGGAAGGACAAGGGCAAGGGGAAGGGCAAGGGCAAGGGCCCGAAGCGGCCCGCCTAGGAGGCCGCCCGAGTAGGCCGCCCGGGTGGGCCGGTGACCCTGCCGGCCCACCCGGCGCGCCGGGGCCGGGCGGTTCCGGTTGGCTCGGAGCCGACGGCCCGGCCGGCGGGCGCGAGGAGGTCCGCATGCGCACACTGGACGCGACCGGAGCCGCGGGCGCGATCGGCAGGGCGGCCGCGACGGCCGCGATCCTCGCCGTGGCCGCCCTCGCCCCTGCGCCGGCAGCTGTGGCGGCTCCCTCCCCGCCCCCGTCGGCCCCCGCCGGGGAGGCGTGCACCGCGGGGACCGGCCCCTACCAGCGCGAGTTGGAGGGCCACCTGCGCCGGACGGCCGACGGGACACAGGACGCCAGGGACTGCGAGGCGATCCGCACCTTCCAGCGCGCCAACGGCATCCGGCCCGCCAACGGCTATGCCGGGCTGGTCACCTTCCGCACCATGGTCGCGGTCGCCGCCCGTACGAACCCCAACGCCGCCGGCGGCTGTCCGGTCCGCTCCCACCGGGTGACCTGCGTGGACCTGGAGCGCCAGCTCCTGTGGGTGCAGCGAGGCCGCACGGTGGTCTTCCCGCCCGTGCCCGTCCGCACCGGACGCGACGAGGACGAGACCCGCTCCGGATGGCACGAGGTCTACTGGCGCAGCGAGGACCACGTGTCCACGCTCTACGAGAACTCGCCCATGCCCTACGCCCAGTTCTTCGACGGGGGCCAGGCCCTGCACGGCCGCCCCGGCAACCTGTACGCGCACGGCGGCTCGGCCGGCTGCGTCAACCTCACCGTCCCCGACGCGCGGCGCCTGTGGGACCTGCTCGTCGAGGGCGACGCCGTCTACGTCTGGGGCACCAAGCCCGGCACGGAGGACTGACTCCCCGCGCCCGCACCACTCTTGGGACGGAACGGTGACACGACCGTACTGTCTCGTGATCCCCCATGTGATTTCCTGGCGATTAAGCGCGCGACTGTCCGCGCGCGGGGGACATGGGGAGAACGAGAGTGAACCTGCAGCCGATACGCGGCCGCGCCCGCACCGGCCTGCCGGCCCTCCTGCTGGGCGCGGCCCTGCTGTTCACCAGCGCGTGCAGCGGTGGCGGAAACGCGGGTGGCGACGGCGGGAGCGGTGGCGGAGACGGGGTGACCGGCACGACCGGTACCGAGGCGTCGAAGGCCGTCGTGAGCGTCAAGCCGGACGACGGGGCCAAGGAGGTCGCGACCAGCGGCATCCTCAAGATAACCAGCACCGGCGGCAAGCTCACCACGGTGACGGTCGCCGACACCAAGGGCAACGCGGTGGAGGGCAAGATCGCCGCGGACGGCGCGAGCTGGGAGCCCGCCCGCAACCTCGCCTCCGCCACCGAGTACAAGGTGCACGCGGTGGCCAAGGACGAGGCCGGCCGCGAGTCCGCGAAGGACACCACCTTCACGACCCTGACTCCCGCCAACACCTTCATCGGCCAGTACACCCCCGAAGACGGATCGACGGTCGGCGTGGGCATGCCGGTCTCGATCAACTTCTCCCGCGGCATCACCAACCCCGAGGCCGTCGAGAAGGCCATCACGGTGACCGCCGATCCGGCCGTCCCGGTCGAGGGCCACTGGTTCGGCAACGACCGCCTGGACTTCCGTCCCGAGAAGTACTGGGCCGCGGGCACCAAGGTCACCCTGAGGATGTCGCTCGACGGAGTCGAAGGCCGCCCGGGGGTCTACGGCAAGCAGACCCGTACGGTCACCTTCAAGGTCGGCCGCTCCCAGGTCACCACCGTCGACGCCGCGGCGCACCAGATGAGCGTGGTCCGCGACGGCGCGGCGATCAAGAACATCCCGATCACCGCCGGCGCCCCCGCGAACACCACGTACAACGGGCAGATGGTCATCAGCGAGAAGTACAAGGTGACCCGGATGAACGGCGCCACCGTCGGATTCGGCGGGGAGTACGACATCTCCGACGTCCCGCACGCGATGCGGCTGACCACCTCCGGCACCTTCGTCCACGGCAACTACTGGGCCTCGTCGGGCACGTTCGGCTCCGAGAACGTCAGCCACGGCTGCGTGGGCCTGAAGGACGTCCGCGGCGCGGGCGACGGCAGCCAGCCCGCCGCCTGGTTCTTCAACGAGTCGATCATCGGCGACGTGGTCATCGTGAAGAACTCCAAGGACAAGACCGTCGCTCCCGACAACGGCCTCAACGGCTGGAACATGGACTGGGCGGAGTGGATCAAGTAACGCCGGTCGGTACGTAGTTCACAGGGCCCGGTGTCGGGTGGCCCGGTGCTGTGACCCACAGCACCGGGCCAGTCGCGGTTAACGGGGGCTAACCTTCCCGTATGACCATCTCTCTCGAAGTCTCCGAAGGCGTCGGCGTCATCCGGCTGGACCGGCCGCCCATGAACGCCCTGGACATCGCCACCCAGGACCGGCTGCGCGAGCTCGCCGTGGAGGCGACCGACCGGGCCGACGTCCGTACGGTCGTCATCTACGGCGGCGAGAAGGTGTTCGCGGCCGGCGCGGACATCAAGGAGATGCAGACGATGGACCACGCGGCCATGGTCGCCCGGTCCCGCGGACTGCAGGACGCCTTCACCGCCGTGGCCCGGATCCCCAAGCCCGTGGTCGCGGCCGTCACCGGCTACGCGCTGGGCGGCGGCTGCGAGCTGGCCCTGTGCGCGGACTACCGGATCGCCGGCGACAACGCGAAGCTCGGCCAGCCCGAGATCCTGCTCGGCCTGATCCCCGGCGCGGGCGGCACCCAGCGGCTGTCCCGGCTGATCGGCCCCTCCAAGGCCAAGGACCTCATCTTCACCGGCCGCATGGTCAAGGCGGACGAGGCGCTGGCCCTCGGCCTCGTGGACCGCGTCGTACCGGCCGCCGAGGTCTACGAGCAGGCGCACGCGTGGGCCGCGCAGCTCGCGCAGGGCCCGGCCCTCGCGCTGCGCGCCGCCAAGGAGTGCGTGGACGCGGGGCTGGAGACCGACATCGACACCGGGCTGACCATCGAACGGGGCTGGTTCGCGGGCCTGTTCGCCACCGAGGACCGCGAGCGCGGGATGCGCAGCTTTGTCGAGGAGGGCCCGGGGAAGGCGAAGTTCTCGTAGCTCTCGCCGGGCTCGCCGGGCTCGCGGATCGTGCGGATCGGTCCTCCCTGCGGGTGGATTAGCCAGGCCTTAAGGCAGTCTTAAGGGGAGTTGGTGATCCACTCTGGGTGATCGCCGCGGTGCGGTGCGTCACCACAGGTCAGGGGCGTGCGGCGACCTCCGGGTTGCCGATCGCATATGCCAGGACGACCCCCCGGGATCTACGATTCCGGGGGGTCTTTTCCCGCGGAACGGCCCGAACGGCCTTAGTGGCACTCCATGATGGGTGCATGGCGGGTCTGGAGGGTGTGGAACAGCCGCGGCAGCGCAGTAGCGCTTCCGCCGTACGGCTCACGGCGGCCCTGGAGGACGAACTGGGCCTCAAAGCACTGGAGTTGTACGGGAGTCCGGCCGAGGCGGAGGTGACGCTGCCCTCGATGCCCGAGTCTGCGAGCACCGCCCGCCGGCTCACGCAGTGCGTGGTCGTGCGCCTGTGGGGGCTCTCGCCGCAGATCGCCGAGCACACGGTCCTGCTGGTCTCGGAGCTCGTGGGCAACGCCGTCCGGCACACGGGGGCCCGTTCCTTCGGTTTACGCATGCTCAGGCGGCGCGGCTGGATCCGCGTGGAGGTGCGCGATCCCTCGCGCGGGCTGCCCTGCCTGATGCCGGTGCACGAGATGGACACCACCGGGCGGGGTCTGTTCCTCGTCGACAAGCTCTCGGACCGCTGGGGCGCGGACCTGCTGCCGCGCGGAAAGATCACCTGGTTCGAGATGCGGGTGGCGGACCGCTAGGAGCCCCCGGAAAGCCAGAAACCCCCTGTCGCCGTTGTGGGGCGCTGCGGGGGTTTCATGGGTGTGCCGAGGATCGAAGGGGGTGTGATCCTCGGCAGGGACTTCGCTCGGGTCAACGGGAAGCCGTGATTCCGACTATGGCAGACGAGGGACCAAATGCCAAAAGTCCCAAGTTGGACATAAGTGTGCATATCCTAAGACTTTCTACCTAAATCTTAGGTGAGATGGGCCACTGGCCTCGTAATTAGTGAATAAGTATCGACCGCTCTGAGTGAATCGTTGATCACATAGCGGACGGACACCCGGTGGCACCGGTTCGGCCGAAGGTCCCGAATGGGGTCAATCAATACCTAGGCGGGCATCCACCCCTTAAATGGGCGGGTGCTCTGCTACCCGGACCGCCGATCCGCTCTCCGTGCCGGCGCGGCGGTCGCCGCCGGCGCCCTCGCCGCCGCCTGTGGTGCCCCCGCCGGCCCCGCGGCCCCGGACAAGGCCGCCCCGGACAGGCCGCCGGCCCCGGACAAGGCGGCTCCGGACAAGGCTGCCCCGGACAGGGCTGCCCCGGACAAGGCCGCTCCCGGGAAGGCCGCTCCGGCGAAGGCGGCCCCCGCCCCGCGCCGGTTCCCCGGGCAGCCCGCGGAGATCGGGCACGGTCCCCGGGGCGGGTCCGGCGTCGCGCTCACCTTCCACGGCAACGGCGACCCCGCCATCGCCAAGGCGGTGCTCGCCGAGGCGGAGCGGGCGGGCGCGCGGGTCACCGTCCTGGCCATCGGGGCCTGGCTCGACGCCCACCCGGAGATGGCCCGCCGGATCCTGGACGGCGGGCACGAGCTCGGCAACCACACCCAGCGCCACCTCGCGATCAACACCCTGCCCGAGGAGCAGGCGTACGCCGAGATCACCGGCTGCGCCGACCGGCTCAAACGGCTGACCGGATCCATCGGCACCTGGTTCCGCCCGTCCCAGACCCAGTACGCCACCCCCCTGGTGCGAAAACTGGCCCAGCGGGCGGGCTACCCGCACGTCCTCTCGTACGACGTGGACTCCCTCGACTTCACCTCGCCCGGTGCCGCGACCGTCGTCCGCACCGTCATCGGCCCGATCCAAGGCGGATCGGTGGTGAGCCTGCACTTCGGCTACGCGGACACGGTCGACGCGATGCCGCCCCTCCTCGAAGAACTCGCACGCCGCGAACTGCGCGCGGTGACCACCACGGAGCTGCTGACCCCATGACGACCACCCGCCTTCCCCGGAAGGCCACCGCGCTGCTGGCCGGCCTGGTCCTCGCCGCCCTCGCCGGCTGCGGAGCGGCCGACAAGGGACCCGCCGAGGCCCTCGGCACGAAGGGGCCCGCCGCGCCCGCCAAGGCCGTGCCCGCCGCGCCGCCGGGCCTCGCCGGCATGCCGCCGCTCCTCGATCCGAACGACGTCTACGCGGCCGACCGGCCCAACAAGCTCTCCCCGGTGGTCAAGGACTTCCCGTCCCGCGTCTACGTGCCGAACACCAGCTCCAACACGGTGTCCGTCATCGACCCGGTCACGTACAAGGTCATCGACACCATTCCCGTCGGCATCCAGCCCCAGCACGTGGTCCCCTCCTGGGACATGAAGACCCTCTGGGTCAACAACAACCGGGGCCACACGCTCACCCCGATCAACCCCGCCACCGGCGAGGCCGGCAAGCCCGTGGAGGTGCACGACCCGTACAACCTGTACTTCACGCCCAACGGCAAGTACGCGATCGTCATGGCCTCGATGGACAAGGAACTGGTCTTCCGCGATCCGCACACGATGGACCGCGTGAAGACCGTCCCCGTGACCTGTTTCGGCGTCAATCACGCGGACTTCTCGGCGGACGGCCGCTACTTCATCGTGAGCTGCGAGTTCTCCGGCGAACTGCTCAAGGTCGACACCGAGAAGATGGAGGTCGTCGGCCAGCAGAAACTCCCCTTCGAGGGCGCGATGCCGCAGGACGTCAAGGTCTCGCCGGACGGAAAGACCTTCTACGTCGCCGACATGATGGCCCACGGCATGTGGGTGCTCGGCGGCGACAAGTTCGAGACCCCCAAGCTGCTGCCCACCGGAAAGGGCTGCCACGGCCTGTACGTCAGCCGCGACTCCAAAGAGATGTACGTCTCCAACCGGGGCGAAGGGTCCGTCTCCGTCTTCGACTTCACGCAGAACAAGCTGACCAAGAAGTGGGAGCTGCCCGACGGCGGCAGCCCCGACATGGGCGGCGTCTCCGCCGACGGCAAGGTGCTGTGGCTCTCGGGCCGTTACAACTCCGAGGTCTACGCCATCGACACCACCACCGGCAAGCAGCTCGCCAAGATCCCGGTGGGCGGCGGCCCGCACGGCCTCGCCGTCTACCCGCAGCCCGGCCGCTACTCCCTCGGCCACACCGGCATCTTCCGGTAGGCCGCGGCGCGCGGGCGCGCGAGTACGCAGGAGACGGCCGTGCCCCGGGAGCTCGCACAGCTCCCGGGGCACTCTCAATCGCTCACCGCCGCCTCCTCACCAGGCGACGGGGAGCCGCTCGGGAAGGCGCTTGATGAAGCCGGTCCGCCACACGAGGTTCTCCGCCGGCACCGCGAGACGCAGCTCGGGCAGCCGCTCGACCAGCACCTCCAGCGCGATCTCGGCATGCGCCCGGCCCAGCGCGGAAGCCGGGCAGAAGTGCCGGCCAGCGCCGAAGGCGAGGTTGGCGTTGGAGCTCTCGCGCTCCAGGTCCAGCTCGTCGGGGTTCTCGAAGGCCTCGGGGTCGAAGTTGGCCCCCTCCAGCAGGACGAGGACCAGCTCCCCCTCCTTGACCAGCACGTCCCCGACCCGGATGTCCGCCATCGCGATGCGCGGCAGGCCGTCACCGACGGACAGGTTCCAGCGGAGCAGCTCGTCCACGGCCTTGCCCATGCGCTCCGGGTGGGCGCGCAGGTAGCCGATGAGATCGGGCTTCTGGAGTAGTGCCAGGACGGCCAGGGTCAGGAACGCGGAGGTCGAGACGGCGCCGGCCCCGAAGAGCGAGACGGCGACGGTGGCGAACATGTCGTCGGTCAGGTGCGCCGACTCCGGGTCCGCCTCCTTCAGCTCGGCGAACTTGCCGAGGAGCCCCGTACGCTCCTCGGCGGGAAGCGCCAGCTGCGCCTTCAGCTGCTGCTCGAAGTAGCCGACGTCCTTGTACCAGTTGAGCGCCGAGTCGGCGAACGGCTCGCGCGCGGTCATGAACGCGACGTCCAGCCCCGACATCAGCCGGCGCCAGTCCTCGAACGGCACGCCCAGCACCTGGCAGTGCATGGCCGCCGAGAAGGGGTCGGCGAAGCCGGCCCGCAGGTCGGCGGGCCCTCCTTCGGCGACGAGCTGGTCGATGAGCTCGCCGGCCTTCGCGCGCAGCCGGTCCTGCAGACCCTTCTGGCGCGGGTTGAGCGCCTTCATGACCGCGTTGCGCAGTCCGGCGCTGTTGATGTTGCCCATGTTGTTGACGACCTCGGGCGGGATCGTCAGCGCGTACTGGCGCGGGACACCGGCATTGGCCGTGTCCTTGAGGCTGAAGCGCTCGTCCTCGAGCACCTGCTTGGCGAACGCGTAGCTGCTCACCAGCCAGGCCGGGTCCCCGGTGAGGGTACGGACCTTCGCGACCGGCGCCTTCTCGCGCAGCCAGGTGCACTCCTCGGGGAGCACGTCACCGCGCCGCGAGAGGGGGAAGTCGACGAGGGGCCCGGTGGTCCGTCCGGTGCCCTCAAGCTGCTCGACGCTCATCGACGGTCCCTTCGGTTGGTGCGGTGTGCGCGTTCGTGTGCGTGCTCGTGTGCGTGCTCGTGCTCGCGTGGTTCGGATCGCTCTGTGCCTTTTCGCCCGCCTCGGGGCGTACCACGGCATATGCCTGATTCCTTGTCGCGCGCAGTCCCCCACCGCGCGCGAACAGGACATCGGTCATCGGCATCTTGACGTGGTAGGCCGCCACGGAGGACGGCACGTCGAGAATGCTCGGGGTGTCGATGAAGAACGGCAGCTCGGCTGCCATGTAATCGAAACACACCTGCAACTGTGCGTCGGTGATGGATTCACCTTCCGGCAACTTTGAACCGACAAAGTGCAGGGCCATTTCCTCGCAGCCCTTGCGGAATTCGTCGTCGGTCTCCAGGAAATGGAGCACGCGCCGGTGCAGAAGTTGATAGACGGGGTTCGTCTGGAACTCCGACAGTGCCCTCACTCGGATCTCGGCGTGCGGAGGCCCTGATTCCTCCACACCCTTCAGAATCCTTCGCCGGACTGCCTTGATTTCCTTCGTCGCACGCTTCTCCGCGTGCTCCCGGGTGTAGCCGAAGGCGGCGAACATCCCGTCCACGTGGAGGTCTGCGTACACGAAGTCGACCTGTGCGAAGCGGGTCGTGGCCCATCGGGTGAGGCTGGATATGCGCTCGGAGCTGAAGTAGCTGTTTCCGGGACTCACTCCGATGAGCACATGGTCGCCGTCTTCCCAGATGTGGTGGCAAGTGCGGGTGAAGGGCAGAACTTCGAATGATGCGTCAGCTGTGATCGTCACCTGTGTGATCGCCCTTGTTGCCGCTTGTCCCTGGGAGCCCTGCGCTCCCGGTGTGGCGGCAATGTCGCTACGTTATGCGGTGGTCCCGGAGCGTGACAAGTGGGGGCTTGAATTGTTGGCTGGAATTATCGCTTCCGCGCTACGGAAGGGTAATTGAATTTCTATCTGCCGCTCGAACGGGACCCGGGGCGTGAGGGGGGCGGACATGCCGCTACCCTGAGCCGGTCAACAAGCACCAAGAAGGGGTGGACCCAGTGGCGGACATCGATAGCGCACGGACGACGTTCGGCAAGTTCGACGTGAACGGTGACGGCTTCGTGACGGCCGACGAGTTCCGTTCGGCGATGGCGGAGATGGGCGACCCGTTCGTCACCGGCCCGGTCGCGGAGGCCGTGATCGCCGCCAAGGACTCGAACGACGACGGCCTGCTGAGCTTCGACGAGTTCTGGGCCTCCCTGAACAAGTAAGCCCCCGCGCCACCCCCTGGCCGTCTCCTGCCGGGCCGGGGGTGCGCGTCAGGCCGGCCGCGGCCCGCCGGCCATGCCCTCCACCTCGGCGAGGGCCTCCTCCAGCCAGCGCAGCCAGAAGGTCTCCAACCCGGTTCCCGCGTGCAGCACGACACGCCGCAGCCGGTCCTCGTCGGAGTCCCGGCCGGCCGGGAAATCCTTCTCCTCGATCCCCTCGTACACGGCCAACTGGGCCCGGTGCAGCTCCAGGTGCCGCCGCAGCTCCGCGGCCAGCCCCTGCGGCCCCACGACCGCGGCCGCCCGGATCCGCAGCAGCAGGGGATCCCGCACCGGCTTGGGATCCTGACGCTCCCCGACCCACCGCGCCAGCTCCCCGCTCCCGGCGGGCAGCACCTCGTACTCCTTCTTCTGCCCCCGTACGGGCCCCTCGCTGGGCAGCGCCCGGATCAGCCCGGCCTCCTCCAGCCGGCCGAGCTCCCGGTAGATCTGCTGGTGCGTCGCGGACCAGAAGTACCCGATCGACTTGTCGAACCGCCGGGTCAGCTCCAGCCCCGACGAGGGCTTCTCGAGCAGGGCGGTGAGGATGGCGTGCGGGAGCGACATGCGGCCATCCTAGGTTTGCGGGAGGCGGGGCACCGCGATCCCGTGCTCCGTGGCCACGGCCGGACACCGGGTCTGCGCCGCACGGGATCAGGGTTCGTCGGCCAGGTCCTCGGGGACTGCGGCTCGGAGGGTGCCTTCAGTGTCCGCACGGACGGGGAACCCACCTACTGCCAGGCGGCCAGCGCCTCCGGATCCCGGGGCCCGGGGGCGTCCGCCGCCAGCAGTCCGTGGGCCCGCAACAGTGCGGCCACGGCCGGGGACCAGGCCGGGCGCAGGCCCGCCGAGGTGAGGAGGGCCGGGTCCGAGAGGAGGGCTTCGGCCGGGCCGAAGCGGATGCCCGTCGGGGTCAGGACCGCCGCGTCGTCGGCCCAGCGGACCGCCAGGTCCACGTCGTGGGTGGCCATCACCACCGTGGTGCCGGACGCCCGCAGGCCCGCGAGGACGTCGAGGAGCCGCTCCTGGCCGTCCGGGTCGAGCCCGGCCGTCGGCTCGTCCAGGATCAGCACCCGCGGAGCCATCGCCACCGCCCCGGCGATCGCCGCGCGCTTGCGCTGGCCGTAGGAGAGCAGGTGGGTGGGGCGGTCCCGGAGCGGGGTGATGTCCAGGGCGGCCAGGGCCGAGTCCACGCGGGCGCGGACCTCCGGAGCGGGGAGCCCCAGGTTCATCGGGCCGAAGGACACGTCCTGTTCGACCGAGGCCGCGAACAGCTGGTCGTCGGGGTCCTGCACCACGAGCTGGACGGACGTGCGCAGCCGGGTCAGGCCGGCCCGGTCGTACGGGACCTCCGTGCCGTCCAGCCGCAGCGTTCCCGCGCCGGGCCGCAGGCCGCCGCTCAGCAGCCGCATCAGCGTGGTCTTGCCGCTGCCGTTGCGGCCCAGCAGGGCCAGCGCCCGGCCCGCCGAAATGGCGAAGTCGACGCCGGTCAGGACCGCCGGGCCGTCCTCGTAGGCGTAGCCCGCGCCGGACAGCTCGATCAGGGGGGTGGCCACCGGGTTCAAGAGGAGAGCCCCTTCAGGGTGAGAGTCAGGGTGATCAGGGCCGCCAGCAGCCCCGCGGTGGCCGTCAGGAAGCGCCACGACAGGGCCGCCTCCGGTACGAGGACCCGCAGGGCGCCGTCGTAGCCGCGTCCGGCCAGCCCCGCCTGGAGCTTGGCCGCGCGGTCGAAGGCCCGTACGAAGGAGGTGGCGGCGAGCCCCGCCAGGGAACGCCACGCCGCCGCCCGCCCGGTGTGCCCGAGCCGGGCCGCCTGGGCCCGGCGGACCTGGGCCATGGAGTCGAGCAGCAGGAAGCCGATCCGGTACATGACCAGGGCCACGTCCACCACCGGGGCCGGCACGCCGGCCCGGACCAGCCGGGGCAGGACGTCGGAGACCGGGGTGGTGAACGCGAACAGCAGCAGTCCGAGCGAGGCCGCCGAGGTGCGCAGCAGGAGTTCGGCGGCGGTCCGGGGGCCGTCGGGGGCCAGCGAGACCGGCCCCGCCGGGCCGCCGACCGCGAACAGCAGGGGCAGCGCCCCGGTGAAGCAGAAGCCGAGCGGGATCCGGAAGGCCCGCCAGAGCTGCCGGCCGGCCACTCCGGCCGGGCCGAGCAGCACGGCGAGGGTGGCGGCGGCCACCAGCGGTCCGCCGGGCCAGGGCGGCAGGCACACGGCGGTGACCGTCAGCCCGATCCCGAGCAGGGCCTTCTCCAGGGGGTGCCGGCCGCGCCAGCGACTGCTGTGCGCGGCCACGTCGATCGGCAGCACCGCCTAGGCCTCCGGGGCGGTGCCGTCGGCAGCGGCGGCGGCCGCCCCCTGGCGGCGGCCCTTGCGGACGCCGAAGTAGTAGGCGAGCACGCCCGCGCCCAGTGCCGCCTGCAAGGCGAACAGTGCGGACTCGACCTCGCCGGAGGGGGGCTCGTAGAGAGGGGAGAACCAGGGCTCGTAATCCGGCTTCAGCTCGGTGATCGCGGCCTCCGCCTGCGCGTCGGCGCCCGCGAAGGGCTCCTCCTTGCCCTCGCCCAGCCCCAGGGCGATCGGCAGCACGGCCAGCGCCGCCACCAGGAGCAGCAGCAGGCCGTTGATCTTCGTGTTCTTGGACATTCCGCTCATCAGGCCGCCGCCTTCTCTCCGGAACGGGTGGCCGTCAGCTTCGCGACGCCCAGTCTGACCAGGTCCGACTTGCTCGACGCCATCAGCAGCCGCATCACCAGGACGGTCAGCAGCCCCTCGCTCACGGCCAGCGGGATCTGCGTGACCGCGAAGATCCCCCCGAACTTCGCGAGCGAGCCCGCGAACCCGGAGGCCGGGTCCGGGAAGGCCACGGCGAGCTGCGCGCTGGTGACGCAGTAGGTGATCAGGTCGGCGAAGAAGGCGCCGAAGAACACGGTCACCATCAGCGGGAGCCCGGACCTGCGCAGCAGGCGGTAGACGGCGTAGCCCGCCCACGGGCCGGCGATGGCCATCGAGAAGACGTTGGCGCCGAGGGTGGTGAGCCCGCCGTGCGCCAGCAGAAGGGCCTGGAACAGCAGGGTGATCGTGCCGAGCACCGCCATGATCGGCGGCCGGAACAGGATCGCCCCGAGTCCGGTGCCCGTGGGATGTGAGCAACTGCCGGTCACCGAAGGGATCTTCAGGGCGGACAGGACGAAGGTGAAGGCCCCGGAGGCCCCGAGCAGCAGCGTGCTCTCCGGGTTGGCCTTCACCTCGCGGGTGAGCGCGCGGACGCCGTGGACGACGAAGGGGGCGGACACGGCGCCCCAGGCGACCGCGTGCAAAGGGGGCAGGAACCCCTCGGCTATATGCATGAGTAGGGAGACCTCTCCAGCACCTCGTGGATGGACAACGCGCCCCGGCCGGTCTCCTGGCTCACGGGTTGACGTCCATGCCCCGCCTTCCCGGGCAGCGCGGAACCTCCCGCGCAGCCCAGTGGCTTTCCCGCAGGAGTGGAGCCGGACTTCCCGATCACAGTGGCGAGGGCCGCACCGGTTTCTCACCGGTTTCCCGAACACCAAGGCCCGCTGACCCTAGTCGGCCGCACGGACCGCTCACAAACCCGCCCCCGTCGTACCGGGCCGCGACGGCCCCGGACGGGTGCGGCCCGGTGGCGGCTCCGACGGGCCCCGGCGAGGCTGGGCGGGTGGCTACCGACCCCGCGAAGGACCTCGACTACTCCGATCTCACCGCCGTGTACGTCAACTGCACGCTCAAGCGGTCGCCCGAGCCCAGCAACACCGAGGGCCTGATCGGCAAGAGCCGCGCGGTGATGGAGGCGGCCGGGGTCCGGACCTCGCTCATCCGGGCCGTCGACCACGACATCGCCACCGGTGTCTGGCCCGATATGACCGAACACGGCTGGGAGGGCGATCAGTGGCCGGTGCTCTACAGCCAGATCATGGACGCCGACATCCTGGTGCTGTGCGGCCCGATCTGGCTCGGGGACAACAGCTCGGTGATGAAGCAGGTCATCGAGCGGCTCTACGCCTGCTCCTCGATCCTGAACGACCAGGGCCAGTACGCCTACTACGGGCGCGTGGGCGGGGCGTTGATCACCGGCAACGAGGACGGCGTCAAGCACTGCGCCATGAACATCCTCTACAGCCTCCAGCACCTCGGCTACGCGATCCCCCCGCAGGCCGACGCCGGATGGATCGGCGAGGCCGGACCCGGACCCTCGTACCTGGACCCCGGATCCGGCGGCCCCGAGAACGATTTCACCAACCGGAACACGACCTTCATGAGCTGGAACCTCATGCATCTGGCCGCCCTGCTCAAGCGGTCCGGCGGGATGCCGGCGCACGGCAACCAGCGCTCCCTGTGGGACGCGGGCTGCCGCTTCGACTTCCCTAATCCCGAGCACCGGTAGCGGCCGGGCCCCGTATCCCGCCGGCGGTGCGCGCTCAGCAGACGTTCGGGTGCGCGATGTCCAGGACGAAGCGCTCGGGGGCGTGCAGCTTGAACGAGGTGTAGGCGGGCTTGGTGTCGAAGGCGGCGCCGAAGGTGACGTACCCCTCGTAGTCGCCGGTCAGGGCGATGCCCTTCAGCTTGGGCAGGTAGATCTTGAGGAGCTTGGGCCCGCGGTAGACGCTGTTGCCCGCGTCGTCGTGTCCGGCGGCGGGGTTCAGGCGGATCTCCAGGAAGTACCGCCCGGCCAGCGGAACGGGCTTGCCGGACCCGTCGTAGATCAGCTTCGGGACGGGGGTGACGGTGACCTCGGGTACGTATCCCTGCAGGTCGATGACCACCCGGTCGTACGTGCAGTGACCGCCCCAGCGGGCATTGACGACGAGCGGAGTGACGGTGGCGGTGGTGGCCGGCGTGGTGGGGGTTGCGGTCGTGGCTGCGGCGGAGGCCGGTGCGGCGAAGGCCAGAGTGGCGGCGAGCAGTGCGCCCAACCCCAGTGCGGTGGCCTGCCGGCGGCGTGGACGGTTCATGGCGTCCCCTCGATTCCGAGAGACGGGGAACGGTGTCATCCGTGAAGACGCGCCTGGTACGGCTGCGGTTGCACCGGGTTCACCGGGTTCACCGGGTTCATCCGGTCTGCCGGCTCCCGTCGGTGGCGCCGGTCCCGGCCGCTCCCGCCCGCTTCGCCCGCTTGCCGGTTCAGCTGGGCAGGAGGGAGCTCAGCTCGGCGTCGAGGTCGTAGTACAGGTGCTCCCGGCCGCGCGGCACCAGCTCGGTCATCCGGCGGCACAGCGCCTGTACGTCCTTGGCCCGGGCGGACATCACGCAGGACTGCGCGCCGTTGCTGAAGGCGAGGAACACCCGCGGCTCGGTGCCCTTCCAGCGCGGCCACACCTGGATGTCGCCCTCGCCTGTGGCGCAGACCTGGCCGTCGAGCAGCAGCTCCCGGGAGAAGACCCAGTGGGCGAGGTGCATGCCGGCCCCCTCGAAGTCGAGGGAGATCTCGTAGGGCCGATCGCTGCGGTACACGAAGACGCCCCGCACCGGGGCGGGCGCGGGAGCGGCCTCCAGGCGGAGCGGGAGGACGCGGTGTTCGGTGCCGGTCATGCGGGGCGCCTCTCTCTCGGGGTGGGGTCCCGCCGGCGCACGTGCGTCGGGCCCACTTGGGCAAGCTAGCCCACCTTCCGGCCGCCCGTCCGTGGCCGAAGGTCCCCTTCGGCCGGGCCGCTCGGCCCGACTTCGCCCGGGTCCGCCCGACGCGCCGAGCCCCGCCCTCCGGGGGGAGGGCGGGGCTCGGTGGAAGGGCGTGCGCGGCCGGGGCGGGGCCCCGGCCGGAACTACGGGAGCGGGTTGTAGATGAAGGACTCGTGCGCGTTGGACTGGCCGATCGCGGTGAAGCCCGAACCGTTGGCCTGGGCGCCGTTGTTCTGGTTGGAGGCACCGAAGCCCGAGGCGACCTGCTGGGCGGTGGAGGAGTTGCCGGCGTTGCTGCCGCCGACCCCGCTGCCGAGGACGCCGGCGAGGGCCGCGTTCGACGCGGTCCCGGCCGCACCGGCCCCGTTGTCGGCCTGGGCGACTCCCGAGAGGAGCGCGAAGGCGAGGGGGAGCGATGCGGCGGCCGCCATCACGCGGATGCTGCGGGTGCTTGCCATGATTCAAGTCCTCCAGTTGAGCAAAACGGCTGTGGTCCAAGACGGTTGGCCGACCGTCGGGGGTGTGGACGCGACGTCGTGTGCCCACCCTGGCGCACTTGATCATCAAGAAACCAGCTCAGACCGTCTTGTTCCCCCTCAAGCGTGATCAGCCTTCCGTCAAACCTCACATCCCACCCAATCCCGAACGAAGTTACTGGCGTAACCCACCTATGGATGGCGAGCAGATGGCGAGTTGCGGAAGGGGCCCGGCGCGCAGTGCGCGCCGGGCCCCTTCTCGTGTGCTCGCCTCAGGCGGGCAGTCGCTTCGGTGTCAGCATTCGATGACGTTGACCGCGAGGCCGCCGCGGGCCGTCTCCTTGTACTTGACCTTCATGTCGGCGCCCGTCTCCTTCATGGTCTTGATGACCTTGTCGAGGGAGACCTTGTGGCTGCCGTCGCCGCGCATCGCCATCTTGGCCGCGGTGACGGCCTTGACCGCCGCCATGCCGTTGCGCTCGATGCACGGGATCTGCACGAGGCCGCCGACCGGGTCGCAGGTCAGGCCGAGGTTGTGCTCCATGCCGATCTCGGCCGCGTTCTCGACCTGCTCCGGGGTGCCGCCCAGGACCTCGGCCAGCGCGCCGGCCGCCATCGAGCAGGCCGAGCCGACCTCGCCCTGGCAGCCGACCTCGGCGCCGGAGATCGAGGCGTTCTCCTTGAAGAGCATGCCGATCGCGCCCGCCGCGAGGAGGAAGCGGACCACGCCGTCCTCGTCCGCGCCCGGCACGAAGTTCATGTAGTAGTGCAGGACCGCCGGCAGGACGCCCGCCGCGCCGTTCGTCGGGGCGGTGACGACCCGGCCGCCCGCCGCGTTCTCCTCGTTGACCGCCATCGCGTAGATGGTCGCCCACTCGCTGCGGTGCATCATCGGGTCGCCCTCGGTGCGCAGCTGGCGCGCCGTGGAGGCGGCCCGGCGCTTGACCCGCAGGCCACCGGGGAGGATGCCCTCGCGGGACATGCCGCGCGAGACACAGGCCTGCATGACGCGCCAGATCTCCAGCAGGCCCTCGCGGATCTCGTCCTCGGTGCGCCAGGCCTTCTCGTTCTCCAGCATCATCGAGGAGATCGACAGGCCGGTCTCGTTCGCGAGGCGCAGCATCTCGTCACCGCTGCGGAAGGGGTACTTCAGCGGGGTGTCGTCGAGCTTGATCCGGTCCTCGCCGACCGCGTCCTCGTCCACGACGAAGCCGCCGCCGACCGAGTAGTACGTCTTCTCCAGCAGCGGGGTGCCCGCCTCGTCGTACGCGAAGAGCGTCATGCCGTTCGCGTGGTACGGGAGCGAGCGCCGGCGGTGCAGGATCAGCTGGTTCGGCTCGTCGAAGTCGATCTCGTGGCCGTCACCTATTTCCGTGCCCAGCAGGCGCAGGCGGCCGCTCTGGCGGATGCGCTCGACCTCGGCGTCGGCGGTCTCCACGTTCACGGTGCGGGGGGAGTGGCCCTCCAGGCCCAGCAGCACCGCCTTGGGGGTGCCGTGGCCGTGCCCGGTGGCGCCGAGCGAGCCGAAGAGCTCGGCGCGGACCGAGGCGGTCTGGGCGAGGACGCCGTCCTTCTTGAGCCGGGCGACGAACATGCGCGCGGCGCGCATCGGTCCGACGGTGTGGGAGGAGGAAGGACCGATGCCGATCGAGAAGAGATCGAAGACGGAGATGGCCACGGTTGCGGACTCCTATGTCTGCTCGTGGGTGGGAAGCGTGGGCAGGAGGGGTGGAGAGGGGTGATCTGCGGATTTTGTCCGGCAGCCGAGCTTAACTCGGTGAGGTGAACGGCTCGGCCGCCGGACGGGTCGGGAGGGGGGCGCTCAGGCGTGGGTCAGTTCGCGCTCCGGTGCGGCTGCCGTGCCGGCCTCGCCCGCGGGGGCGTCCAGGACCGGGTCCGGGCCCGGCAGGCCCGCGTGGTGGGCCTTGACCCCGGACCGTACGGCCCAGAAGTAGAAGCCCAGGGCCGAGACGCCCACGAGGGCGATGTCCACGCCGCCGGGGATGAATCCGTGGCCGCCGAACTCCTTGCTGCCGAGCGCGGAGAGCGTGCCCAGCCACAGCAGGAAGGCGATCATCCACCAGGCCGGGGCGAACTGCCTGGCCAGGTTCTTCTCACCCTTGCGCTTGAGCACGATCGCCGCGATGGGGGCGGCGACCAGGGTGAGCAGCACCACCTTGCCGGTGTCCGGCCACTTGGACCAGTACAGGGCGCAGGCGGCGAAGGCGAAGGTGATCGGGCAGAGGATGCTCGCCGCCGGGAGGCGGAAGGGGCGCGGCAGCTCGGGCTTGGTCTTGCGGAAGACGCCGACCGCGATCGGGCCGATCAGGTACGAGACCACCATCGCGGCGGAGACCACGCTGGCCAGGGCCTCCCAGCTGTGGCCGACGGTGACCAGCAGCAGGACCGAGAAGCCGAGGTTGAGCCACATCGCGGGACGCGCGGTGCCGTACTTCGGGTGGACCTCGCGGATCTTCTTCGGGAAGAAGCCGGTGTCCGCGAGGTTCTGCGCCATGTACGAGGCCGAGGCGACGTTGCCGATGTTGGCACCGGACGGGGAGATGAAGGCACCGAACTGGAGCATCGTGACGACCCAGTGCAGCATCAGCATCTTGGCGAGGTCGGCGAACGGCGAGGAGAAGTTGATGCCGCTCCAGCCGCCGGCCTCGGCGAGCTTCTCCGGCGGGACGCCGCCGATGAAGGCGATCTGCAGGGCCAGGTAGATGACCAGGCCGAGGGAGAGCGCGCCCACCAGGGCCAGCGGAATGGCGCGGCCGGGGTTCTTGGCGGCGCCGCCGAGGTTGACGACGGCCTGGAAGCCGTTGAAGGCGAAGACCACGCCGGAGGTGGTGACGGCGGTCATGACCGCGGACCAGCCGTTGGGGGCGAAGCCGCCGTGGTCGGTGAAGTTGCCGGTGTGGAAGCCGGAGGCGATCAGGG
Organism: Streptomyces sp. NPDC099050; assembly: GCF_044759865.1. Taxonomy (NCBI): domain Bacteria; kingdom Bacillati; phylum Actinomycetota; class Actinomycetes; order Kitasatosporales; family Streptomycetaceae; genus Streptomyces; species Streptomyces sp. NPDC099050. The sequence continues at coordinate 201,353 of NZ_JBIWAE010000007.1, read as the reverse complement.
CGATCACGGCGAGCACCGGGATGGCGAACTTGACCAGGGTGAGGAGGTTGTTCGCCTTGGCGAGCAGTGCGACCGACCAGTAGCAGGCCAGCCACAGGGCCACGGTCAGGAACAGTGCCATCGCCATGCCGGAGGTGGTCAGGCCGCCGTTCTCGACCAGGCCCTTGGCCCAGCCGAAGTTCCAGGAGGACATGTACTGCGTACCGGCGATGGACTCGATCGGGATCAGCGCTGCGATGGCGATCCAGACCGCCCAGCCGGTGATGAAGCCGAGCACCGGCCCGTGCGAGATGGTGCCGAAGCGGGCCATCGAGCCGGGCAGCGGGTAGGCGGCGCCCACCTCCGCGTAGGACATGGCGATCATGCCGATGAAGACGGCACCGATGACCCAGGCGATGATCGCCGCGGGTCCTGCGACGGCAGCCGCCTGACCCGCCCCGAAGAGCCAGCCCGATCCGAAGATCGAGCCGAGCCCGATCATGATCAGGGCGAAGAGACTGAGTCCCTTCTTGTTCGCTGCGCTCATGTCCATGGGGTGTGCTGTCCGTCCTGCCAGGGGGTGCGGTCTTTCCTTTATCCGGAGCCTATTTGCCATTAATTGGAAGATTCAGTGGCACTAGGTCGCCTCCACCTGGGGCTTTGGTCATGAAAGAGGCCCGGCCCTGTGCAAAACAAGGCCGGGCCCTCTCAGGCCGGCGCCTAGAGCGTCGGGTACAGCGGGAACTTCGCGGCGAGCGCCGAGACGCGCGCCTTGAGGTCATCGGCGTCGTAGGCGGGCTTCAGCGCCTGGGCGATGATCTCGGCGACCTCGGTGAAGGCCTCGGCGTCGAAACCGCGGGTGGCCAGCGCCGGCGTACCGATCCGCAGACCCGAGGTGACCATCGGCGGCCGCGGGTCGTTCGGGATGGCGTTGCGGTTGACCGTGATGCCGACCTCGTGGAGGCGGTCCTCGGCCTGCTGGCCGTCCAGCTCGGAGTTGCGCAGGTCGACCAGGACCAGGTGCACGTCGGTGCCGCCGGTGAGGACGTCCACACCCACGGCCTTGACGTCGTCCTGGACCAGGCGGGCGGCGAGGATCTTCGCGCCCTCCAGGGTCCGCTCCTGGCGCTCCTTGAACTCGGGCGAGGCCGCCACGAGGAAGGAGACGGCCTTGGCCGCGATCACGTGCTCCAGCGGGCCGCCCTGCTGACCGGGGAAGACCGCGGAGTTGATCTTCTTGGCCAGCTCCTGCGTCGACAGGATGACACCGCCGCGCGGACCGCCGAGGGTCTTGTGCGTGGTGGTGGTGACGACGTGGGCGTGCGGCACCGGGTTCGGGTGCAGACCCGCGGCGACCAGGCCGGCGAAGTGCGCCATGTCGACCATCAGGTACGCGCCGACCTCGTCCGCGATGCGGCGGAAGGCGGCGAAGTCCAGCTGGCGCGGGTAGGCGGACCAGCCCGCGACGATCAGCTGCGGCTTGGACTCCTTGGCGAGGCGCTCGACCTCGGCCATGTCGACCTCGCCGGTCTCGTCGACGTGGTACGGGACCACGTTGTAGAGCTTGCCGGAGAAGTTGATCTTCATGCCGTGGGTCAGGTGACCGCCGTGGGCCAGGTTCAGGCCCATGATCGTGTCGCCCGGCTTGATCAGCGCGAACATCGCGGCCGCGTTGGCCTGCGCGCCCGAGTGGGGCTGCACGTTCGCGGCCTCGGCGCCGAAGAGCGCCTTGATGCGGTCGATCGCGATCTGCTCGACCACGTCGACGTGCTCACAACCGCCGTAGTAGCGGCGGCCGGGGTAACCCTCGGCGTACTTGTTGGTCAGGACCGAGCCCTGGGCCTCCATGACGGCGACCGGAGCGAAGTTCTCCGACGCGATCATTTCCAGGGTGGACTGCTGGCGCACGAGTTCGGCGTCGACGGCGGCGGCGACGTCCGGGTCGAGCTCGTGGAGGGGAGTGTTCAGTACAGACATCAGGGTTCCCTGGGTCAGTTGCCGGCGGTGAGCTTGGCGTACTCGTCGACGGAGAGCAGGTCGGCCGGCTCCTCCGTGACGCGCACCTTGAAGAGCCAGCCGCCCTCGAACGGAGCCGAGTTCACCAGGGCCGGGTCGTCGATGACGTCCTGGTTGGACTCGACGATCTCGCCGGTGACGGGGGAGTACAGGTCGCTGACCGACTTGGTCGACTCCAGCTCGCCGCAGGTCTCGCCCGCGGTCACCGTGGCGCCTACCTCGGGGAGATCGGCGTAGACGACGTCACCGAGCGCGTTGGCCGCGAACTCCGTGATGCCGACCGTCGAGACGCCGTCGACGGCGTCCGACAGCCACTCGTGCTCCTTGCTGAAACGCAGCTGCTGGGGGTTGCTCATGACCTGATTCTCCTGGATGCGGGGGAGTGGATACGAACGGTGGTCCTGCGGACCGGCGCGACGCGCCGTCCTGCGGTGCGACGCGGTGCGGTGGGGTGCGGGGCTACTTCTGCCGCTTGTAGAACGGCAGGGCCACGACCTCGTACGCCTCATGCGTACCGCGAATGTCCACGCCGACGCCGGAGGTGCCGGGCGCGGCGTGCGCCGCGTCGACGTACGCCATCGCGATCGGCTTGCCCAGCGTCGGGGACGGGGCGCCCGAGGTGACCTCGCCGACGACCTGGCCGTCGAAGGTCACGGAGAAGCCCGCGCGCGGTACGCGGCGGCCCTCGGCGATCAGGCCGACCAGCTTGCGGGGCGCCTTGGAGGCGGCGCGCTCGGCGGCGGCCTCCAGGGCGGCGCGGCCGACGAAGTCGCCCTCCTTCTCGAACTTCACGACCCGGCCCAGACCCGCGTCGAACGGGGTCAGGGAGGTGGTCAGCTCGTGCCCGTACAGCGGCATGCCCGCTTCCAGGCGCAGCGTGTCGCGGCAGGACAGGCCGGCCGGGACCAGGCCGACGCCCTCGCCCGCCTTGGTCAGCGCCTGCCACAGCTCCACGGCGTGCTCGGGCGAGACGAACAGCTCGAAGCCGTCCTCGCCGGTGTAGCCGGTACGGGCGATCAGCGCGGGCACCCCGGCGACCGTGCCGGGCAGACCGGCGTAGTACTTCAGCCCGTCCAGGTCGGCGTCGGTGAGGGAGGCGAGGATGCCCGGGGACTCCGGACCCTGCACCGCGAGCAGCGCGTACGCGTCGCGGTCGTCGCGGACCTCGGCGTCGAAGCCGGCGGCGCGCTCGGTGATCGCGTCCAGGACGACCTGGGCGTTGGAGGCGTTCGCGACGACCAGATACTCGGGGGCCGCGGTCTCGCCCAGGCGGTAGACGATCAGGTCGTCCAGGATCCCGCCGTCTTCCCGGCAGATGTGCGTGTAGCGGGCGCGGCCGACGCCGACGGTGGAGATGTTGCCGACCAGGGCGTAGTCCAGGACCTTGACGGCCTCGGGGCCGGTCAGGGTGATCTCGCCCATGTGGGAGAGGTCGAAGAGGCCGGCCCTGGTGCGGACGGCGTTGTGCTCGTCGCGCTCGCTCCCGTACCGCAGGGGCATGTCCCAGCCCGCGAAGTCGGTCATGGTCGCACCGAGGGAACGGTGCAGCGCATCGAGGGCGGTCAGGCGGGGGGCAGTGCTCATGGGTGTGGCTCCCGGGTCCCAGGGCATGACATGACGAGGAGGAGTTCCTCCCCATCTGTCATCGGAACCTGAGAGGTTCGCCGAGAGTTCCCCGCTTCCAGGGGAAGGCCATCGACTTGCACCTTGGGTGGAACCGTCGCCGGGGCCCTCACGGGCGGTGGCGCGGCTCGCTTTTCAGATCTGCCTCATCCACGCGGTACGGGGCCTGAGAGATTCAAGGGAGGTACTTGCTCCTTCGGCGCCCGGGCACCGCCTTGCGGCGTGCCGGGACTCTCCCGCGCGGATTCAAGCGGCCGGTATGCAGTTAGGTGTCCAGATGGCGCACATCATTGCACGGTGTGCGGCCGAATGGGGGAGGGGGGCCGCAAGCGGAGCGGAACCGGAGCGGAACGGGCGCGGAAGCGGAGCGGAACCGGACACCCCGGATTACCGTCTCTTTACACTCAGGGGGAACGGGTCCAGGTGACCCGGCGCGGGGGAGGCGAGCACTGTGCGGAGATTCGGAGTACTGGCGGCGACGAACACCGGCGCCGTCGAGGGTGCGGTCGGCGGCGTGCCGTCGCAGCGCGGCCTCGTACGGGACCCGGTGGCGGCCGGGGAGCCCGGCGCGGTACGGGACCTGCGCGGGGCCGAGGGCCCGCGGCGGCTCCGCTTCGCCGACGGCGACGTCGTGGTGGTCTCCGGGCTGCCCGGCGGAGGCAAGAGCACCCTGATCAAGCGGGCCGCCGAGGGCGGCGGCATCGACTCCCAGGACGCCCGCGAGCGGTGGGAGCGCCGGATGCCGGCCGCCCTGCCCTATGCGGTGTACCGGCCGGCGGTCCGGATCGCGCACTACTGGGGCTTGTGGCGGGTGCTCCGCTCCGGGGCCCCGGCCGTGGTCCACGACTGCGGTACGCAGAGCTGGGTCCGGGCGCTGCTGGCCTCGGCGGCCCGGCGGCGCGGCCGCGCGCTGCACATGGTGCTGCTGGACACCACCCCCGAGGAGGCCCGGGCCGGGCAGGCGGCGCGGGGCCGGGGGGTGTCGGCGTACGCCTTCGCCCGGCACCGCGGCGCGGTGGCCCGGCTGCTGCGCGAGGCCGAGGAGGGCCGCCCGCCGGCCGGCTGCGCCTCGGTGACCCTGCTGGACCGCCCGGCGGCGTCGCGGCTGACGTCGATCGGCTTCCGCTAGCGGAAGCCGGGCGGGGCGGCGCGAGGAGTCGTAGGGGCTGCGTACGGCCGGCCGCGCGGGCGGCCCCCGGCGGGGGTGCCGCGGGCGCCCGTTAATCTCGGGGATCCCGGGAATCTCGGCTCGAGAACCACGGGTGGAGACCAAGGCGAGCGAGCGGAGACGTACATGTGGCCGGGTAACGAGCTGGAGCAGGTGCTCGGGGCGGCGCTCGGACAGGCGGAGGCCGGGGGGCGGATCCTGGAGGTCCTCGGGCGGAGCGACCTGTGGATCCCGCTGCCCGGCGGCGTGAACAGCCTGAGCCTGCCCACCATGGACATCGACGGCGCCGCGTACGTGCCCGTCTACAGCTCCGAGGAGCAGTTCCGCGCCTGCGCCGGGCCCGGCATGGACTTCGCCGTCGCCCCCGCCACGGAGTTCGCCCGCGGCCTGCCCCCGCAGCTCGGCATCGCGGTCAACCCCGAGGGATCCGTCGGGGTGCCACTGCCCCCACCGGCCGTCGCGGAGCTCTGCCGCGCCGGCCGCGGCCCGCTCGACGGCCCGGCCACCGGTGGCCGGGTCCGGCTCTACGAGCCGGACTGGCAGGAGGACCCGGTCGCGTTCCTGGCCGCCGCCGCGGAGGAGTTCCGCGCCACCGGAGTCGTCGCCTCCGCGCACCGCTGCCTCGCCAGCGTCGAGGGCGGCACGCCGGAGCTCTACGTCGGCGTCCACCTGATGGGATGGGAGCCCGGGATGCGAAACGCCCCGATGGACGCGCTGGGCCGCGCCCTGACCCGCGTACCACCGCCCTGGCCGGTGCAGTTGATCCTGCTCGACGCCGCGGAAGACCCGGTCGTCGACTACATACGTGAGCGCGTACGCCCCTTCTACCTGCCGTAGTGACGCTTAAGCTGGTGGCCGACACGCGTGGACGACGGGCGGACGAACAGACGAAGAGGGGTACCGGGTGAGTGCGTCAGGCACGGCCGCGGTCGGGCAGGTCGAGCACATGCTGCGCCAGGTGACTCCCGGGCGCTACGAGAGCTACGAGTCTCTCCTGCACGCCCTGGCCGAGGGACGGCTGTGGATGCTCCTCTGGCAGGGGCAGCCCGGCTCCCCCGAAGCCCAGTACGGCGGCATGGAGGTCGATGGCCTCGGGTACGCGCCCTGCGTGACCTCCCCGCAGGAGCTGGCCGCCAGCGGCTGGAACCGCGGGTACGAGGTGGTCACCGGCCGGGACATCGCCCGGGCCCTCTACCCCGACCGCTGGGGGCTGTGGCTCAATCCGCACGCCCAGGGCGGCGGCGTCGGCCTTCCCTGGGCCGACCTGCGCCGGATCGCCACCGGGCTGGACCGGATGCCGGCCGGCCCGCTGCGGCTGTCCGAGCCCGCCATCGAGCTGCCGCAGTTCTACGGGCTGCTCACGCAGCACGCGCACCGCACGCCCGCCGTCCGCTCGCTGCGCCGCGCCTGGGTGCAGCCCGCGCTGGGGTCCCCGTACCTCGCCGTCGGGCTCGACCTGTACGACGCCTCCGCGCACGCCCTGGAATCGGTCCGGGAGATGATGCGCCAGTCGGTCGGCGCGGTCCCCGAGGGGGTGCCCGTGTGCACGGTCGCGCTCGCGGACGAGCACGATCCGGTGGCGATGTGGCTGCGGGCGCGGACCCGCCCCTTCTACGACCGCGAGGGTCAGGCGCCCGCCTACTGAGACGTCCCGCTCGTTGAGACATAGGGGCCAAGGCCGCACGGAACAGTCGTTCCGTGCGGCCTTTGCGTTGTCCTGATTTCGACGCTGATGTACGCCCAATAGGCATGCTCGTAGGCTGAGTTGGGCGCCATGTCCGATTCCGCACCGAACAGGCTGTCTTGCTCCGCTGAGATGACAGTGAAGTCCGGATAACGGGAACCCGACCCTCAGATCACGGTTGCGCATCCATTCACCTGCGGGTCTGGCGGCTGATCGAGCGCCCGATGAAGACTCCCCACCCAAGAGCGGGTCAGTCCTCCAAGGGCGAGCCCGTCGCGGGAATTTCGCTTGTTGTTTCGTACGGCACCACGCGCACCACCAGCGATGCCCGTCACGCACGGCCTGAGCAGTACCCGTTCCGCAGAACGCATTCGCACCTCGCACCTCGCACTTCGCACCTCGCACTCCGAGCGCCACTCCGCACCAACGCCGCCACAGCGGCGGGCATGGGCCGGCTCACCCGTCGGCCGAGAGGGGTCCCCACCACGATGACGGCACCACTGCATGACACGAGCGCGGAGACTCCCGCTCCCGTGTCCGTAGCCGACGTCCCAGCCAAGGCCATCGAAGGCCGCTCGCCCGGCCGCATCGCCTGGATGCGGCTCAGGCGCGACAAGGTCGCGCTGACGGGCGGCGTGGTCGTGATCCTCCTGATCCTGGTGGCGGTCTTCGCCCCGCTGATCGTGAGCCTGCTGGGTCACCCGCCCAACGAGTTCCACGAGGATCTGCTCGACCCGGAGTTCGGGACGCCGCTCGGATCCTTCGGTGGCATCAGCTCCGACTTCCTGCTGGGCGTGGAGCCGACCAACGGCCGCGACGTGTTCAGCCGGATCGTCTACGGCGCCCGCATCTCCCTGACCGTCGCCTTCCTCGCCGCCTTCGTCTCCGTCGTCCTCGGCAGCCTGCTGGGCGCCCTGGCCGGTTTCCTCGGCGGCTGGGTCGACGGCGTCATCAGCCGCACCATGGACCTGCTGCTGGCCTTCCCGCAGCTGCTGTTCACCATCTCGCTGGTCTCCGTCGTTCCCAACTCCCTGTGGGGATTCACGGGTTCGGGTGTCCGGATGGGCGTGCTGGTGGTCGTCATCGGCTTCTTCGGATGGCCCTACATCGGCCGCATCGTGCGGGGCCAGACGATCTCGCTGCGCGAGCGGGAGTACGTCGAGGCCGCGCGCAGCCTCGGAGCCGGCCGCGGCTACATCCTGATCAAGGAGCTGCTGCCGAACCTGTTCGCGCCGATCCTCGTCTACACGACGCTGATCATCCCGACGAACATCCTGACGGAGGCGGCCCTCAGCTTCCTCGGCGCCGGCGTCAAGCCGCCCACGGCCTCCTGGGGAAAGATGCTGTCCGACGCCATCCCCATCTACCAGGACGACCCCATGTACATGGTCGTTCCCGGCATGGCGATCTTCATCACCGTCCTGGCGTTCAACCTCTTCGGGGACGGGCTGCGTGACGCACTCGACCCCAAGGGCAGCTGAACCACTTCATCGTGTCACCCACCAACGGAGGTTGAACAACGTGATCCGCAGAAAGAAGGCGCTCGCGATCACCGCGATGGTCGCTGCCCTGTCGATGTCCGCCGCGGCGTGTGGCGGCGATGACGAGGCCAAGGCCCCGTCCAAGGACAAGCCGGCCGCCGGCGCCGCGGCCTTCAATGCCGCGACCACCGGTGTCGTGAACCCGTCCACCACCAAGGGCGGAGAGCTCAAGCTCTGGTCCCCCCAGGACGTCGACTACCTCGACCCGGCGCGCGCCTACTACGGCTTCGTCTGGAACCTGCAGCGCCTCTACATCCGCCAGCTGTTCGCGTACGACAGCAAGCCGGGCGAGGCGGGCACCAAGCTGGTCCCGGACCTCGCCGCGGGCGACCCGGTCCTGAGCAACGACGGCAAGACGTACACCGTCAAGATCAAGGACGGCGTCAAGTTCGAGGACGGCACGCCGATCACCTCGAAGGACTTCAAGTACGGCATCGAGCGCGTCTTCGCGCAGGACGTGCTGTCCGGCGGTCCCACGTACCTGATCGACATCCTCGACCAGGGCCAGAAGTACCCCGGCCCGTACAAGGACACCGACCCGGACAAGATGGGTCTGAAGTCCGTCCAGACGCCGGACGAGAAGACGATCGTCTTCAACCTGGCGAGCCCCAACTCGGACTTCAAGTACCTGCTGGCCATGCCGTCCTCCTCCCCGGTCCCCGCGGGCAAGGACACGGGCGCCACCTACACCAACAAGCCTGTCTCCACCGGTCCTTACAAGGTGGCGGAGTTCACGGCGAGCAAGGGCGCGAAGTTCGTCCGCAACGAGAACTGGGACCCGAAGACGGACACGATCCGTACGGGTCTGCCGGACTCGGTCAGCTTCACGGTGACCACCAACCCGGACGACATGGACTCGCGTCTGCTCTCCGGTGACATCGACCTCGCGGTCGACGGCACGGGCATGCAGGCCGCCGGCAAGAACAAGGTCCTCAAGGACGAGGCGCTCAAGGCCAACGCGGACAACCCGTTCACGGGCTACATCCGCTACTTCGCCTTCCCGACGACCGTCGCCCCGTTCGACAACATCGAGTGCCGCAAGGCCGTCATCTACGCGGCCGACCCGAAGTCCCTGCAGACGGCCCGAGGCGGCCCGACCAGCGGTGACCTCGGCGCGAACATGCTGCCGCCCGGCATCCCCGGCTCCGACAAGAAGTACGACCCGTTCGGCCTGACCAAGGGCGAGCCGCAGGTCGACAAGGCCAAGGAAGCGCTCAAGGCCTGTGGCAAGCCCGAGGGCTTCACCACGACCATCGCGGTCCGCAACAACCGTGCCCCCGAGGTCAAGTCCGCCGAGTCCCTGCAGGCGGCCCTCGACAAGGTCGGCATCAAGGCCACGATCGACCAGTACGACGGCAAGCTCTCCTCTTCCGTCATCGGTTCGCCCGAGAACGTGAAGGCCAAGGGCTACGGCATCATCGTCATGGGCTGGGGCGCCGACTACAACTCCGGCTCGGGCTTCCTGCAGCCGCTGATCGACGGCACGTTCATCCTGAAGAACGGCAACAACAACTACACGATGACGAACGACCCGGAGATCAACGGGCTGTTCAAGACCGCCGCCGCCGCTGCCACCCCGGACGCCGCCGCGCCGTTCTACACGCAGATCAACCAGAAGATCATGGAGAAGGCCCTCTACCTGCCGATCAACTTCGACAAGGCCTTCGTCTACCACAACCCGCGCCTGACCAACGTCTACTTCAACGACTCGATGGGCAAGATCGACCTTGCCACCATCGGCGTCATGAAGTAGTCGCGACCGCCGGGGAACCCAGGCCGCCCGGCCCCGCCGGGCGGCCCAGGGCCCGCGGCACGTCAGACACAGCTGGTTCGCCTTCACCGCACATGCGCTAGTCCGAAGGGCAGGTGAAGGCCGCAGGCGGCGGCTGCCGTCCCCACAAGGGGCGGCGGTCGCCGGCCCGAGCGGCCGACTGCAGTGCTCGTCTACCTCATACGGCGACTTTTCAACGTCGCCGCAACGCTGCTGGTGGTCTCCGCGGTCACCTTCGGCATCTTCTTCGCGGTCCCGAAGCTGACCGGCAGCGACCCGGCGCTCATGTACGCCGGACGCGAGACCAACGCGACCGCCCTGGCGGGCATCCGGGTGAAGATGGGCTTCGACAAGCCCGTCTCCGAGCAGTACCTGATCTTCATGAAGGGCATCTTCACGGGCCGGGACTACGACGGCGGCACCGAGATCACGCACTGTGCGGCCCCGTGCTTCGGCTACTCCTTCAAGACCGAGGTGCCCGTCTGGGACACGTTGGTCGACCGCATGCCGGTCACCCTCTCGCTCGCTCTCGGCGCTGCCGTGATCTGGGTGATCGCGGGTGTGGCCACCGGTGTGATCTCGGCGCTCAAACGCCGCACCGCGGTCGACCGCACCGTCATGATCGGCGCGCTCGCCGGTGTGTCCCTGCCGATCTTCTTCACCGGCATGGTGGCCCCCGCGATCTTCGTCTACGGCCTCGGCTGGCTGGACGTCTCCAACTACAAACCGCTCACCGAGGATCCGGTGGCCTGGCTCAACTCCCTGATCCTGCCCTGGGTGACCCTGGCCTTCCTCTTCGCCGCCACCTATGCCCGCATCACCCGCGCCACGATGCTGGAGGTCCTCGGCGAGGACTACATCCGCACCGCCCGTGCCAAGGGCCTCAAGGAGGGCGTGGTCATCCGCAAGCACGCCCTGCGCTCGACCCTCACGCCGGTCGTGACGATGTTCGGCCTCGACCTCGGAGGACTCCTCGGCGGCGCGGTGCTCACCGAGACGACCTTCAACTTCCAGGGCCTGGGAACGGCCGCCGTCTCCGCCATCAGCTCGGGAGACCTCCCGGTGATCATGGGGGTCACCCTGCTCTCAGCGCTCTTCGTGGTGCTGGCCAACCTGATCGTGGACATGCTGTACGCGGTCATCGACCCGCGCGTGAGGCTGACGTGACCGAGAACCACCCCACCGCGGCCGCGGACGCCGCTTCCGCGTCCGCCGAGGCGTCCGCCCCCGCGCCCACCCCCACCCCCGCCTTCGTGCCCGAGCAGGGCGGGACCCGGGACCGGGCCTTCCTCTCGGTGCGCGACCTCAAGGTGCACTTCCCGACCGACGACGGCCTGGTCAAGTCCGTCGACGGGCTCTCCTTCGACCTGGAGCGCGGCAAGACCCTCGGCATCGTGGGCGAGTCCGGCTCCGGCAAGTCGGTGACCTCGCTCGCCATCATGGGTCTGCACCGCACCGGCCACGTCCGCAACCGGCCGCAGATCTCCGGCGAGGTCGTGCTCGACGGCGAGGACCTCGTACAGGCCGACGCGGACCACGTCCGCACGCTGCGCGGGCGCAAGATGGCCATGGTCTTCCAGGACCCGCTGTCCGCGATGCACCCGTACTACTCGGTCGGCAAGCAGATCGTCGAGGCCTACCGGACCCACCACGACGTCGACAAGAAGACGGCGCGCAAGCGGGCCGTCGAGATGCTCGACCGCGTCGGCATCCCGGAGCCCCAGCAGCGCGTCGACTCCTACCCGCACGAGTTCTCGGGCGGCATGCGCCAGCGCGCGATGATCGCGATGTCGCTGGTCAACAACCCCGAACTGCTCATCGCCGACGAGCCGACCACCGCCCTGGACGTCACCGTCCAGGCGCAGATCCTGGACCTGATCCGGGACCTGCAGAAGGAGTTCGGCTCCGCCGTCATCATGATCACGCACGACCTCGGCGTGGTCGCCGAGATGGCCGACGACATCCTCGTGATGTACGGCGGCCGGTGCGTCGAGCGCGGCAGCGCCGAGAAGATCTTCTACGAGCCGCGCCACCCCTACACCTGGGGCCTGCTCGGCTCCATGCCCCGCATCGACCGCGACCAGACCGACCGCCTCATCCCGGTCAAGGGCTCGCCGCCCAGCCTCATCAACATCCCCAGCGGCTGTGCCTTCCACCCGCGCTGCCCGTACGCCGACCTGCCCAAGGGCGGCATCACCCGTACCCAGCGGCCCGAACTGGCCCTGGTCGACGGAGCCGGGGAGGGCGACGGCCGGCACTGGGCCGCCTGCCACCTCTCCCCGGAGCAGCGGAACCGGATCTGGACCGAAGAGATTGCGCCGAACCTGTGACCGATATGAAGAAGACGGAAACGGGCACGGTTCCCGCGCAGGCGGACTCGTCCCCCGAACCGCTGCTGAAGGTGACCGGCCTGGTCAAGCACTTCCCCATCACCAAGGGGCTGCTGCGCCGCCAGACCGGCGCCGTGAAGGCCGTCGACGGCATCGACTTCGAGGTCTACCCCGGTGAGACCCTCGGCATCGTCGGCGAGTCCGGCTGCGGCAAGTCGACCATGGGCCGGCTGATCACCCGGCTGCTCGAACCGACCGGCGGAAAGGTCGAGTTCGAGGGCAAGGACATCACGCACCTGAGCGTGTCCGCCATGCGCCCGATGCGCCGCGACGTGCAGATGATCTTCCAGGACCCCTACGGATCGCTGAACCCGCGGCACACGGTGGGCACCATCGTCAGCGCCCCGTTCAAGCTCCAGGGAGTCGAGCCGGAAGGCGGCCTCAAGGCGGAGGTCCAGCGCCTCCTCTCCCTGGTGGGCCTCAACCCGGAGCACTACAACCGCTACCCGCACGAGTTCTCCGGCGGCCAGCGCCAGCGCATCGGCATCGCCCGCGCACTGGCCCTGAAGCCGAAGCTCGTCGTGGCCGACGAGCCGGTCTCGGCCCTGGACGTCTCCATCCAGGCCCAGGTGGTCAACCTGCTGGACGACCTCCAGGAGGAGCTCGGCCTCACGTACGTGATCATCGCCCACGACCTGTCGGTCATCCGGCACGTGTCGGACCGGATCGCGGTCATGTACCTGGGCAAGATCGTCGAGCTCGCGGACAACAAGTCCCTGTACACGGCGCCCATGCACCCGTACACCACGGCCCTGATGTCGGCCGTCCCGGTGCCGGATCCGCGCCGGCGCGGAGCGAAGAGCGGCCGCATCCTGCTCAAGGGGGACGTGCCCTCCCCGATCTCCCCGCCGAGCGGCTGCCGCTTCCACACCCGGTGCTGGAAGGCCACCCAGGTCTGCACCACGCAGGAGCCCCCGCTGCTCGCGCTGAAGACCGGCCACCAGGTGGCCTGCCACCACCCGGAGAACGCCCCCGACCAGGTTCCGGGCGACCCGGCCCTGCCGGGCGCGGCGGACGCGGTGGCCGGCCCGACGGTCTGAGGCCCTGACGGCTTGACGCGGCCGCCCCCCGCCGCCCGACTCGGACTCGGGCGGCGCCGGGCGGCTCGGCCGCGCCCGCCGACCGTTCGCGGCGCCTCCGGGTGAAGTCGGCCCTGCCGGCGTTTGAGGCGCGGGGGTTCGGGGGCGGAGCCCTGACGGGGCGGAGCCCCTGACGGCGGCGCCGCACCCGGCCACGGTTCGGGGCCCCACGGGTGCGGCCCGGCCCCGGCAGGGTCCTGCCGCCCCTTCGGAGCCGGGGCCGCGCCACACACGTTCGAGCACGCCGCGGGCGACCGGCAGAATGACCCCGTGCTCCACGATCTCTTCCCGCCCGGAGTCCAGCACGGACTGGACCTCGCGGGCATCTTCGTCTTCGCCACGGCCGGCGCCCTGCTCGCCGTACGCAAGAACTTCGACGTCTTCGGCATCGTCGTCCTCGCGCTCGTCACCGCCCTCGGCGGCGGCCTGTTCCGCGACATCGTCATCGGCGCCACCCCCGCCGCCGCCTTCAGCGATCTCGGGTTCTTCGTCACACCGCTGATCGCCGCCGCGTTGGTCTTCTTCCTGCACCCCGAGGTCCAGCGCATCAACCGCGCGATCAACGTCTTCGACGCGGCCGGCCTCGGGCTCTTCTGCGTGACGGGCACGACCAAGGCCTACGAGTACGGGCTCGGCCTCACCGCCTCGGCCGCGCTCGGCCTGGCGACCGCCGTCGGCGGCGGCGTCCTGCGCGACGTCCTCGTCAACGAGGTGCCCTCGCTGCTGCGCGACCGCGAGATGTACGCCGTTCCGGCCGTCATCGGCGCCTCGATGGTGGCGCTGTTCATCAGCTTCGACAACCTCAACGCCCTCACGACGGGCCTGGCGATCGTCACCACCTTCGTGCTGCGGCTGCTCGCCATCCGCTACCACTGGCGGGCACCGCTCGCGTGGAACCGCCGCTCGTCGGTGGCGGAGGAGCCGTAGGCGTAGCCGTCGTCACCGTGGCCGTAGCCGTCGTCGCCGTCACCACATCGAACAAAGCTACCGCTTAGTAGGGTTCGGGTGTACGGTCGTTCCATGTCACACGCAGCTGCCAAGGCCTCCATCGGCGACAGCGAGTTCGACCGCGACACCACCGTCACCGCCCGTGCGGGCGAGCCCGGTGTGTACGACGCGGACCTCTCCGCCGGGTGGACGATCATCACCGCCGTCAACGGCGGATACCTGCTGGCCCTCGTCGGCCGCGCCCTGTCGTCGGCCCTGCCGCACCCGGACCCCTTCACGGTCTCCGCGCACTACCTGACCTCGTCGGTCCCCGGCCCCGCCGTGATCCGCACCGAGGTGGTACGGGTCGGCCGTACGCTCTCCACCGGGCAGGCCTCCCTCTTCCAGTTCGACGAGAGCGGCGCCGAGATCGAGCGGATCCGCGTCCTCGCCTCCTACGGGGATCTCGCCGCGCTCCCGGACTCCGTCCACACCACGGCCCTCCCGCCCGCGATCCCCGCCTACGAGGACTGCCTCGGCCCCGAGGCCGGCCCGGCCCCGATCCCCGGCAGCTCCGCCATCGTGGACCGGCTCCGGCTCCGCCTGGACCCGGCGACGGCCGGCTGGGCCGTCGGACAGCCCTCGGGCAAGGGGGAGATGCGGTCCTGGTTCGAGCTCGCGGACGGCCGCGACGCGGACCCCTTCTCCCTCCTCCTGGCGGTGGACGCGCTCCCGCCGACCTCCTTCGACCTCGGCCTGCTCGGCTGGACCCCGACGGTGGAACTCACCACCCACATCCGCCACCGTCCGGCGCCCGGCCCGCTCCGGGTGTCGATCACCACGCGGAACCTGGCGGGCGGCTTCCTGGAGGAGGACGCGGAGGTCTGGGACTCGGCGGACCGCCTGGTGGCCCAGTCCCGCCAGCTGGCGAGCGCTCCGCGGGTGGTTGCCGCCTCCTCTTGACGCGGCGCTCGCACCGCTGCGCCGGACTCCGTCCGGTGGCGGCTGGGGCGGGGTGCTCGCCACCGCCGTCCCGGCGCGGGGCCGGTGGGCGGGTGCGGGTGCGTTGACCCTGCGGGGCGAGGTCCCCTACCCGCCCTTCGCCCGTTCCCCGGGCTCCACCCGGACCCGTTGCCGGGGTCTGGGGCGGAGCCCCAGGGCCTCGGGTGCAGCCCGGGGCCCGACGGGTCAGGGCGGAGCCCTGGGAACGGTGGAAGGGAGGGTAGGGGACCTCCGCCCGCGCAGCGCCACGCAGGCGGCTGCGACCCCCGCGGCGGGCCGCCGGGAGGGGGGCGGGCCTCGTCAGGGAGCCGTAAGGCACCGGCGGGGAAGCGGGGGTGCGGGGGGCTCGTAGAATCGGGGGATCATGGCCTACCTCGACCACGCCGCCACCACCCCGATGCTGCCGGAGGCCGCTGCGGCGATGACCGCGCAGTTCGCCGTCACGGGCAACGCGTCCTCCCTGCACGCCGCCGGCCGCCGCGCCCGCCGCACCGTCGAGGAGGCCCGCGAGGCCCTCGCCGACGCACTCGGGGCCCGTCCGAGCGAGGTGGTCTTCACCGCCGGCGGCACGGAGGCCGACAACCTCGCCGTCAAGGGGCTCTACTGGGCCCGCCGCGACGCCGATCCCGCCCGGATCCGCGTCCTGGCCAGCCCCGTGGAGCACCACGCCGTCCTCGACGCCGTGCACTGGCTCGCCGAGCACGAAGGGGCGCAGGTCGAGTACCTGCCCGTGGACCGCTACGGGCGCGTGCACCCCGAGGCCTTCCGCGAGGCGGTCGAGCGCGACCCCGACGACATCGCGCTGGCCACCGTCATGTGGGCCAACAACGAGATCGGCACCGTGATGCCGGTCGCCGAACTCGCCGCCGTCGCACGCGAGTACGGCATCCCGCTGCACTCCGACGCCGTCCAGGCCTTCGGCCAGCTCGACGTCCGCTTCGGCGACAGCGGCCTCGCCGCGATGACCGTGAGCGGCCACAAGGTCGGCGGGCCGTACGGGATCGGCGCGCTGCTGCTCGGCCGCGACCAGAGCCCCGTACCCGTCCTGCACGGCGGGGGCCAGGAGCGGCACGTGCGCTCCGGCACCCTCGACGTCCCGGCCGTCGCCGCCTTCGCGGTGGCCGCCGTCCTCGCCGCCGAGCGGCGCGAGCGGTTCGCCACCGAGATCGGCGCCCTGCGCGACCGGCTCGTCGCCGCCGTGCTCCACGAGGTCCCCGACGCCGTCCTGGGCGGCGACCCGGCCGGCCGGCTCCCCGCCAACGCCCACTTCAGCTTCCCGGGCTGCGAGGGGGACTCCCTGCTGCTCCTGCTCGACGCCCAGGGCATCGAGTGCTCCACCGGCTCCGCCTGCACGGCCGGCGTGGCGCAGCCCAGCCACGTGCTGCTGGCCACCGGCACCGACCCGCGCCTGGCCCGGGGGACCCTGCGCTTCTCCCTCGGCCACACCTCCACGCAGGCCGACGTGGACGCGGTCGCCGCCGCCATCGGGCCGGCCGTCGCCCGCGCCCGTACGGCGGGCCTCAGCTAGGCGGGCCTCAGCTAGGGCGCCCGGCAGGCCTACGCCTGCCGGGCGCTCGAGGCGCCGGCCTCGTTGACCATGCGGAGGTAGCGGTCCCAGTCCCAGTGGCGGCCGGGGTCCGTGTGGTCGGCTCCCGGCACCTCGGAGTGGCCGAGGAAGTGCTTGCGGTCGGCGGGTATGCCGTAGCGCCTGCACACGTCGGCGGCGAGCCGCGCCGAAGCCGCGTACATCGCGTCCGTGAAGTCCTGTCGCCGGTCCACGAAGCCGACGTGCTCGATGCCGACGCTGCGCTCGTTCATGGAGCGGTTGCCCGAGTGGAAGGCGACGTCGAGCTCGCGCACCATCTGCTCGATGTGGCCGTCCTGGCCGACTATGTAGTGCGCCGACGCCCGGTGGAACGGATTCTTGAAGGCGTCCACCGAGGACTTGAAGCCGCCCTGGGTGACATGCACCACGATCCGGTCCACCCGGTAGTCCGCCGGCCGGTCCGCCAGCCGCCAGTTCGCCGGAGAGGCCGCCGTCCAGGAGGCCCCCGCGTGGTCCAGGTCGCCGTCCTGCCGCGGCTTGGACACCCCGGGCACCAGCCACCAGGCCCGCCCGATCTCATCGCGCCCGGCGATCGCCGCGGCCGCCACCACCCCGAGCCCGCCGAACAGCACCACCCGGCGGGTCCGCCCGGGCCGTCCCTTGTTGCCCGTACCGCCCTTGTCGCTCGTGCTCCCCATGTGATCCACCCCCTGCCACCGAGAACGCGCTGTGAGCCCGCGCGGTTCCCCCGTACCCTGGACGGTGCTATGACTGAGAACCTGCCGAGCGTCCCCCGCCCCCTCCGCGTCCTGGCCGCCATGTCCGGCGGTGTGGACTCCGCCGTCGCCGCCGCCCGCGCCGTCGAAGCCGGGCACGACGTGACCGGTGTCCACCTCGCCCTCTCCGCGAACCCGCAGTCCTTCCGGACCGGGGCCCGCGGCTGCTGCACGATCGAGGATTCCCGCGACGCCCGCCGCGCCGCCGACGTCATCGGCATCCCCTTCTACGTCTGGGACCTCGCCGAGCGGTTCCGCGAGGACGTAGTCGAGGACTTCATCTCCGAGTACGAGGCCGGGCGCACCCCGAACCCCTGCCTTCGCTGCAACGAGAAGATCAAGTTCGCGGCGCTGCTCGACAAGGCCCTCGCCCTCGGCTTCGACGCCGTCTGTACCGGCCACTACGCCACGGTCGTCCTGAACGAGGACGGCACGCGCGAGCTGCACCGCGCCTCCGACATGGCCAAGGACCAGTCGTACGTCCTCGGCGTGCTCGACGAGAAGCAGCTCGCCCACGCGCTGTTCCCGCTCGGCGACACCCTCACCACCAAGGAAGAGATCCGCGCCGAGGCCGAGGAGCGGGGCCTGGCCGTCGCGAAGAAGCCCGACAGTCACGACATCTGCTTCATCGCCGACGGAGACACCCAGGGCTTCCTGGCGAACCGCCTCGGCAAGGCCGAGGGCGACATCGTCGACGAGGCCACCGGCGAGAAGGTCGGCACCCACGAGGGCGCCTTCGGGTTCACCATCGGCCAGCGCAAGGGCCTGCGGATCGGCCACCCGGCCCCCGACGGCAAGCCGCGCTACGTCCTCGACATCTCCCCGGTGAACAACACCGTCACCGTCGGCCCCGTCGAGGCCCTGGACGTCACCGCCCTCACCGCGATCCGCCCCCGCTGGTGCGGATCCACCGCCGCCGCCCCGGGCACGTACACCGCGCAGCTGCGCGCCCACGGCGGCGAGACCGAGGTCTTCGCGGAGCTGGTGGAGGGCGAACTGCGCGTCCGCTTCGGCGAGCCGGTCCGGGGCGTGGCCCCCGGCCAGGCGATCGTCCTCTACGACGGCACCCGCGTGGTGGGCTCGGCCACGATCTCCGCGACCACCCGGGCGACCGCGGCCTCCGTCTGAGCGGTCGGGCCGGCGTCAGGCCTCCGTCGGGCCGCTCGGTCGGACCACCGTCAGGACGATCTTGCCGGTGGTCCGGCCCTGCTCGCCGATCTCGTGGGCCTTCGCCGCCTCCGACAGGGGCAGGACCGTGTCGATCACCGGGCGGAGCCTGCCTTCCGCGACCAGGGCGGCGATCGCCTTAAGGCCCGCGTAGTCCGGCTCGACGAGCGTCCAGCCGGTGCGGAAGCCCTCCGCGTCGGCCGGTACGTCGTCCGGGCCGTTCAATGTGATCAGGTGTCCGCCGGGCCGCAGCACCTTCAGGGAGCGCGCCCCGTAGTCGCCGCCGATGGCGTCGATCACCACGTCGACCTCAGACACCGCGTCCTCGAAGTCGGTGGTCCGGTAGTCGATCAGGTCGTCCGCCCCGAGCGAGCGGAGCATCTCGTGCTTGGCGGCACTGGCGGTGCCGATCACGTACGCGCCGAGCGCCTTGGCGATCTGGACGGCGAAGTGTCCGACGCCCCCGGCCGCAGCGTGTACGAGCACCCGCTGCCCCGGCCGCACGCCGGCGGTGTCGGTCAGCGCCTGCCACGCGGTGAGCGCGGCCAGCGGCAGGGCCGCCGCCTGGACGTGGTCGAGCGTCTCCGGCTTGCGGGCGAAGTGCCGGGCCGTGGCCGTCACGTACTCGGCGTAGCCGCCCGCCTGGACAGGGAACCGCGGCATGCCGAAGACCTCGTCGCCGGGCTGGAACACCGTCACGCCCGGGCCGACGGCCTCGACCGTGCCGGACACGTCCCAGCCGACGGCCGGGACCCGGCCCCAGGGGATGAGGGCGCCGCTGGCCCGGGTCTTCCAGTCCACCGGGTTCACCCCGGCCGCGTGGACCCTCACCAGGATCTCGCCCATGCCCGGCTCCGGCCGGTCCAGCTCGGTCTCGGTGAGTACCTCGGGTCCGCCCCACTGGCTGACGACGATGGCGCGCATGTGTTTCTCCTCGGGTGTTTCACCTGTGTCAGGTGTGTCCGGTGCTGCTGCCGGACCAGCTTCGGCTCCGGAGCGATGCCATGGTGTTGGCCGTACGGCCACCCTGTGACAGGATCTGGCCATGCACCGCATCGCCGTACTCGCCCTCGAAGGCGTCCCCCCGTTCGAGCTCGGGATGCCGTCCCGGGTGTTCGGCAACGCCGTCGACGACTCGGGAAAGCCGCTCTACGAGGTGACCGTCTGCACCGTCGACGGGCAGCCCGTGGCCAGCGACGCGGGCTTCACGGTCGGGGTTTCGGCGGGGCCCGAGGCCCTCGCGGTCGCCGACACGGTGATCATCCCGCCGGCCAACGTCATGATGGCCCTGGAGCAGGGCGTACCCCTGCCCCGGCCGCTCGCCGACGCCCTCGCCGTGATCCGCCCCGGCACCCGGCTGGTGTCGATCTGCACCGGCACCTACGTGCTCGCCGCCGCCGGCCTGCTCGACGGCCGGCCCGCCACCACGCACTGGATCAAGGCGCCCGCCTTCCAGCGGGCCTTCCCGCGCGTCAAGCTCGACGAGGACGTGCTCTTCGTCGACGACGGGGACATCCTGACCTCCGCCGGGGTCGCCGCCGGCGTGGACCTCTGCCTCTACATGATCCGCCGGGACCACGGCACGGCCGTCGCCAACCGTGCCGCGCGGCTGTGCGTCGTACCGCCGTGGCGGGACGGCGGCCAGGCCCAGTACATCGACCGCCCCGTCCCCGAACCCACCGTCGCCACCACCACCGCCACCCGGGCCTGGGCCCTGGAGCGCCTCGGAGAGCCGATCGCCCTGGCCGAGCTGGCCGCCCACGCCCGGATGAGCCTGCGCACCTTCACCCGGCGCTTCCGCGACGAGGTCGGCATGACCCCGGTGCAGTGGCTCACCGGCCAACGCCTGGAAGTGGCGCGCCAGTTGCTGGAATCCAGTGACCTCCCCGTCGACCTGGTCGCCCACCGCTCCGGCTTCGGCTCGGCGAACTCGCTGCGCCAGCACATGCGTTCCGCACTCGGCATCTCGCCGATCGCCTACCGGCGCACCTTCCAGCCCGACTCGACCGCTCTCGCCCGCCCTTGATGCTCCGGCGGTGCGTTCGGCGCACCGATGACCCCGAAGGTAATCGACTCCGGGGCCACCGGCGGGCAGGATCGGATCAACAAGCCGATCCCGTACGGAAGAAGAGGCCGGAGATGACCGCCTACGCCATCGCCCACATACGCCCCGAGACCATGAACGAGGACATCCTCCGCTACATCGAGGAGATCCAGGCCACCATGGACCCCTTCGAGGGCCGCTTCCTCGTCCACGGCCGCGAAGTGGAGGTCGTGGAGGGCAGCTGGCCCGGCACGATCGTCATGATCGCCTTCCCCGACCTGGAGGGGGCCCGCGCCTGGTACGCCTCCGCCCCGTACCAGGCCCTGATCCCGCTGCGCGCCGATCACATCGCGGGCGACATCATCCTCGTCGACGGCGTCCCCGCGGACTACGACGCCTCGAAGACCGCGGCGGCCCTCCGCGAGGCGGCGGGGCTGTAGCCGATCGCCGGGACGCCCCCGCCGGGGTTCGGGGCGGGTGGGGCCGGGCGGCCGGGCCGGGGTGCGAGCATGGCGGCATGCCTACTCATCTCATCACCGGCGCCGGCTCCGGCATCGGTGCCGCCGTCGCGGCGCGGCTGCACGCCCGCGGCGACGACCTCGTCCTCCTCGCCCGCGACGCCGCCCGCGCCCGGCAGCTCACCGACCGGTACCCCGGATCGAGCGCGCTCGTCGGAGACCTCGCCGACCCCGACCGGCTGTCGTGGGCCTTCTCCAAGCAGGCGATCCCGGAGCGGATCGACTCGCTCCTGCACATCGCCGGCATCGTGGACCTCGGCCCGGTGGGGGAGCTGCGCCCCAAGACCTGGCACCAGCAGCTCAACGTCAACCTCATCGCCCCCGCCGAGGTCACCCGGCTGCTGCTGCCCACCCTGCGGGCCTCGCACGCCACCATCGTCTTCGTGAACTCCGGCGCCGGACTCGCCGCCCACGCCGAATGGAGCGCCTACGCCGCCTCCAAGCACGGGCTGAAGGCGCTGGCCGACTCGCTCCGTGCGGAGGAGAAGGAGAACGGCATCCGCGTCACCTCCGTCTACCCCGGCCGCACCGCCACCCCCATGCAGGCCAAGGTCCGCTCGCAGGAGGGCGAGGCCTACGACGCCGCCGACTGGATCGACGCCGAGTCCGTCGCGACCACCATCGTGATGGCCGTCGACCTGCCCCGCGACGCCGTGGTCAGCGACCTCACCGTCAGGCCCGGCCGATGAGCGCGAGCCGCACCGGCGGAGCCACCGGGATCGGCTCGCTCCCCGGCGGCGACGCCCGCGAGGCCGCCAAGACCGTCACCGGCTCCTTCGAGGAGTTCCCGTACCTCGCCGAGCTGCCCGCCCGGGGCCCCGGCTCGGACATGATCGGCCGGTCCCTCGGGCTGCTCGTGGACATGTACGCGCACGTCGAGCCCAGCGGCTGGCGGATCAGCGACCGCCCCGGCCGCGACAGCAAGCGGGCCCGCTCCTGGCTCGGCGAGGACCTGGACGCCCTGGAGGAGTTCACCCAGGGGTACGAGGGCCGGCTCAAGGTCCAGGCCGTCGGGCCGTGGACGCTGGCCTCCTCCCTCGAGCTGCACGGCGGCGAGGCCGTCCTCCAGGACCCGGGCGCCTGCCGGGACCTGGCCGGGTCCCTCGCGGAGGGGGTGCGCGAGCACCTGGCCGACGTCCGCAAGCGGATCCCCGGCGCCGAGATCGTCCTCCAGTACGACGAGCCCTCGCTCACCGCCGTCCTGCTCGGCCGGGTGCGCTCCGCCAGCGGCTACCGCACGTACCGCGCCGTCGACCGGCAGGTCGTCGAGGGGACGCTGCGCGAGCTGTTCGCCGTCCACGACGGAGAGGTCATCGTCCACTCCTGCGCCCCCGAGGTGCCCTTCGGACTGCTGCGGCGCGCCGGGGTCTCGGGCGTGTCGTTCGATTTCTCCTTGCTCACCGAGCGCGAGGATGACGCCATCGGGGAAGCGGTCGAAGCCGGCATGAAACTCTTCGCCGGAGTGGTGCCGGGGACCGACGGCCCGTTGTCGGACCCGGGCGGTAGCGTCATGGGTGTCAGGAAGCTCTGGCGCAGGCTGGGGCTGACCCCGGGGACTCTGGCGGAGTCCGTCGTGGTCACCCCTTCGTGCGGTCTGGCGGGCGCTTCGCCCGCCTACGCACGGGCGGTTCAGGCGCACTGCGTCAGGGCGGCGAGGTCGCTCGCCGACAACCCTGAGTGATGGATCGAGACGGGTCACGGGAGGACACGGCATGGCAGCCGAACAGAAGCAGGGCAGCGATTCGGCCGTACCGGCGGAACTGCGCGAGCAGCACGCGCTGATCGCCGAGCAGGTCGAGGAGCACCGCTTCCGGTACTACGTGAACGACCAGCCGGTCGTCAGCGACGCCGAGTTCGACAAGCTGCTGCGCTCGCTGGAAGCGCTGGAGGAGCAGTACCCGGAGCTGCGCACGCCCGATTCGCCCACCCAGAAGGTGGCCGGGGCGTACGAGACGGACTTCGCCTCCGTGGAGCACCGCGAGCGGATGCTCTCCCTCGACAACGCCTTCGACGACGAGGAGCTGGCGGCCTGGGCCGAGCGCGTGGCCCGGGACGCGGGCACCTCCGACTACCACTATCTGTGCGAGCTGAAGGTGGACGGCCTCGCCGTCAACCTCACTTACGAGAACGGCCGTCTGACCCGCGCCGCCACCCGCGGCGACGGCCGCACGGGCGAGGACATCACGCCCAACGTCCGCACCATCGCCGACATCCCCGACCGGCTGAAGGGCGACCGGATCCCCGCCCTGGTCGAGATCCGCGGCGAGGTCTACTTCCCGATGGAGAAGTTCGAGGAGCTCAACGCCCGGCTCGTCGAGGCCGAGGGCAAGCCCTTCGCGAACCCGCGCAACGCGGCGGCCGGTTCGCTGCGCCAGAAGGACCCGAAGGTCACCGCGAGCCGTCCGCTGCACATGGTCGTGCACGGCATCGGCGCCCGCGAGGGCTTCGAGATCGAGAACCAGTCGCAGGCCTACGAGTTGCTGCACGAGTGGGGCCTGCCCACCGCCCAGCACAACAAGGTGGTCTCCACGCTCGCCGAGGTCCGCGACTTCATCGTGTACTTCGGCGAGAACCGCCACTCGGTGGAGCACGAGATCGACGGCGTCGTCGTCAAGCTCGACGAGATTTCCCTCCAGGGCAGGCTCGGCTCGACCGCGCGCGCCCCGCGCTGGGCCATCGCCTGGAAGTACGCGCCCGAGGAGGTCAACTCCAAGCTGATCGACATCAAGGTCGGCGTGGGCCGCACCGGGCGCGTGACCCCGTACGCGCAGGTGGAGCCGGTGACGGTGGCGGGCTCCGAGGTGGAGTTCGCGACCCTGCACAACCAGGAGGTCGTCAAGGCCAAGGGCGTGCTCATCGGGGACACCGTCGTGCTGCGCAAGGCCGGCGACGTCATCCCCGAGATCCTCGGGCCGGTGGTCGACCTGCGGGACGGCAGCGAGCGGGAGTTCGTCATGCCCGCCGAGTGCCCGGAGTGCGGGACGCCGCTGCGGCCGATGAAGGAGGGCGACATCGACCTGCGCTGCCCCAACGGGCAGACGTGTCCCGCGCAGTTGCGCGAGCGGCTCTTCTACCTCGGTGGCCGCCAGTGTCTGGACATCGAGAACTTCGGCGCGGTGGCGGCGGCCGCGCTCACCCACCCGCTGGAGCCGGCCGAGCCGCCGCTGCGGGACGAGGGCGATCTCTTCGACCTCACCATCGAGCAGCTCCTGCCCATCAAGGCGTACGTGCTCGACCCGGACAGCGGCCTGCCCAAGCGGGACCCGAAGACCGGCGAGGAGAAGATCGTCACGGTCTTCGCCAACCAGAAGGGCGAGCCGAAGAAGAACGCCCTGTCGATGCTGGAGAACATCGCCGCCGCCAAGGACCGTCCGCTCGCCCGCATCATCAACGGCCTCTCGATCCGGCACGTCGGCCCGGTCGCGGCGGAGGCGCTGGCCCGCGAGTTCCGCTCCATCGAGCGGATCGAGCAGGCGACGGAGGAGGAACTGGCCGCCACCGACGGGGTCGGCGCGATCATCGCCGCTTCCCTCAAGGAGTGGTTCGCCGTCGACTGGCACCAGGAGATCCTGCGCAAGTGGCGGGCGGCCGGCGTCCGGATGGAGGAGGAGGGTTCCGGGGAGGACGAGGGGCCGCGCCCGCTGGAGGGGCTGACCGTCGTGGTCACCGGGACTTTGCAGAGCCACACGCGGGACGGCGCCAAGGAGGCCCTGCAGAGCCGCGGCGCCAAGGTGACCGGATCCGTCTCGAAGAAGACCTCCTTCGTCGTGGTCGGCGACAACCCCGGATCGAAGTACGACAAGGCCGTGCAGTTGAAGCTCTCCATCCTCGACGACGCCGGATTCGCCGTCCTGCTGGAGGAGGGCCCCGACGCGGCGCGCGCGGCCGCGCTCCCGGTGGACGGCGACGCCGGAGCGGAGTAGCGAAGGCGAACGGATGCGTGGCGTGCGGCCGTACGAGCGGGCGCGCGCCGGGCGCGGCCGGCGGTGGCACCGGTGGGGCCACGGCCGGTACCGGCTCCCCGAGAGGCCGGTACAAGGCTGGTGGCGGGCCCGGGACCTGTCGGATCATCGGACGGGCGGCCGGTGGGCCTGGTCCAAACTCACCCGTTCGGCGGATACCGTACTGATGAGGATGGCTGGGTCGTATTCGGGCAACCGCCGCCGACCGCTGCCCCTGGGCGCCTCCCGCGTCCTACTGTTGAGGGGTGCGCCTGTCGTGCACGGCTGCTTGACGCGTTTCCAGCCGTGATGGCACGGCATCGGGGCCATCGCGTGGCATCGGCATCGCCGGCTGTGAGAGGGACGGGCATGAAACCCACCGAAAGCGCCGACCCGTCACCAGATTTCGGCGGGGACTTCCCGTCCATGCGGACGGGCCGGCTCGGTGTCCTGGGTTCCAGGACACCGCAATCACGACCGCTCGACACC
Source organism: Streptomyces sp. NPDC099050 (assembly GCF_044759865.1). Classification (NCBI taxonomy): domain Bacteria; kingdom Bacillati; phylum Actinomycetota; class Actinomycetes; order Kitasatosporales; family Streptomycetaceae; genus Streptomyces; species Streptomyces sp. NPDC099050. The sequence continues at coordinate 175,692 of NZ_JBIWAE010000007.1, read as the reverse complement.
GGCGTGGGCGCGGGCCGGCCGGATCGCGGCACCGTGCTGCCCCTCGCCATCGTCGGTCTCGCCGCCGTCGTGCTCGGCGTCGGCATCGTCACCGCACTGACCAGCCGTCACGCCCTGTTCCCCGGCGGCCCGGTCGGCTGGGCGCTCGCCCTGCTCACCGGCATCATCGTCGGCCACCTCGTCGCCCTCGGCCGCGACCGGTGGTGGGGCGGCACCGGATCGGGCGCTGCCCTCACCCTCGGCGTCCTCATCCTCTACGGATGGGTCCCCGCAGGCCTGGTCTCCCTCGCCGTGGTCTCCCTCGTCGGCGCCGCCCGCAGGCACCGCTGGCGCCAGGGCCTGCTGCACGGAGCCACCGACGTCCTCGGCATCGGCGCGGGCGCCCTCGTCCTCGCCGCGTTCGGCGAGTCGCCCTCCGTCGAGGCCCCGTGGCTGCCCACCGGCTGGGAGCTCGACGCGGTCCCCGAGGTCATCCTGGTCGCCCTCGCCTACCTGCTCGTCACCCGCGTCCTGCTGTGGCTCGCCCTCGCCCCGAGCGGCGGGGGACTGCCCACGGTCGCCCGTACCGCGCTGCTGCGCCAGGCGCTGGTCGCCGTCGCGCTCCTCGGCATCGCCCCGCTGATCTGCGTGGTCGCCGAATCGCAGCCGGTGCTGCTGCCGCTGTTCGCCGTACCGCTGATCGCCCTGGACTCCACCCTGTGGATCGCCCGCGCCCGCGCCGAAGAGCAGTTGCGGGACCCGCTCACCGGACTCCCGAACCGCCAGTGGCTGCTGGAGCGCGCCCGGAGCGCCCTCGACCAGGCCGAACGTTCCGGCAACCGCGCGGCGCTGGTCCTGATCGACCTGGACCGTTTCCGTGCCGTCAACGACACCCTCGGCCACCTCGCCGGAGACCGCCTCCTCCTCCAGATAGCGGACCGGCTGCGCCAGGCCCTGCCCCCGGACGCCGAGGCGGCCCGGCTCGGCGGCGACGAGTTCGCCGTCCTCCTGCCCGTCGCCGACTCCACCACCAGCGCCCAGCGGATCGCCCGCAACCTCGTCGCCGAACTCAGCTCCCCCCTCGACCTGGACGGCCTGACCCTGGTCCTGGAGGCCAGCGCCGGCCTCGCCGTCTTCCCCGACCACGCGCTGGACGCGGAGGGACTGCTGCGCCGCGCCGACGTCGCCATGTACCAGGCGAAGCGGGACCGGACCGGAGTCGAGGTCTACGAGTCCAAGCGCGACAGCAACACCCCCGACCGGCTCGGCCTGCTGGGCGACCTGCGCAGGGCGCTGGACGCGGGCGATGTGGAACTGCACTACCAGCCGAAGGTCTGCTTCGACGGCAAGGTGGCCGGGCTCGAAGCACTGGTGCGCTGGGTGCACCCGGAGCGCGGGCGGGTCCCCCCGGACGAGTTCATCGCGATCGCCGAGACCTCCGGCCTGATGCCGCACCTGACGGAATACGTACTGGAGACCGCGCTCGCGCAGGTCGCCCGGTGGCGGGCCCAGGGCCTCAAGGTCCCGGTCGCCGTCAACGTGTCGCCGCGCGACGTCCACACCCCCGGCTTCGCGGGCGCCGTGGCCGCGCGCCTCGCCCGGCACGGGGTCCCGGCGAGCGGGCTCCAGCTGGAAATAACGGAACACGTCCTGCTGGAGGACCCGCAGCGGGCCGCCGACACGATGGCGGGGCTGACCGGCCACGGCGTCAAGATGTCCCTGGACGACTTCGGCACGGGCTACTCCTCGCTCGTCCACCTGCGGCGGCTGCCCGTCAGCGAACTGAAGATCGACCGGTCGTTCGTGGCGCGACTCGCCGTGGACGCCCAGGACGCGGAGATCGTCCGCTGCACGGTCGACCTCGCCCACTCCCTCGGCCTGCTGGTCGTCGCGGAGGGCGTCGAGGACGACGAGACGTGGGAGCGGCTCCGGGACCTGGGCTGCGACGCGGTCCAGGGCTGGCTGGTCGCCGCCGCGATGCCTCCGCAGGAGGCCACGGCATGGCTGCTGGCCCGCGGCGAGCGCGGCTGGCGGCGGCCGGCGGACATCACGGCGGAGCTCGCGGCGGAGACCGCCGCCGCGGCGGCGGCATCCCAGACGCCATGAGGTAGTGGAGGCACCGGCGCGGTACCGCCCCGCGCCGGGGGACCCGCCGTTCCCGGGGCCGGCCCCCGGAGCCCCCGGGGGTCCGGGCGCAGCCCGGGGAACGGTGGAAGGGCGGGTAGGGGACTTCGCCCCGCGCAGCGGCCGCCCGGCAGCCGGGCACGGGCTCGGGGCTCCGTACAAGCCGCCGCAGGCGGCCCCGCCGCGGAGCGGAAACCGGCCCGCGCGAAGGCTTCGTACCGCCCCGGGGGAAACCGGGGCGCCGGGCGGGGGCGGGGCCCCATAGGATTGGGCCGAAACCTACACACCCGAACCCCCAGAGGATCGCTGCATGCCTGGCATCACGCGCGAGGAGGTCGCCCACCTCGCTCGGCTGGCACGTCTGGAGCTGAAGAGCGAAGAGCTCGACCACTTCGCTGGACAGCTCGACGACATCATCGGCGCGGTCGCCCGCGTTTCCGAGGTCGCCGACCAAGACGTCCCGCCGACCTCCCACCCGCTGCCGCTGACGAACGTCATGCGCGCGGACGAGGTCCGTCCGTCGCTCACCCCCGAGCAGGCGCTTTCCGGCGCTCCCGCCCAGGAGCAGCAGCGTTTCAAGGTGCCGCAGATCCTGGGGGAGGACTAATCACCATGGCTGACATCAACAGCACCATCGACATCATCAGGCTCACGGCCGCACAGACCGCCGAGAAGATCGCCTCCGGCGAGCTCACGGCCGTCGAGGTCACCGAGGCCCACCTGGCCCGCATCGGCGCGACCGACGAGAAGATCAACGCCTTCCTGCACGTCGACCGCGAGGGTGCCCTGGCCCAGGCCGCGGCCGTCGACGCCAAGCGCGGGCGCGGCGAGAAGCTCGGCCCGCTGGCCGGCGTCCCGCTCGCCCTCAAGGACATCTTCACCACCGTCGGGATCCCGACGACCGTGGGTTCGAAGATCCTCGAAGGCTGGATCCCGCCGTACGACGCCACCCTGACGCGCAAGCTGAAGGAAGCCGACGTCGTCATCCTCGGCAAGACCAACATGGACGAGTTCGCCATGGGGTCCTCCACCGAGAACAGCGCCTACGGGCCCACCGGCAACCCCTGGGACCTCACCCGGGTCCCCGGCGGCTCCGGCGGCGGCTCCGCGGCCGCGCTGGCCGCCTTCCAGGCGCCGCTGGCCATCGGCACGGACACCGGCGGTTCCATCCGCCAGCCCGCCGCCCTCACCGGCACCGTCGGCGTGAAGCCCACCTACGGCGGCGTCTCCCGCTACGGCATGGTGGCCTTCTCCTCCTCCCTCGACCAGGGCGGCCCCTGCGCCCGTACGGTCCTGGACGCGGCCCTCCTGCACGAGGTCATCGCCGGCCACGACCCGATGGACTCCACGTCCATCGACGCCCCGGTCCCGCCGGTCGTCGAGGCGGCCCGCAACGGTTCCGTCGCCGGCATGCGCGTCGGTGTCGTCAAGCAGTTCGCCGGCGAGGGCTACCAGGCCGGCGTCGTCCAGCGGTTCACCGAGTCCGTCGCCCTCCTGGGCGAGCTCGGCGCCGAGATCGTGGAGCTGGACTGCCCGTCCTTCGACCTCGCGATGGCCGCGTACTACCTGATCGCGCCCTCCGAGTGCTCCTCGAACCTGGCCCGCTTCGACGCCATGCGCTACGGCCTGCGCGTCGGCGACGACGGCACCAAGTCCGCCGAGGACGTCACCGCGCTGACCCGCGAAGCCGGTTTCGGCGACGAGGTCAAGCGCCGCATCATCCTCGGTACCTACGCGCTCAGCTCCGGCTACTACGACGCGTACTACGGCTCCGCCCAGAAGGTCCGCACGCTCATCACGCGGGACTTCGAGAAGGCCTTCGAGCAGGTCGACGTGATCGTCTCCCCGACCACGCCCACGACCGCCTTCGCCATCGGTGAGCGCACCGACGACCCGCTGGCGATGTACCTCGCGGACTTGTGCACCATCCCGACCAACCTGGCCGGCAACTCCGCCATGTCGCTGCCCTGCGGCCTGGCTCCGGAGGACGGTCTGCCGGTCGGGCTCCAGATCATCGCCCCGGCGATGAAGGACGACCGGCTGTACAAGGTCGGTGCCGCCGTCGAGGCCGCCTTCGTCGAGCGCTGGGGTCACCCGCTGCTTGAGGAGGCTCCGTCGCTGTGAGTTCCAACACGAGTGCGCTGTCCAAGGCCAAGGGCTTCAGGAAGTCCAAGTCCGGTACGTACCTGTCGATCGGCACCACCGCTTTCGGTGCCCTCAGCGTGGTCAAGCAGGCCAGGAAGGCCCGCACCGAGAACGACACGCTGAAGCTGATCGACGCCGTCGTGTCCGCCGCCGCCGTCGTCACCGGCCTCGCGATCCTGTACCGCGAGCTGAAGCGTCTCGGCGACGACGACGTCCTGCTGGGCTGAGAGGGAATTTCCACTGTGACTGCCATTGAACTGCTGTCGTACGAGGACGCCCTCGCGTCGTACGACCCCGTCATGGGCCTCGAGGTCCATGTCGAGCTCGGCACGAAGACCAAGATGTTCTGCGGCTGCTCGACCGAGCTGGGAGCCGAGCCCAACTCGCAGACCTGCCCGGTCTGTCTCGGCCTGCCCGGCGCGCTGCCGGTCGTCAACGAGATCGGCATCGAGTCCGCCATCAAGATCGGTCTCGCGCTGAACTGCGAGATCGCCGAGTGGTGCCGCTTCGCCCGGAAGAACTACTTCTACCCGGACATGCCGAAGAACTTCCAGACCTCCCAGTACGACGAGCCGATCGCCTTCAACGGCTTCCTCGACGTCCAGCTGGAGGACGGCGAGATCTTCCGCGTGGAGATCGAGCGCGCCCACATGGAGGAGGACACCGGCAAGTCGCTGCACGTCGGTGGCGCCACCGGCCGCATCCACGGCGCGTCCCACTCGCTGCTGGACTACAACCGCGCCGGCATCCCCCTCATCGAGATCGTCACCAAGCCGATCGAGGGTGCCGGCGAGCGCGCCCCCGAGGTGGCCAAGGCGTACGTCGCCGAGCTGCGCGAGGTCATCAAGGCGCTCGGCGTCTCCGAGGCCCGCATGGACAAGGGCCAGATGCGCTGCGACGTCAACCTGTCGCTGCGCACCAGCCCCGAGGTGCCCATGGGCACCCGCAGCGAGACGAAGAACGTCAACTCGCTGCGCTCCGTCGAGCGCGCGGCCCGCTTCGAGATCCAGCGCCACGCGGCGGTGCTCTCCTCCGGCGGCTCGATCGTGCAGGAGACCCGGCACTTCCACGAGGAGGACGGCTCCACCACGGCCGGCCGCATCAAGGACAACGCCGAGGACTACCGGTACTTCCCGGAGCCCGACCTGGTCCCGATCGCCCCGGCCCGCACCTGGGTCGAGGAGCTGCGCTCCGGTCTGCCGGAGATGCCGCGCGTGCGCCGCAACCGCCTCCTCCAGGAGTGGGGCGTCACCGAGCACGACATGCAGTCGATCCTCAACGCGGGCGCGGTGGACTCCATCGTCGCCACCATCGAGGCCGGCGCCGACTCGGCCGCCGCCCGCAAGTGGTGGATGGGCGAGCTGGCGCGCAACGCCAACGAGCAGGGCGTCGTCGTCGACGAGCTGCCCATCACCCCCGTCCAGGTCGCGCGCGTAGCGGCCCTGGTGGCGGCCGGCGAGCTCAACGACAAGCTGGCCCGCCAGGTCCTCGAAGGCGTCCTCGCCGGCGAGGGCACCCCGGACGAGGTCGTCGAGAAGCGCGGCCTGAAGGTCGTCTCGGACGAGGGCGCGCTCGGCGCGGCCGTGGACGAGGCCATCGCGGGCAACGCGGGCATCGCCGACAAGATCCGCGGCGGCAAGATCGCCGCCGTCGGCGCGCTGGTCGGAGCGGTCATGAAGACCACCCGCGGCCAGGCCGACGCGGCCCGCGTCAAGGAGCTCATCCTGGAGCGCCTGGGCGTCTCGGAGTAGTTGGAGTAGTACCCACCCCGCACGCAGGCGGCCCCGCACCGGATCTCCGGTGCGGGGCCGCCTGCGTGCGGGCCCGGCGGGGCTACCGCTTGAGCTGGGGAGCGGCGATGACGGCGTGGCCGGTGTCCTTGCAGCCCGTCTCCACCCTCAGCCGCAGGCGTAGGGCCCCCTTGATGTCCAAGGACTTGGTGACCGGCTTGCCCAGGTGGACCACCTCCGAGAAGAGCGCGGGCTGATCGTCCACGGAGATACTGATTCGGGCCTGTTCCATGGTCGAGCCGTCGTCCATGCCCGCAGTGAACTCCAGCGTGGACCAGGCGCGGTTCACGTCGTACTCGGCGGTCGCACCGTAGTAGCAGCTGCCGAGGAGGGCGGCCCCGTACTCCCGCGTGTTCAACTTGGCGGAGCCGACCTCGAAGTCGTTGTCCTGTCCGACCGACGACAGCAGTGTCAGATCGGCGACGTTGGTGTCCTTCGGCACCCCCGGAGCCGAGGGGCTCGTCGAGCCCGACGGAGTGGCGGAGCTCTCGGGAGCGGAATCACTGGCGGTGGGATCCGCTGAAGCGGTCGGCGTCACGGCTGGGGACGAGGCGGCCTTGTCCCCGCCGGACGCCGTGTTCGAGTCGTCCGCGTCCTTCTTGTCTCCGAGCACCTTCATGCCGACTACCGTGCCCGCGGCCACCAGCAGCACGGTGAGCACTGCCCCGAGCACCAGCCCGGTACGCCGCTTCTTGCGCGGGGGCGGCGGCGGCTCGGGGAGCGGTTCCGTACGGGACACGGCCGCGGGCGCGGGACCGTACCCGTCGGGCACGCTCGCCTGGACCGGCGGCGGCGGGGTGTACGCCGGCTGCGCCGGGGGGCTCGCCGGGACGGTCGGAGCCGTCGTCGGGGCCGTCGCCGCCGGGGCGGACGGCTGCTGCGGCGGGGCCACCGGCTTCGGCGGGGCCGCCGCCGGGACCAGGGGAGTGGCCGGGGGCGCGGCCGGCATCGGCACCGCGTCCTGGACCACCCGCTGCGAGGTGGAGCTGGTCGTGGACACCACCGCGCGGCGGATGCCCTTCATCCAGCCCGCCAGGTTCAGCGGACGCCTCAGCGGCTCCGCGGCGTAGATGGAGGCGATCCGCTCCCGCTGCTCCGCGTCCAGCACCGCGAACTGCGGCAGCCGGAGCATGGCGTGTGCCAGCAGCTCGGGCGTCGGGGGCGGGGACTCCCCGCTCAGCAGGAAGTACGCGAGGGCCCCGAAGGCGTACCGGTCCGCGCCCGGGGTGCGCTTCCCCTCGAAGACCTCCGGCGCCGCGTAGCCCTGGGTGAACCACACCTCCGCCGTCTGGTGGTCGGCGGTCAGCTTGCTGAGGCCGAAGTCCACCAGGGTGGCCTGCCCGTGCGCGTCGACCATGACGTTGCCGGGGGACAGGTCGCCGTGGATCACCTGGCGCCCGGAGGGGGTGGCCTTCCCCGAGTGGAGCCAGTCCAGTACGTCGGCCAACTGCTCCAGCGTGCGCATCACTTCGCGCCGCTCGGCGGCCGTGGCGAGGGTCCGCTCGGCCCGCCAGTCGCGCAGGTCGAGTCCGTCGACGTGGTTCATGACCAGCACCAGGGCCCGCCCGGTCAGCGTCGAGGACTCCCCGGGCCGGTGGATCGGCGGGCCCTCGAAATGCTCCCGTACGCCCACGACGCCCGGCCGGTGGACGAAGCGCAGCAGTTCCGCCTGCTCGTTCCACTTCTGGCTGATCCGGTCGAAGAGGTCCGGGGTGATCGTGGTCTTGGAGTCGAGCACCTTCACGACGACGGGCTCGGATCCTCCCGCGAGCTCGATCTCCGCGAGATAGAGCACGGCCTCCCCGCCGCGCCCGATGGACCGGAGCAAGCGGTAGCGGTCCGCTGCCGCGTCCGGCCCGATGTGCAGATTCTGGCTGGTCAATTTCCCCCCAGCGCACAGTATTTGATGGACGCACAGTTTCCCGTGGTGCGGTTGGCGGGGTCAATGGAAATCGGAACTCGCACCCCCATCGAGACCTTCCGGGCAGGAGGTCCGGCAGACTGTGCGCGGGGAAAACGGACTCGGGGAGGGGGGCCGGTGGAGATCGGTTCGATGGTCATCGCCGCGGTGGGTGTTGCGGGCACACTGGGCGGCACGCTGCTCACCCAGCTGGGCGCGACGCGCGCGAAGCGCCGCGAGATCGAGCTCGTGCACGGTCACGACGCGGTACGCGAGAACCTGCTGCTGCGGCGCACCTGCTACGCGGGCCTCAACCGGGACGCCCGGCAGTTCACCACCGCCCTCAACCGGCACCTGCACACCATGCGGGAACGCCAGGTCGAGGACGCCGACCGGACCGTGCTCGACGCCGCGAAGGACGCCTTCCGCGACCAGTACTCCGAGGCGCAGATGATCGCCCCCGGCCCGGTCCTCACGCCCGCGACGGTGGTCAACCACGCCCTGACGGACGTATACGGACAGGTGAAGCGCCTGGAGCGGGGCGAGCCGGCCCCGGGGGAGTCGATGGAGGCGGCGGCGGAGGCCCAGCAGGGCATCTGGGGTTCGCTCCGGGTGATGCGGGCGGCCATGAGGGCCGACCTCGGAGTGCCGGACGGGGGCTGAGGCCCGCCGTACTCCGAGCGGTCAGCGGTCAGCGGGTGGCATCGCCGACGAAGGCGGCCCAGGCGGCGGGGGCCACGGTCAGCACCGGGCCCTCGGTGACCTTGGAGTCGCGGACGTGCACGGCGGCGGTGTGGGCGGCGACCTCGACGCAGTCGCCGCCCTCGCTGCCGCTGTAGCTGGACTTCCGCCAGTGGTAGGCGACTTCGAGGCAGTTGCCGCCCTCGCTGCCGCTGTAGCTCGACTTGAACCAGGTCAGTGCGTGGGTCGTCATGACTCTCCTAGCAGGTCGTCCAGCAGGCGCTTGCTGTCCTCCATGGACAGCGCCTGGTTCCGCAGGATCCCATATTTGAGAGTCAGCGGATGGACCTCCTCTGGGTCGTCCAACAGGAAGCTCACGCCCTGCCCTTCGATGTACGCGAGCTGGTCGTGGTCGCCCGTTTCCAGCAGCACCATCGGGCCGTCGAGGGCCGCGTGCGTCTCGCGCCCGGTGGCCATGATCTGGAGGCCGAGGTAGGGGAGTTCGGCCATCTCTCGCAGGTGGCGGAGCTGGGACCGAAGGACGTCAGCTCCTCCGATGGGGCGTTCGAGGATGGCCTGCTCCAGGATGAAGTGCATCATCGGCGGCCATGGCTTGCGGGCCAGCATGGACTGTCGGCCCAGACGGGTGGCCGTCTGTACTTCGATTTCCTCGGGAGTGAGCGGCGGATATAGGGAGCCGAAGACGGCCGCCGCGTACTCCGGGGTCTGGAGCAGTCCCGGGATCACCGAGTTCTGGTACGAGAACAGGCTCTCCGCATCCCGCTCGTGCGTGATGAAGTCGATCGCGAACGCCGGGTACCGCTCCCGCTTCGGGATCTTCGCGAGCGAGCTGCTCAACAGCCCGCCCGTGCCGAACAGTTCGTCGAGCGTGGCCGCCATGCGCGGCTGGAGGAGCCGGCGGCCCTGCTCCATGGAGGCGATGGTCTCGGGGTCGGTGTGCAGGTACTCGGCGAGGGTCGCCTGGGTGTAGCCCGCCTGCTTGCGGAAATGTGCGGCCATGGTGCCCAGGACTCGCCACGAGACGTTCCTTTGGGGCCTGTTGTCGTCTGCCATGACTGCGACATCCCCGGGTGGGGCGGAGCTGACGCGCCGTCGACCCGTACGGCACCCGTACAAAATCCAGAGTTCTGTAGCGATCGCTAGCTAAAGCGTGTACGGTTCTTTCTGTAGCGACCGCTACGGAAACTAGGGGGATCTCATGATCACCGCACTGACCAGCGCCTATGCCCGTACCGTCCGCAAGGAGAGCGGTGGCCCCGGCCTGCTCCTCGCCCACGGTGGAGGGGGTTCGGTCGAGTCGAACTTCGGTGCGATCCTCGATGCCCTGGCCGAGGGTCACAGTGTCGTGGGCGTGGACTATCCGGGTACGGGAGGGACCCCGCGTGCCACGGAGCCGCTGGAACTGGACGAGCTGGCCGACCAGTTGGTCGCCGCCGCCGACGCCGAGGGGCTGGAGCGGTTCGCCGTCCTCGGCTACTCCCTCGGCGGGAACGTCGCCGTGCGCATCGCCGCCCGGTACCCGCAGCGGGTCACCGCGCTCGTGCTCACGGCGAGCTTCGCCCGCGCCGGTCACCGGCTCGGCCTCATCACTGACCTCTGGGCCGAACTGGCCCGTCGCGGGGACGGCGAACTGCTCGCCCGGCTCCTCGTCCCGCTCTCCCTCAGCCCGCAGGTGCTGAAAGGGATGACAGGTGAGCAGGTGGAGGAGGCCGTACGGGCCACCGCGGCATCCTACCCGCCCGGAGGCGGGGATCACGCCGCCCTGGTGAAGGGGGCCGACCTGCGGGCCGACCTCGCGCGGATCGACGTACCCGCGCTCGTCATCGCGACCACCGCCGACCCCCTCGTACCGCTGGAGGTTCAGCGGGAGCTGGCGGACTCGCTGCCGGGCGCCCGGTGGGCGGAACTGGCCACCGGGCACCTGCCGTTCGTCGAAAACCCGGGGGAGTGGGCGGAGCTGGTCACCGGATACCTGGCGGGGCTGCCGACGGATCGCGGGTGAGTGGCCGCCCGAGGCCGGCCGCCCACCCGAGCCCGGTCGGGCCGGCCGGCCTCAGGCGCCCGTGGTGCCGTCGATGGCCTCGCGGAGGAAGTCCGCGTGGCCGTTGTGGCGGGCGTACTCGTGGATCATGTGCAGCATGAGCAGGCGCAGCGAGGCGTCCTCCTCCCACTTCTCGACCCGGACCGTCACCTCCAGGGACTCGGCGGCCTCCTCCACCGCGCGGGAGTGCTCGACCTCCGCACGCCAGGCCCCGAAGGCCTCGGCGCGGGTCGAGCCGGAGGCGTCGTAGGCGGCCTGGAAGTCGTGGGTGTCCGACCACAGGTGGGGGACGTCCGCCCCGCCGAAGGTGCGCCGGAACCAGTGCCGTTCCACCTCCGCCATGTGCCGCACGAGTCCGAGCAGGGACAGCGTGGAGGGCGGGGACGCCTGGCGGCGCAGTTCCTCGTCGGTGAGGCCCTCGCACTTCCAGGCGAGGGTGGCGCGGTGGAAGTCGAGGTACGCGCGGAGCGTCTCGCGCTCGCCCCCGGTGAGGGGAGGGGCGGTGCGGTGGGCGGATTCTGTTGCGGCCATGGCAGAGATCTTGCCCCGTTGGTCCCGGGGGGTGGAAGGCGTTCGCCCCTACTGCGTTCCGTTTTTTGTTCCTAAAGTGAACATATGCCGCCATGTCGTACCCGCATCACCCATATCCCCCACGTGAAGGCCCTCGGACCCGTGCTGCTCATCGGCATCGGAGCGGGCGTCGGAGCCGTGCTCTTCCGGTGGATGGTGATCGGGGCGACGGAGCTCCTGTCCGGCCACGCCGACTACGCGGGCACCGGCCACGCCGCCCACCCCGGCGCACGGTTCCTCGGCCCGTACTTCGTCCTGCTCGCCCCCGTCGTCGCCGGCCTCGTCTACGGCCCGCTCGTCCACCGCTACGCCCGCGAGGCCCGGGGGCACGGGGGCCCCGAGGTCATGCTGGCCGTCGCCCACAACGGCGGGAAGATCAAGGGCCGCGTCGCCGCCGTCAAATCCCTCGCCTCCGCCCTCTGCATCGGCGGCGGCGGCTCCGTCGGCCGCGAGGGCCCCATCGTCCAGATCGGCGCGGCACTCGGCTCCACCCTCGGACGCCTGCTGAAGTCCGACGAGGAGCACACCACACTGCTCCTCGCCTGCGGAGCGGCCGGCGGCATCGCGGCCACCTTCAACGCACCGCTCGCCGGCGTGGTGTTCGCGATGGAACTCATCCTCCACCGCTGGACCACCCGCACCTTCGGGTACCTCGCCCTCGCCTCCGTCACCGCCTGCGCCCTCGCCCGCGCGGTCTTCGGCGACAGGCCGTTCCTGGTCCTGGAGGCGATGCACGTGGGCCACCCCGGGCAGTACCTGCTCTTCGCCGCCCTCGGAGTCCTCGCGGGAACCGTCGGGATCGGCTTCACGCGCTTCCTCTACGTGGCCGAGGACCTGTGCGACCGGCTGTGGCGCGGCCCGGAATGGCTGCGCCCGGCGGTGGGCGGGCTGCTGCTCGGGCTGATCCTGCTGGCGCTGCCCCAGATGTACGGAGTCGGCTACCCCGTGCTGGAGGGCGCGGTCCACGGGAAGTACGCCCTGGGCCTGCTGCTGCTCCTGATGCTGGGCAAGATCCTGGCGACGAGCACCACGATGGGCATCGGCGGCTCGGGCGGGGTCTTCGCCCCGTCCCTCTTCATCGGAGCCACCCTCGGCGCCGCCTTCGGCCTGGTGACCTCCCCGGCCGACGCCCCCGCCTTCGCGCTGGTCGGCATGGCAGCGGTCTTCGCGGGCAGCGCACGTGCCCCGATCACGGCGGTGGTCATCATGGTGGAGCTCACCGGGGAGTACACCCTGATCGCCCCCTTCATGCTGGCGGTGGCCCTGGCGACGGGCGTGAGCCGCCTGCTCAGCAGGGACACGGTGTACACGCTGAAGCTGACGCGCAGGGGGATCGTGCTGGCGGCGTAGACGGCGTAGACGGCGTAGAGGATCGAGCCGAGGGCGTAAGAGGGCCTCGTCTACTCCTTCGCCCGTCTACTCCTTCGCCTCCCAGATCCAAGGCACCGTCACGCCCATCACGCCGAAGCCCAGCCGTTCCAGGATCGGCCGGCTGTCCTGCGAGGCGTCGACCTGGAGGTAGCGGATGCCCCGGTCCGCCGCCACACGGGCGCGGTGGGCCACCAGGAGGCGGTAGATCCCGCGGCCCCGCCATTGCGGGACCGTGCCACCGCCCCACAGGCCCGCGAAGGGGCTCCCCGGGCGCATTTCCATCCGGGCCGCGCTCACCGGGGTGTCGCCCGCCATCGCGACGACGGCTTCGATCGTGTCCGGCTCGTCCCTGAGCAGGTTCAGCATCAGGTCCCTGATGCGCGGGCGGTCCGAGCCGAAGGCCCGGCGGTGGGCCTCCATCATCAGGTCCACCCCGACCTCGTCGGTCACCACCCGCAGCGTGATGCCCTCCGGCGGCTCCACCGACAGGGCGGCGAGCTCCGCCACCCGCGCCACCAGCAGGGTTTCCTCGGGCTCCGCCACGAAGCCGGCGGCGCGCAGCCGGTCGCCGAGGTCGGCGGGGCGGTCGTGGCCGTACAGCTTCCACTCGAACTCCGCCGACGGGATCTCGCCCCGAGCGGCGAGCGCGGTGAAGAACGCCACCTGCTCCGCGATCGCCGCGTCCGCGGTGTGCTCGTCCAGGTCCGACCAGAGCACCGAGTTCCCTCCGGTGCCGGGCGCGATCTGCCGTACGACCGGGCCCGCCCGTTCCACGCGCGCGTCACTGGTGTCCGGCCGGGCGTCCCTGCGCATCACGGAGTCGAACTCGGCGCGCACTTCTCGCAAGTCCTCTGCATCCATCGTCATCGGGCCAGCTCACCAGCCGCCGACGGGTCCGACAACTGCATTAACCTCACCGCCGTGAGCGATCCCACGCACCCCACGCACCCCACCCCCTCCGCGCACCCCGCCGTCTACACCGGCAAGGCCGCCCCCGACGCCGCCGTCGACCGGGGCTGGCTGCTGGGGCACTTCAAGCAGCCCGGCGATCCCCGCCACAGTGAGGACGTGGAGATCAAGTGGGGCGTCCACCCCCAGGGCGAGGAGCGGGCGAGCTGGGTGCGCGGGGAGTCCCGTACGGCGTTGCAGGTACTGGTCAGCGGCCGGTTCCGGCTGGAGTTCCCCGGCCGGAGCGTCGTACTGGCAGAACAGGGGGACTACGTCGTGTGGGGACGCGGGGTCGACCACTCCTGGTACGCGGAGGAGGACTCGGTGGTGCTCACCGTGCGCTGGCCCTCGCTGCCGGGCTACCGCGCCGACGAAGAGGACGAAGAGCCCGACGGCCCATCCGGCCGGACCTCCGTTCCGAACCCCGTGTGACCATGGTCCCGCGCCTGCCCGAGCACCTGTGACGCTGCCCACGAAGGCCGCCAACGATCACGCCACGCTGCGATCGTGGAGGTGTAGACCATGTAAGCGGCGGCAGCCGCCCGCACAGCACGTCCTGCACACACAGCACGTCCCGCACGTACCGACAATTCCAGAAGTCCAGCGTTCAGTTTTCAGTGTTCACGCGTTCTTTCCGACGGGCCGTTCCCCGGTAAGGATCCGAACCACCAGGGAGCCCGTCCGTTGTCAGCCCTCGCACGCTGGTGCATGCGGCACCGACTCGTCACCGTCCTGATCTGGCTCCTCGCCTTCGGCGGGACCGCCGCCGCCGCGATCGGCGCCGGGACGGCCTTCTCCAACGACTACGAGGTCCCCGGCACCGAGTCCGCCAAGGCGCACGCCCTGCTGCGGGAAGGCTTCCACGGGCAGGGCGGCGACACCGACACCATCGTGTGGCGGGCCCCGGACGGGCAGAGCGTGCGGACGCCGGCCGTGCGGGAGCGCATGACGCGGGCCCTGGACTCCATAGCCGGGCTGCCCGGTGTCGGATCGGTCGCCGGTCCCTACGGTCCCGGCGGCGACAGCGGGGCCCGGATCAGCCCCGACGGGCGTACCGCCTACGCCGTGGTCACCTTCGACCGGCAGGCCGACTCGGTGCCCAAGGGCGAGGCGAAGGCGGTCGTCGACGCCGCGCGGAACCCGACCACCCAGGCCGACGGGCTCCAGGTCGAGCTCGGCGGGCGCGCCATCGGCCTCACCGAAGCCCCCTCCGCCCACCTTGCCGAGGTCATCGGCGTGGCCATCGCCGCGCTGGTGCTCTTCCTGGCCTTCGGCTCGCTGGCCGCCAGCCTGCTCCCCATCGCGACCGCCCTGGTCAGCGTGGGCACCGCCTACTTCGGCATCACCCTCCTCGGCCACGCGATGCCGGTCGCCGACTTCGCCCCGATGCTCGGCACCCTCGTGGGCCTCGGGGTGGGCATCGACTACGCGCTGTTCATCGTCACCCGCCACCGCAAGGGCCTGGGGCGCGGACTGCCGGTCGCGGAAGCCGCCGAGAGCGCCGTCGCCACCACCGGCCGGGCCGTGGTCTTCGCCGGGGCCACCGTCTGCATCGCGCTGCTCGGCATGCTGGTGCTCCGGCTGAACTTCCTCACCGGCGTCGCCATCGCCGCCTCCCTCACCGTGGTCCTGACCGTCGCCGCCTCGGTGACCCTGCTGCCCGCGCTCCTGTCGTACATCGACATGCGCGCGCTGTCCCGCCGCGAGCGGCGCAAGCTCGCCGCCGAGGGCCCGCGGCCCGAAGCGGTCACCGGCTTCGCCGCCCGCTGGTCGGCCTTCGTCGAGCGCCACCCGAAGCTGCTCGGCCTGGTGGCCACCGCGGTCATGGTGGTGCTGGCGCTGCCCACGCTCTCCCTCCACCTCGGCACCTCCGACCAGGGCAACAACCCGGCCACGTCCACCACCCGCAAGGCCTACGACCTGCTCGCGGAGGGCTTCGGCCCGGGGATGAACGGCCCGCTGACCGTGGTCGCCCGCCTCGGCGGGGTCGGCGACCGGGTCGCCGTGGAGGCGCTGACCGAGTCGCTCCGTACGACCAGGGGCGTGGCCGCCGCCGGACCTGCGGTCTTCAACCGCGGCGGCGACACCGCCGTCGTCACCGTCGTACCGGACTCCTCCCCGCAGTCCCGGGCCACGAGCGAACTGGTCGACAGGCTGCGCGAGGACGTCATCCCGCGCGCCGGCCAGGACACCTCCCTCCAGGTCCACGTCGGCGGCGTGACCGCCGGGTACGACGACTTCGCCGAGGTCATCGTCGGCAAACTGCCGCTCTTCGTCGGGGTGGTCATCGCCCTCGGCTGCGTGCTCCTGCTGCTGGCCTTCCGCTCCATCGGCATCCCGCTCAAGGCGGCCGCCATGAACGTGGCCGCCGTCGCCTCCTCCTTCGGAGTCGTCGTCGCGATCTTCCAGTGGGGCTGGGGCAGCGAACCGCTCGGGCTGGGCAGCGCCGGGCCGATCGAGCCCTTCCTCCCGGTGATCATGGTCTCGGTGCTCTTCGGGCTGTCGATGGACTACCAGGTCTTCCTCGTCAGCCGGATGTACGAGGAGTGGCTGGAGACGGGGGACAACAGGCGGGCGGTGCGCGTCGGCCTCGCCGAGACCAGCCGGGTGATCAACTCGGCGGCCGTCATCATGATCTCCGTCTTCCTGGCCTTCGTACTCAGCGGAGACCGGCTCATCGCCATGTTCGGCATCGCGCTCGCCGCGGCCGTCGCCCTCGACGCCTTCGTCCTGCGGACCCTCCTGGTACCGGCCCTGATGCACCTGCTCGGCGGAGCCAACTGGTGGCTCCCGGCCTGGCTGGACCGCCGGCTCCCGAAGATCAGCATCGAGCCCCCCGAGCGCCGTCCGCATGCGAAACTTCCCCTGCACCGGCCCGGCGCGGACCCCGTCACGAGCGAGGAAGCGGCCGAGCCCGCGACCAGCTCCCGGTGACCAGGCCACCCGCCGCTCGATAGCCAAGGAAGAACGCGCATGTTCTCGATAGACCTCGCCGACGACGCCCAGCTGTTCCCGCTGGAAGCCCGGCACGCGGAAGAGTTTTTCGCCCACATCGAACGCGGACGCGAGTTCATCGGCCAGTACGTCGGCTTCCCCGACCGGTCCTCCGACCTGGAGTCCGCCCGGGCCCTGCTGGCCAAGTACGCGCTCACGGCGGGGGAGGACGGCGCGCGGTTCTTCGGGATCCGCCTCGACGGCACCCTCGTGGGCGGGGTGCTCTTCCCGGCGTTCGACGCGGGCACGGGCAACTGCGAGATCGGCTGCTGGCTGGAGCCCGCCGCGGCCGGCCGCGGCCTGGTGACCAAGGCCTGCCGGGTCCTGATCGACTACGCCTTCGGTGAGCGCGGCATGCACCGCGTCGAATGGCACGCCGCCACCGGCAACAAGAAGAGCCTCGCCGTGGCCGAGCGCCTCGGCATGACCCGTGAAGGCGTCCTGCGCCAGAACCACCTGCACCGGGGCGTCCGCCAGGACACCGAGGTCTGGGCGCTCCTCGCCCACGAGTGGTCCGCGGCCCGCTCCGCGTAGGCACCCCCCGCGCCCGTGCGACGCCGCCCCGCCCCGAGTCCGTCGCGGGGCCGGGGCACGGCTGCGCACGCCGCCCGGCCGGATTCTCAGGAACCTCTCAGAAAAGCCGCCTACGGTGCCCCGCATGGACACCACCAAGACCCCCGCCCCGACCGCTCCCGAGGCGGACTCCCCGGCCGACCTGAAGAAGGCCGCCACCGACGAGACGACCGCCCCGGCCGCCGCGGACATCACCACCACCGACGAGGCCCAGGGCGAGGGACTCGCCCCGGACCTCAACGAGGAGGACGGGGAGTTCGACGAGCTCGATGCCGCGGCCGACGCGGAGCAGAGCAGTGGTGTCGCCTCCGGAGCCTCCGCGATCGTCGCCGCCGGTCTCGGCCTGATCGCCCTCAGCGGCAGCTGGACCTCCCGCGTCATCGGCGAGCGCGAGACCCTCAAGGGCCAGATCAGCTCCGCCAACGCCACCAGCACCGAGGCCAAGATCGAGGCGCTGTACGGCAACGCCTGGCAGATGACCGCCCTGGCCAACGGCGTCCTGTCGACGATCGCGCTGCTCATCGCCGTCTTCGTGCTGGCCCGTCCGGCCTTCGGTGCCCCCGGCCGCACCCTCCCCAACTGGGTGCGTTCCGTGTCCTGGGCCGCCGTCGTCGTCGCCGCCATCGGCGTGATCGCCTTCGCGTTCATGTACGTCCTCGCCCTCCCGACGGCCCCCGCCGTCTAAAACGCCTCCCGTCTCCCGTCTCCCGTCTCCCGTCTCCCGGCGGCCCGCCCGGGCCGTCCGCGCGTGCCCGGCGGCCCGCCTAAGTACCGCCTTAGGCCACCTCAGGGACCCCCGGTCCCGGCCTAAGGCCCCCCGGCTCGTACAGATGCGGCATGCTCCCGATGTGCCGGCACCCCCTGGGGCGCGAATCTTGGATCACACCGAACGAGGTGTCCGAGAAACGCGAACCAGGGAGCACGAGATGTTCGAGTACGAGATCGCCACCGCCCGCCACGACGACCTCATCCGCGAGGCCGACGCCTACCGTCTGGTCCGGGAAGCGAAGAAGGCCCGCCGCTACTCCCGGAGCCAGGAACCGGAGGGGTCGGTGAGAGGGCAGCGCGGCCGGTTCACCCGCGCCGCGTAACCCGCGGCGCGAGACCGTGCGAACCGGCACGTGATGAGAAGCGCACCGATATCCAGTGCCGACGAGCAGGGCCCCTGTGCGATGCTCGGCGGCGTGGAGACCAGATCTGTCAGCCCGGTGTTCGTCGGCCGAGCCGACGAACTGGCCGTACTCACCGACGCCCTGACGCGCGCCGCCGGCCAGGAGCCGCAGGCGCTGCTCATAGGCGGCGAGGCCGGGGTCGGCAAGACCCGCCTCACCGAGGAGTTCCTCTGCGAGGCCGACCGCCGCGGCGCGGTCGTTGCCGTCGGAGGCTGTGTGGAGATCGGGGCGGAGGGGCTTCCCTTCGCCCCGTTTTCGACCGCGCTGCGCACCCTGCACCGCCTGCTCCCCGGCGAACTGGCCGCGGCCGCCGCCGGCCAGGAGGACGAGCTCGCGCGCATCCTCCCCGAACTGGGCGAGACCCCGCGCGGCCCGCACGACGAGGAGAGCACCGCCCGGCTCTTCGAGCTGACGGCCCGGATGCTGGAACGGCTCGCCGCCGACCGCACCGTCGTCCTCGTCCTGGAAGACCTGCACTGGGCGGACACCTCCACCCGGCACCTGCTCTCCTACCTCTTCCGCGCGCTCGGCAGCGGCCGGCTCGTCGTGGTCGCCACCTACCGCGCCGACGACGTCCACCGCCGCCACCCGCTGCGCCCGCTCCTCGCGGAGCTCGACCGGCTGCGCACCGTCCAGCGCATCGAGCTGTCCCGCTTCAACCGGGCCGAAGTGCGCCGCCAGCTCGCCGGGATCCTCGCCTCGCAGCCCGACGAGGAGTTCGTCGAGTCGGTCTTCGACCGCTCCGACGGCAACGCCTTCTTCGTCGAGGAACTCGTCGCCTCCCGCGCCAGCGGCTGCCCCACCGGCCTCACCGAATCCCTGCGCGACCTGCTGCTGGTCCGCGTCGAAGTCCTCCCGGACGCCGCGCAGCGCGTCGTGCGCATCGTCGCCGAGGGCGGCTCCACCGTGGAGTACCCCCTGCTGCGGGCCGTCACCCGGCTCACCGAGGACGAACTGATCGAGGCCCTGCGCTCGGCGGTCGGCGCCAACATCCTCCTCGCCACCTCCGACGGCGACGGCTACCGCTTCCGCCACTCCCTGGTCCGCGAGGCCGTCTCCGACGACCTGCTGCCCGGCGAGCGCGCCCGCGTCAACCGCCGCTACGCCGAGGAACTCGAACAGGACGACTCGCTGATCCGCGCGGAGGAGCGGGTCATCCGCCTCGCCACCTACTGGTACTACGCCAACGACGCCGTCAAGGCCCTGCCCGCCGTGCTCGCCGCCTCGGTGGCCGCCCGCCGCCGGCACGCCTACTCCGAGCAACTTCGCCTGCTGGAGCGGGCCATGGACCTCTGGGAGGCCGTACCCGAGGAGGTGCGCGCCGAACTGCGCCCGGCGGACTACACCGAGGTCTACCCGCCCTGCGGCTGCGACCCGGCGACCACCCCGCTGCAACGCCTCGACCTGCTGGCCGAAGCCACCGTCGCGGCCCGCTTCGGCGGCGAGCGCGAACGCGCTCTGAAGCTGACCAAGACGGCCCTGCGGCTGCTGGAGGACGGCCACGACCCGCTGCGCGCCGCCTGGTTCTGGACCGAACGCTCCCGGATGATCGCCAGCCTCGCCCGCGGCGACGGCTGGGAGGAACTGGCCAGGGCGCAGGAGCTCGTCCGTGGGCTGCCCCCGTCCCAGGTGCACGCCGACGTCCTGGTCCGGGCCGCGAGCTGGGGCATGCTGCACAAACCGGGGGCCGACAACCTGGTCGCCGCCGAACGCGCCGTGGAGTACGCGCGGATGGTCGGCGCCGAGGACACTGAACTCAACGCCCGGATCACCGTCGGCAGCCTGCTCGTCGACGCCGGGGACCCCGAGCGCGGACTCGCCGAGATGCACGCGGTCAAGGACCGGGCCGCCGCACTCGGACTCGCGATGCTGGTGGCACGCGCGCACGTGAACCTCACCTCTCATCTGGAAAGCCTGGGCCGGTCCCGCGAAGCCGTGGAACTGGCCGAAGAAGGCGCCGAGCTGGTCAAGAACTCCCATCTGATGGACTCCGAGGCGTACATCCGGGGGAACCTGGCGGAGAGCCTGTACAGCCTGGGCCGGTGGGAGGAGGCCGCGACGCAGGCTCGGCGCACCCTGGCCCTCGTCAGCAGCGCCGCCCCGCGCGCCGCCGCCGTCGTACGGCTGTCCTACCTGGCCCTGGCCCGCGGCGAACTCGCCGAGGCCGCCGGCCAGCTCACCGCCGCCCGCACCCACTTCGGATCCCACGACGGCCAGCCCCAGCACCGGATCCCGCTGTTCCGCCTCGCGATCGGCGTGGCCGCGGCGGAGGGCCGGATAGCCGATGTCCGCAGCGAGGTGGCCGCCGTCGCCGAGCACGGCTTCCCGCTCGGCATCCACCGCTACGCCTGGCCGCTGCTGCTCGCCGCCGCCTCGGCCGAAGCCGAGGCCCGCGGCCTCCCGGCCGCCGAGGCGGGCCGGGAGGAGGCGCTGACGGTGCTGCGCACCGCGGCCCGGCACCTGGCCACGCCGGCCCCGGTGTGGAGCGCCCACTCCGAGTACCTCAGGGCCGAGCTGCTGCGTGCCGAGGCCCGGGACACCGTCGCGGACTGGACGGCCGTGGAAGCGGCCGTACGCCCGCTGGAGCGCCCCTACCTGCTCGCCAGGGCCCAGTACCGGCTCGTGGAGGCCCTGCTGGCCGCCGGCGGGGACCGGGAGACCGCCGCCGGGCTGCTCCAGGAGGCCTACGCCACCGCCGAGCAGCTCGGCGCCCGCAGGATCCGCGAGGACCTGGCCCTGCTCGCTCAGCGCGCCCGGCTCCCGCTCACCCCCGTGGACGCCGCCGCCCAGGCCCTGCTCGCTCCGGGCGCGGACCCGGTCGAGGCGCTGGGCCTGACCAGCCGCGAACGGGACGTGCTGCGCCTGGTCGCGGCCGGCCACACCAACCGCCAGATCGCCGAGGAGCTCTTCATCTCGCCGAAGACGGCCAGCGTGCACGTGTCGAACATCCTGGCGAAGCTCGGCGTGGCGAGCCGGGGCGAAGCCGCGGCACTGGCCCACCGGCTACGCCTCTTCGGCCCCGTCACCCAGCAGCCGGCCGGGACGCGCTGAACGAAACGTCCCCGGCCTCACCGGGCATGCCACCTAGGCCGACTCTGCCGCCGGGTGCTCCTTGGCCCGTATGAGCACCGTGCCGGAGTCCAGGTCTATCGGACCCTTTCCCGGGTCGCCGTCATTCACGTCGATCCGGGAGAGCTCCAGCCGCTTCTTCTCCTCGTCCGTGTGCCCCCGGCCCGGGCTGAACAGCTCCTCGATCATGTTGAACATCGCGTTCACCGCGCCTTTCGTTCCCCCGTCGGGGCCCGGCCCGTCGACGGCCGGTCATCCCACGGTCAGTGTCAGGATCCTGTCGTCACCGGTTTCCGGCGACCCGCGCCCGTCCGTCTCGCTCGTGACCAGCAGCAATCTGTCGCCCCCGAGGGCCACCACGGTGCGCAGCCGGCCGTATTCGCCCGTCAGGAAGGCCTCGGGCGCCGCCACCGGCTCCGTACCGGCCAGCGGAATCCGCCAGAGCCGCTGCCCCCTCAGCCCGGCCATCCAGACGGAGCCCTGCGCCCAGGCGATCCCGCTCGGCGAGGCCTCGTCGGTCTTCCACACCGCCACCGGATCGCGCATCCCCGGTCGGCCGGCCCTGCCCTCGGCCTCCGGCCAGCCGTAGTTCGCGCCGGGCTCGATCAGATTCAGCTCGTCCCAGGTGTTCTGGCCGAACTCGGCCGCCCACAGCCGCTTGTCCTTGTCCCAGGCGAGCCCCTGCACATTGCGGTGTCCGTAGGAGTAGACGACGGAGTCGGCCTCCGGATTGCCGTGCACCGGGTCCCCGTCCGGGGTCATCCGCAGGATCTTCCCGCCCAGCGACTTCTTGTCCTGGGCCAGCCCGGTGTCCCCGGTCTCGCCCGTCCCGGCGTAGAGCATCTTGTCCGGGCCGAAGGCGATCCGCCCGCCGTTGTGGATGAGCCCCTTGGGGATCCCCCGGAACACGGTGTCCGGCGCGCCCAGCTGGTTGCCCGCCGGTCTCCGCTCGTCATAGCGCAGCCGCGCGATGCGGTTGTCGGACTCGGTGGTGAAGTAGGCGTACACCATGAGGTCCGAGGCGAAGGAAGGGGACACGGCCAGGCCCAGCAGCCCGCCCTCACCGCCCGGGGCCACCCCGGGCACCTGGCCGACGGGGGTCACGGCCCCCGTGCCCACCTCGACCCGGCTGATGGTGCCCTTGTCCCGCGAGGCGACCAGCAGGTTCCCGTCGGGCAGCGGAGCCACCCCCCACGGGGACTCCAGGCCCTGCGCGGCCACGCCGGTCACCGTCACCCGGCCCTTCGCGGGCGGCCCCGAGGGCGACGCGGAGGCGGACGGTGACCCCGAGCCGCCCGGTGGCGCGGAACCGGCGGCCGAGCTCGCTGGGGTGTCGCCCGGCCGGGCCCCCGCCCCCGCGGGCGGCGAGCACCCCGCAGCCAGCAGCGCCCCGCACCCCGCCAGGGCGAAGGCCGCCAGTACCCCCCGGGCCCGCGCGCCCGGGCCGCCGTACGATCGCGCCGGCACCCGCCCTCGTGCCTGGCCTGGTGCCTGCCCTCGCGCCTGGCCTGGTGCCTGGCCTCGCGCCCGCCCTCGTTCCCGTCCTTGTCCCTGCTCTGGTCCCCGGCCCTGTCCGTTTCGCATCGCCGTACTCCCCTCCGGTCCTCCGATCGTGCCCTCACACGACTCAACAGCGCCGACCATGCCCCAAGTTCCGCCACTCGTACACTCGATCGAGTGGTTCAGGCCCCGATCGGCACCGGCAGCTCCGAGAGCTCCACCAGGTCCTCGGCGGTCAGCCGCACCTCGGCCGCCCGCGCGTTCTCCTCCGCCCACCGCGCCTGCCCGGCCCCGGGCACGGGAACCACCTGCGGCCCCTGTGCCAGCACCCACGCCAGCGCCACCTGCGCCGCCGTGACCCCGTCCCCGTGCCGCCGGGCGACCCGCCGCAGACCCGCCACGAGCACCTGGTTCGCCGCCATCGCGTACGCCGTGAACCGCGGATGCCGGGCCCGTACGTCCCCGGGCTCGAACCCCTCGCCCGGAACCAGCGTCCCGGTCAGGAACCCGCTCCCCAGCGGCATCGCCGCCAGGAACCCCACCCCCCGCGCCGCGCACCACGGCAGCAGCCGCCATGCCGCCTGCGGCGACCACACCGACAGCTCCGCCTGCACCGCGCTCACCGGGAACACCTGCTGCGCCCGCTCCAGGTGCCGGACCGTCGCCTCGTACGCCCGGTCCCCGCGCGGCCCCGCACCCGGCCCGGTGCCCGCCCCCAGCGCGCAGAAGCCCAGGGCCCGCACTTTCCCCGCGCCCACCAGCTCCGCCAGCGCGCCCCAGGACTCCTCGACCGGCACGTCCGGGTCCACCCGGTGCAGCTGGTACAGGTCTATGACGTCGGTGCGCAGCCGCCGCAGCGAGGCGTCGCAGGCCCGCCGCAGGTATCCCGGCCGCCCGTCGGCCACCACGTGCACCCCGTCGGCCCGCAGCCCCGCCTTCGCGGACACGAAGGCGTCCGGCCGGCGCTCGCGCAGCACCCGGCCGAGCAGCAGCTCGTTGGTGTAGGGGCCGTACAGATCGGCGGTGTCGAGCAGGTTCGCCCCCAGGTCGAGGGCCGTGTGCACGGCGTGCAGCGAGTCCTCGCGCCGCCTGCGCGAGGGCGCGTACGCCCCGCTCATCGGCATGCAGCCGAGGCCGATGGCACCCACCGTCAGCGCCCCCGCCCCGATCGACCTGCGCTCCACCGCGTGTCCCCCCTGGTCCTCCCCGGGCCTCGGTGGGCCTCCCGTTCCCGGCACACAAACTAACGGCTCGATCCGGATCCCCTGGCATAGCCTCCTGATCATGACTGCAGAGACCCCCGAGACCCCCGACGTCTGGCTCCCCTTCCCCGCCGAGGAGATCGAGGGCCTGCCCGATTCCTTCCGGTACCGCCACTGGGACGGCGAGGAGACCTTCCCCGCCGATCCGGCCGTCTGCGTCTTCTACGTCACCCCGTACATGAAGTCCCCGGCCGTCACCCTGCGTCCGCTGCCCGTGATGCCCCGCCTGCGGGTCGTCCAGACCCTGACCGCCGGGGTCGATCACGTCCTGGGCGGCCTCGGCGCCCTGGCCCCCGGCGTACGGCTGTGCAACGCCAAGGGCGTCCACGACGCGAGCACCGCGGAGCTCGCGCTGACCCTCGTCCTGGCCTCCCTGCGCGGGATCCCCGGCATGGTGCGAGGCCAGGACCGCGAGGAATGGCGCTTCGGGTTCTACGAGGCGCTCGCGGACAAGTCCGTACTGATCATCGGCTACGGCGCGGTCGGCGCGGCCATCGAGGACCGGCTCGCGCCCTTCGAGTGCGAGCGGATCGTCCGGGTGGCGCGGACGGCGCGCACCACGGCGCGCGGACCGGTGCACGCCCTCGCCGAACTGCCCCAACTCCTGCCCGCGGCCGACGTGGTGATCCTTTCCACACCGCTCACCGAGGAGACGAGGGGGCTCGCGGGGCCCGCGTTCCTCGGCCGCATGAAGGACGGCGCGCTGCTCGTGAACGTAGCCCGCGGACCCGTCGTCGACACCAAGTCCCTTCTGGCGGAAGTGGAGTCGGGCCGGCTGCGCGCCGCGCTGGACGTCACCGATCCGGAACCACTGCCTTCAGGCCATCCGCTCTGGCATGCTCCGGGTGTCCTGATCACGCCCCATGTGGGCGGCAGCAGCTCCGCGTTCGAGCCGCGGGCCAAGCGTCTGGTGGCCCGTCAGCTCCGCCGGTTCGCCGCCGGAGAGCCCGTGGAGAACACGGTGTTGATCACGGATTGACGCGCGGCGCGCACGCTCCGCGTTCGTCCGGATGCGCTCGGTGGGCGCAACTCCCTTGTTGGTGACGGAGCGTAGAGAAACTATGTCCCTGAGTGACGAAAGTGGTGTATCGTCCGGACCAAGGGGCTGCGCCACGAACGTCTGGCGCTGGGGAGCGATCGGACACTTTGGGGGGCGACGGGCGATGCACGGCCAATGGACGAAGGATCCGATGCGGCGAAGCCGCCGGAGGCGGCGGTGCCGGGACTGGACCGCGCCGGAACCAGCCAGCGAGGGGGACCGGTGAGCACGCCGGGGGCGGCGCTGCTGACCCGCCGGCCCCTCGCCGACGGCGGCCGCGGCAGCGGCTCGAAGGCGTTGGCGATGCAGATCCTCCTCGCGGTGGTCAGCAGCGGATACGGCGTGGGCGCCGCCCTCGGCTGGGGCTCCGAGGAACTCGCCGAAATCATGGGCGACTTCGGACTCAGCGCCGCCGGCCTGCTCGCCGCCGTCTCCTGTTTCACGTACGCCCGGGCCATCGACAGCCGGGAGCGCCCGGCCTGGCTGCTGTTCGCGTTCTCCTCGCTCATGGGCTGTTGCGGCAACGCCATCTGGGGTTGGTACGAGGTGGTCCTCGGTGAGGACGTGCCGAAGCCCTCGCTCGCCGACTTCGCCTTCCTCTGCTTCGCGCCGCCCGCCATCGTGGGCCTGCTCGTCCTCGCGAAGCGCCCGGTCACCAGGGCCGGCTGGGTCTGCCTGGGCCTCGACTCCTGGCTCATCGGCGGGTCCCTGCTCACCCTCTCCTGGAGCCTGGCCCTCGCGCACGCCGCGCGCACCGCCCAGTCCGGCGCCCCCGGCAGCGTCCCGCGCGCGGCCCTCTCGCTGGCGTACCCGCTCCTGGACATCGCGCTCGTCTCGATGGTGCTGGTGCTGCACTTCCGCCGCTCCGAGACCAACCGCTCCGCCGTGAACACCGCCATCGCGGCGCTCGCCCTGACCGTGCTGAGCGACGCGCTGTTCACCTCGCCGCTGCTCAGCGCCGAGTACCAGTCCGGCCAGCTCCTGGACGCCGGCTGGTTCGCCGGCTCCCTCCTCCTCGCGTACGCCCCCTGGGGCGCCCGCCGCCTGCACCCCGGCCCGGACCCCGCCGCCCACGGGCCCGCGCACGCCGAGCGGCCGCACAGCCGCCCCATCACCGGCTCCCTGCCCGCCCTCACCCCGTACCTCGCGGCGGCCGTCTGCACCCTCGGGATCCTCTACAACGTGGTGGACGGCCGGAAGGTCGACCGGGTCGTCGTCTTCACGGGCTGTACGGTCGTGCTCGCCCTGGTCATCCGCCAGGGCATCATGCTGCTCGACAACATCGCGCTGACCCAGGAACTGGCCCAGAAGGAGAACCACTTCCGCTCCCTGGTCCAGGGCTCCAGCGACGTCATCATGATCGCCGCGCCCACCGGCACCCTGCGCTACGTCAGCCCGGCCGCCGCCGGGGTCTACGGCCGCGAGGCGGAGGAGCTGGTCGGCACCGAGCTGGCCACCCTGATCCACCCGGAGGACCTGGGCCGCGTCGTCCACGAGGTGCGCCGCTTCCTGGCCGCGCCGCCCGCCGAGGAGCCGACCACCCGCATCGAGTGCCGGTTCAGATCGGGTGACGGCGAGTGGCTCAATGTGGAGTCCACCGTCAACCGCCACCAGGGCGGTCTCATCCTGAACAGCCGCGACGTCACCGAGCGGGTGCGGCTCCAGGCGCAGCTCCAGCACAGCGCCGAGCACGACCCGCTCACCGACCTCCCCAACCGGGCCCTGTTCACCCGCCGGGTCCGCCAGGCCCTCACCGGACGCCGGGCCGGGGACCACAGCACCGCCGTGCTCTTCATCGACCTCGACGGGTTCAAGGCGGTCAACGACACCATCGGCCACCAGGCGGGCGACGAACTGCTGATCGAGGCCGCCCGCCGGCTCCAGGACTCGGTCCGGGCCGGGGACACGGCGGCCCGCCTCGGCGGCGACGAGTTCGCCGCGCTGATCCTGGGCGACGGCGGCCGCGACCGCAGCGCCCGCGAGTACCAGGTCCACGAGATCGCCGACCGGCTGCGCACCACCCTCTCCCAGCCCTACCGGATCGCCGGGAGCGAGGTCCGGGTCGCCGCCAGCATCGGCGTGGCCTTCGCGGATCCCGGCATCACCCCTTCGGACCTGATGCGCAACGCGGATCTCGCGATGTACCGGGCGAAGGCGGGCGGCAAGGACCGGGTCGAGATGTACGCGCCCCAGATGCAGGCCGAGGTCGTCCGCAAGGCGGAGCTGGCGGGCCGGCTGCGCACCGCGCTGCACGACGGGGAGTTCGCCCTGCTGCACCAGCCCGTGGTCTCCCTGGCCTCGGGGGAGATCTCGGCCGTGGTGGCACAGGCCCGGTGGCGTTCCGCCCAGGGGATCCTGTTCACCCCCGCAGAGTTCCTGCGGGTGGCCGAGCACAGCGGGGGAGGGGTCAGCGGAGGAGGGGCCGGCGGGGGAGGGGCCGGCGAGGGCGGGCAGCCCCCCCGTGGCGCGGTCCCGGACGCCTCGCGCACCGCCGAGCTGGGGCGCTGGCTGCTGGAGGAGGCCGTCGGGCAGGCCGCCGAGCGGCACCGCGCCGGGCACGACGTCCCCGTGGCCGTACGGATGACCGCGCAGCGGCTGCTGGACCGGTCCATGCCGCTGGGCTCCGTGGAGGCCCTGCTCACCCGCAACGGGCTGCCGTCGGGCGGGCTCGTCCTGGAACTCGCCGTCTCCGACCCCAGGGTGCCCTTCGACGACCTGGAGCGCCGCCTGGCGGCCCTGCACCGGCTCGGAGTCCTGATCGCCCTCGACGGCTTCGGCAGCGGCTATGCGGCCATCAGCGCCCTGCGCAGGCTCCCCGTGGACATGCTCAAGCTCGACCGTGGCCTGGTCGAGGGGGTGGTGGAGTCCCCCCGACTGCACAAGATCACGGCTGGTCTGTTGCGGATCGCAAACGACCTCGGCATGCAGTCCGTGGCGGAGGGCGTGGATCTCCCCGAGCAGGTCATGGCGCTGCGCGCGATGGGCTGTACCCACGGGCAGGGAATGGCCTTCTCGGGTCCTCTGGACGAGTACAGGCTGCGCCGAGCGCTGGTGCGCGGTACGTTCCCAGTACCGGGCGGCGCGGCCCAACCCGCTTTGGCCGGTGGTTCGCAAGGGGGCTCGATGGTCATCCACAGAGGCTCACATAATGAGACGCCCGTCCCACCCGCTTGACATCACCCTCCCGCCGGAGGGAGGGTCAATGCCATGCGCACCCGAATTCTCGTACTTGGAAAGCGCGTCGGCTGAAGCTGGGACCAGCATGTCCCCGCTCAACGCACCCGACGCGCTCCCCTCGCTTGCCTCCCGGCACGAGGGGTTTTTTGTTGCACTGGCAACGTCGAATCTCGTAAAACCCTCCTCGTAAAACCCTCAGCTTCGAGAAGAGAATGCCGATGACCGAGCAGGCCACCGGGGCCCACCATCCGCAGCCGCGGGCCCGTTCCGGCGGACACCAGTCCGCCGCAGTTGAGCACGTCACGGGTGCGCAGTCCCTCATCCGCTCTCTCGAAGAGGTGGGGTGCGACACCGTCTTCGGCATTCCGGGCGGCTGCATCCTCCCCGCGTACGACCCGCTGATGGACTCCAAGAAGGTCCGTCACATCCTGGTCCGCCACGAGCAGGGCGCCGGCCACGCCGCGACCGGCTACGCGCAGGCCACGGGCAAGGTCGGCGTCTGCATGGCCACCTCCGGCCCGGGCGCCACCAACCTGGTGACCCCGATCGCCGACGCGCACATGGACTCCGTGCCGATCGTCGCGATCACCGGCCAGGTCTCCTCCAAGGCGATCGGCACCGACGCCTTCCAGGAGGCGGACATCGTCGGCATCACCATGCCGATCACCAAGCACAACTTCCTGGTGACCAAGGCCGAGGACATCGCCCGGACCATCGCCGAGGCCTTCCACATCGCCTCCACCGGCCGTCCCGGCCCGGTCCTGGTCGACATCGCCAAGGACGCCCTGCAGGCGAAGACCACCTTCTCGTGGCCGCCCAGCCAGGACCTCCCCGGCTACCGGCCGGTCACCAAGCCGCACGCCAAGCAGATCCGCGAGGCGGCCAAGATGATCGCCGCCGCCAAGCGGCCGGTCCTCTACGTCGGCGGCGGCGTCATGAAGGCCGGTGCGACCGCCGAGCTGAAGGTCCTCGCCGAGCTCACCGGCGTCCCGGTCGTCACCACCCTGATGGCCCTGGGCTCCATCCCGGACAGCCACCCGCAGAACGTCGGCATGCCGGGCATGCACGGTGCCGTCACCGCCGTGACCGCGCTCCAGAAGTCGGACCTGCTGATCGCGCTCGGCACCCGCTTCGACGACCGCGTCACCGGCAAGCTGGACAGCTTCGCCCCCTTCGCCAAGGTCATCCACGCGGACATCGACCCGGCCGAGATCGGCAAGAACCGCGCCGTGGACGTCCCGATCGTCGGTGACGCCCGCGAGGTCATCGCCGACCTGATCCAGGCCGTCCAGGCCGAGGCCAACGACGGCAACGCCGGCGACTACACCGCCTGGTGGAAGGACCTCAACCGCTGGCGCGACACCTACCCGCTGGGCTACGACCTGCCGGAGGACGGCACGCTCTCCCCCCAGCAGGTCATCGAGCGGATCGGCCAGCTCGCGCCCAAGGGCACCATCTACGCGGCCGGCGTCGGCCAGCACCAGATGTGGGCCTCGCACTTCGTGAACTACGAGGAGCCCCGCACCTGGCTGAACTCCGGCGGCGCCGGAACCATGGGCTACGCGGTCCCCGCCGCGATGGGCGCCAAGGTCGGCATGCCGGAGCGCACGGTCTGGGCGATCGACGGCGACGGCTGTTTCCAGATGACCAACCAGGAACTGGCCACCTGCGCGCTGAACAACATCCCGATCAAGGTCGCGATCATCAACAACGGCGCGCTGGGCATGGTCCGCCAGTGGCAGACCCTGTTCTACAACCAGCGCTACTCGAACACCGTCCTGCACGGGGACGAGACGGGCACCGACACGGCCGTCGGCTCCCAGCTCGGCGAGTCCGCCGCCCCGCGCATGGGCACCCGCGTCCCGGACTTCGTCAAGCTGTCCGAGGCCATGGGCTGCGTGGCGCTGCGCTGCGAGGACCCGGCCGACCTGGACAAGGTCATCGCCGAGGCCAACGCGATCAACGACCGCCCGGTCGTCGTCGACTTCATCGTCCACGAGGACGCCATGGTGTGGCCGATGGTCGCCGCCGGCACCTCGAACGACGAGGTCATGGCCGCCCGGGGCGTCCGCCCCGACTTCGGCGACAACGAAGACGACTGAGCCGAGAGAGCCCGAGAGAGAGAACGACTCACATGTCCAAGCACACGCTCTCCGTCCTGGTCGAGAACACGCCCGGCATCCTCGCCCGGATCGCCGCACTGTTCTCCCGACGCGGGTTCAACATCGACTCCCTCGCGGTCGGTGTCACCGAGCACCCCGACATCTCGCGGATCACCATCGTCGTGAACGTCGAGGACCTCCCGCTGGAGCAGGTGACCAAGCAGCTCAACAAGCTGGTCAACGTGCTCAAGATCGTCGAGCTGGAGCACACCAACGCCATCGAGCGCGAACTCGTTCTGGTGAAGGTCCGCGCCGACAACGAGACGCGCTCGCAGATCGTCGAGATCGTCCAGCTGTTCCGCGCCAAGACCGTCGACGTCTCTCCGGAGGCCGTCACCATCGAGGCCACCGGCGGCACCGACAAGCTGGGCGCGATGCTCAAGATGCTGGAGCCCTTCGGCATCAAGGAGCTCGTCCAGTCCGGCACGATCGCCATAGGGCGCGGCGGCCGGTCCATCACGGACCGCAGCCTGCGCGCGCTCGACCGCAGCGCCTGAGCCCGGCGGGCCGGTGACACCGGCCCGCCGGGCCCCGCCCGTCCGTTCCCGTTCCCCGTTCCTCGCTCGCTCGTATGGCGAGACCGAGAACCACGTATTCCGTTCCCCGCCGTACGGTGGGAGCAACACCAGCGCACCAAGGAGATATCCCAGTGGCCGAGCTGTTCTACGAGAACGACGCCGACCTGTCCATCATCCAGGGCCGCAAGGTCGCGGTCATCGGTTACGGCAGCCAGGGCCACGCCCACGCGCTGTCGCTCCGTGACTCCGGCGTCGACGTCGTCGTCGGCCTGCACGAGGGCTCGAAGTCCAAGGCCAAGGCCGAGGAGCAGGGCCTGAAGGTCCTCCCGGTCGCCGAGGCCGCGGCCTGGGCGAACGTCATCATGATCCTGACCCCGGACCCGCTCCAGGCCGAGATCTACGCCGCCTCGATCGAGTCGCACCTGGAAGAGGGCGACGCGCTCTTCTTCGGCCACGGCTTCAACGTCCGCTACGGCTTCATCAAGCCCCCGGCCAACGTGGACGTGGCCCTGGTCGCGCCCAAGGGCCCGGGTCACCTGGTCCGCCGTCAGTACGAGGAAGGCCGCGGCGTGCCCTGCATCGCCGCCGTCGAGCAGGACTTCACCGGTTCCGCCTTCCAGCTCGCGCTGTCGTACGCGGCCGGCATCGGCGGCACGCGCGCCGGCGTCATCAAGACCACCTTCACCGAGGAGACCGAGACCGACCTGTTCGGTGAGCAGGCCGTCCTCTGCGGTGGCGCCTCCGCGCTGGTGAAGGCCGGTTTCGAGACGCTGACCGAGGCTGGTTACCAGCCCGAGATCGCGTACTTCGAGTGCCTGCACGAGCTGAAGCTCATCGTCGACCTCATGTACGAGGGCGGCCTGGAGAAGATGCGCTGGTCGGTCTCCGAGACCGCCGAGTGGGGCGACTACATCACCGGTCCCCGCATCATCACGGACGCCACCAAGGCCGAGATGAAGAAGGTCCTCGCGGAGATCCAGAGCGGCGAGTTCGCCAACACCTGGATGGCCGAGTACAAGGCCGGTCTGCCGAAGTACAACGCGTACAAGAGCGCCGACGAGGCGCACCTGCTGGAGACCACCGGCAAGAAGCTCCGCAAGCTGATGAGCTGGGTCGACAACGACGAGAGCTGATCCGCTTCGCCGCGGGGCCGGGACGGTGCGTCCCGGCCCCGCGGCACATCGGCTCAGGCACCCGCACGAGGGCCCTGCGGAGGACCGCTTGTCCACCCTGGCCAATCTCGTGCGGGTGATCCTTCCTTACAGGCGGAATTCCCTCGCGGATCCGCCACTACACTGCTCAACACAACGCGTCAGGCCCACAGTGTCGTGCGTCTTCCACGCGGCTACCCCCCTCCACCGCCTGCGGCCGTCGGGACGGCCGTCCGCACTGGACTTGTGAGGACCCACGTGAGCTCGAAACCTGTCGTACTCATTGCCGAAGAGCTGTCGCCCGCCACTGTCGAGGCGCTCGGCCCGGACTTCGAGATCCGCCACTGCAACGGCGCCGACCGCGCGGAGCTGCTCCCCGCGATCGTGGACGTCGACGCGATCCTGGTGCGTTCCGCGACCAAGGTCGACGCGGAGGCCATCGCCGCGGCCAAGAAGCTGAAGGTCGTCGCCCGCGCCGGTGTCGGTCTCGACAACGTCGACGTCTCGTCCGCCACCAAGGCCGGCGTGATGGTCGTGAACGCCCCGACCTCCAACATCGTCACCGCCGCCGAGCTGGCCTGTGGCCTGCTCGTCGCGACGGCCCGCAACATTCCGCAGGCCAACACCGCCCTGAAGAACGGCGAGTGGAAGCGGAACAAGTACACGGGTGTCGAGCTCAGCGAGAAGACCCTCGGGGTCGTCGGCCTCGGCCGCATCGGCGTCCTGGTCGCCCAGCGGATGTCGGCCTTCGGCATGAAGATCGTCGCGTACGACCCCTACGTGCAGCCCGCGCGCGCCGCCCAGATGGGCGTCAAGATGCTGACGCTCGACGAGCTGCTCGAGGTCGCCGACTTCATCACCGTGCACCTGCCCAAGACCCCCGAGACCCTCGGTCTCATCGGGGACGAGGCCCTGCACAAGGTCAAGCCGTCCGTCCGCATCGTCAACGCCGCCCGCGGCGGGATCGTGGACGAGGCCGCGCTGTACTCGGCCATCAAGGAAGGCCGCGTCGCCGGCGCCGGCCTCGACGTGTACGCGAAGGAGCCCTGCACGGACTCCCCGCTGTTCGAGCTCGACCAGGTCGTCTGCACCCCGCACCTCGGCGCGTCCACGGACGAGGCCCAGGAGAAGGCCGGCGTCTCGGTCGCCAAGTCGGTGCGCCTCGCGCTCGCCGGCGAGCTCGTGCCCGACGCGGTCAACGTCCAGGGCGGCGTCATCGCCGAGGACGTCCGTCCCGGGCTGCCGCTCGCCGAGAAGCTCGGCCGCATCTTCACCGCGCTGGCGGGCGAGGTCGCGGTCCGCCTCGACGTCGAGGTGTGCGGCGAGATCACCCAGCACGACGTCAAGGTGCTCGAACTCTCCGCGCTCAAGGGTGTCTTCGAGGACGTCGTCGACGAGACGGTCTCCTACGTCAACGCCCCGCTCTTCGCGCAGGAGCGCGGGGTCGAGGTCCGCCTGACCACCTCCTCGGAGTCCCCGGACCACCGCAACGTGGTGACGGTCCGCGGCACCCTGTCGGACGGTCAGGAAGTCTCGGTCTCCGGCACGCTCGTGGGCCCGAAGCACCTGCAGAAGATCGTCGGCATCGGCGAGTACGACGTGGACCTGGCGCTCGCCGAGCACATGATCGTCCTGCGCTACGCCGACCGCCCGGGCGTGGTCGGCGCCGTCGGCCGCATCCTCGGCGAGGCCGGCCTGAACATCGCGGGCATGCAGGTCGCCCGCGCCGAAGAGGGCGGCGAGGCCCTCGCGGTCCTCACCGTCGACGCCGAGGCCCCGGTGAACGTCCTCGCGGACATCGCCACCGAGATCGGCGCCGTCTCGGCCCGTACGGTCAGCCTCGGCTGACGCCGCGGCAGCTGACAGAGCGAAGGGCCCGGGGGAGACCCCGGGCCCTTTCGTGTGTCCCGCCCCGTTACGCCGCCGAGTGCGCGAGCGCTTCGCCGGCCGGGGCCGGCTCCGCCGGAGCCGGGGCGGGGGCTCCGCGTCCCCGGAGCAGGGCCGCGGCGAGCAGCGCCGCCGCGAGGAGCAGGACCGTACCGCCCCAGGCCGCGTACTGCATTCCGTGTACGAAGGCCTCCCGGGCCGCGGCCAGGACCTGCCCGCCGGCCGCGCCGCCGAGCCCCTGGGCGGTGGCCACGGCCCCGCCGAGGGTCTCCCGTACGGCGGGCTCGGAACCGGCCAGGTCGGAGCGGTAGACGGCGGTGCCCAGACTGCCCAGGACGGCCATCCCGAGGGCGCCGCCGAACTCCTGGCCGGTCTCCAGCAGGGAGGCGGCGGAGCCGGCCTTCTCGGCGGGAGCGGAGCCGAGCGCCATGTCGGAGACCAGGGACATCACCGTGACGATGCCGGAGGCGAGGACCCCGGCTCCGGTCAGCAGCAGCCACAGCGAGCCGGTGTCCACCAGGCCGATCAGGGCGAACCCGGCGGCGGCGAGGACGAAGCCGCCCGAGATGACGTAGGCCCGGTCGGTCTTCTGGGCGAGGGCCGCGCCGACGGGGGCGGCGGCGCCGATGAGGACCGAGGGGGCGAGGCTCCAGAGGGCGGCTTCCAGGGTGCCCATGCCGAGCACCGACTGCAGGTACTGGGTGGTGAAGTAGGCCGAGCCCATCATGGCGAAGGCGGCGACGGTGTTCAGGCCGATGCCGGCGCCGAAGCCGCGCCCCCGGAAGAGGGTCCGGGAGACCATGGCGTCGCCGCGGGTGCGCTGGCGGCGGACGAAGAGGTACCCGAAGGCCAGACCGGCGGCGAGGCAGCCGGCGCGGAGCGGGGTGAGGCCCTCGGCGGCGATCTCCTTGAGGCCGTAGACCACCGGCAGCACGGCGGCCATCGACAGCGGCACGCTCAGCAGGTCGAAGCGGCCGGGCGCCGGGTCCTTGAACTCGGGGACCAGTACGGGGACCAGGATCAGCAGGAGCAGCATCGCGGGCACGTTGACCAGGAAGACGGAGCCCCACCAGAAGTGGTTCAGCAGCACGCCGCTCATGACCGAGCCGAGGGCGATGCCGCCGGTCATGACGCCGGACCAGATCGCGATGGCCTTGCCGCGCTGCCGCTCGTCCTGGAAGAGGTTGCGCACGAGGGCGAGCGTGGACGGCATCAGGGTGGCGCCGCCGATTCCGAGCAGGACCCTCGCCGCGATGAGCATCTCGGTGCTGGAGGCGTAGGCGGCGGCGACGGAGGCGAGTCCGAAGGCGGCCGCCCCGGCCAGCAGCAGCTTGCGGCGGCCGATCCGGTCGCCGAGCGAGCCCATCGTGATGAGCAGGCCCGAGAGGGCGAAGGCGTAGCTGTCGAAGATCCAGAGCTGCTGCGTGGCGCTGGGGTCCAGCTCCCGGGTGATGGCCGGGACGGCGAAGTAGAGGACGGAGACGTCCATCGAGACCAGGAGCAGGGGGAGGACGAGAACGGTGAACGCGGTCCATTCCCGGCGACCGGCGAGGCGTGCGGCGGGATTCTGGGGGCTCTGGGGGTCCGGGGGGCTCTGGGGGTCCTGGGGGTTCGTCATGAGCAGCAATGTACAAGCGTCATAAACGACTGTCTAGTACGTCTGTATAGAACGATTGTGTAGGACGTTTGTCTTGGACGGGTGTCTTGGCTACCGTGAAGGCATGGGACATCGCGAAGACTTGCTGGAAGGCGCCAAGAAGTGCCTGCTCGAGAAGGGTTTCGTGGGCACGACGGCCCGCGACATCGTCAAGGCCTCGGGCGCGAACCTGGCCTCGATCGGCTATCACTACGGCTCGAAGGACGCCCTCATGACGGAGGCGTTCATGGCCGTCGTCCAGGAGTGGGGTGACCGGTTCACGGGTGCGGTGAAGGGCGAGGGCGGCTCGCTGGAACGCTTCCGCTCGGTGTGGGACGGGGTGCACGCCGGGCACGAGGAGTCCGGCCCGATCTGGGCGGCCGGCATGGAGGTCGCGGTGACCCGGGACCAGGACCGGCTGCCGGAACTGCGGGCGCTGCTCGCGGCCTCGCAGGGGGAGGGGCGCAAGGGGCTGGTCTCGATGTTCACCGGCATGCCCGAGGAGGACCTGACGGAGGAGGACCTGCGGACCGCCGGCGCCTTCTACCAGGCCCTGCTGAACGGGTTCATGATCCAGTGGCTCTTCGACCCCGCGTCGGCCGCGACCCCGGCGGAACTGACCGAGGGCATGCGGCGGGCGGTGGCGGCGATGACGGCGGCCAAGGCCGGTCCGGCCTAGGTGGTGGCCGTCAGCCGTGCAGGCGGGCGGCCTTGAGGGCCATGTGCAGGAGCAGGCGGTCCTCGCCCTCGTCCAGGTCGAGGCCCGTCAGCTGCTCCACCCGGGACAGCCGGTAGTACAGGGTCTGGCGGTGGATTCCCAAGGCCGCCGCCGCGCGGCCCGCCTGGCCGGCGCAGTCCAGGAACACCTCGGCCGTCCGGGCCAGTTCGGGATTGGCCGGGCCGCGCAGGGCGCGGGCCACCGGGTCGTCCAGGGCCTCCTCGGCGACGGAGGCCAGCATGCGGTAGGGCCCGATCGCGGACCACTGCGCGACCGGCCCGAGCCGCGGCCCGGCGGCGGCGGCCCGGGCGGCGGCGGTGGCCTGCTGCCAGGCGGCGGGCAGTGCGGTGAGGGCCCGCACGGGGTCGGACACCCCGGCGGTCACTCCGGTGGCCGCCCCGGGGGCGGCTGCTTTGCCGGCGGGAGGCAAGCCCGCTGCGCCGACCGCGCGGGGCATCAGGCGGGAGATCGCCGTGAGGGCCGGAGCCAGCGGGTCCGTGCCGCGCAGGCGGATCAGGACCGCGAGGGACTGCCCCGCCGGGCCGTCACCCGGGCGGGGCTCCTGCTCGCCGGCCCCCCGCCGGGGCACCACGCACACGGCCGCCGCTCCCGGGACCGAAGCCGGGGCCTCGCCGGACCACGGGCTCACGCAGACCGCGGCGTGCGGTCCTTCGCCGCCCGGGCCGAGTGCCACCCGTAGCGCGGCCACCGCCATGTCCTGCTGCCAGCCGCGCCCGGCGGTGAGCAGCGCGAGGAACTCCCGGGACAGGTCGGCCCCCGCCCGGGCCTCCTCCGCGAGCAGCAGCCCGATCCGCTGGGCCACCTCCATGGCCGCGGCCAGCGCCTGCTCGTCGGGGCCGGGATCCTGGTCGAGGAGCCACACGTAGCCCTGGACGATCCCGCGGTAGCGCACCGGCAGGCAGATCCGCCCCCGGAAGACGCCGGCGTCCGGGGCGGCCGGGATCCTGACCGGTCCGGTGGCGCGGGCGATGCCGAAGCCCTCGAACCAGGACCGGACGGCGGTGGTCGACTGGCGGGTCAGGATCGAGCGGGTCCGTACCGGGTCCATGGCCAGATCGTCATCGCTGTCGTGCGCGCCGAAGGCGATGAGGCGGAAGTCCCGGTTCTCCAGCGTCGCCGGAGCGCCGAGCAGCGCGGAAATCTCGTCCACCAGGTCCTGGTAATCGCCTTTCACTCGCACATTCTCCCACCCCAGCAGCCGCTCTTCAGACAGATGTATGAGATCCGGGCCACGGATGCGTGACAGCTGTCGATGGCAGAGGATCGGGGAGATCCCTAGGTTTCACGGTGGTTTTACTTGCGTTTTCCTTATGGCCTCCGTCGTCCCGGCGCGGGCTGAATGTCTGCTTCTGCCCGCCCCCGTTGGAGGTACCCCGTGCTGGGTCCCGCGATCCTCGCCGCCTCGCGCAGCGACAAGATGCGCCGAATCGTCTCTGCCGCCCCGGTGACCAAGCCCGTGGTGAACCGGTTCATCCCCGGTGAGACGGTCGACCAGGTCATCCCGATCGTCGAGGACCTGACGGGCAAGGGCCTGGAGGTGACCCTCGACGTCGTCGGCGAGGACATCACCACGGTGGAGCAGTCCCACGCGGCCCGCGACGCGTACCTCGAACTCATCGGGCAGCTCGCCCACCTGGGCCTCGGCGAGACCGTCGAGATGTCGGTGAAGCTGTCCATGTTCGGCCAGGCGCTGGAAGACGGACACGAGCTGGCCCTCGCCAACGTCCGCCCGGTCGTCGAGGCCGCCGCCGCCATCGGCACCACCGTGACCCTGGACGCCGAGGACCACACCACCCTCGACTCGATGTTCGCCATCCACGAGGAGCTGCGCCGCGACTTCCCGCAGACCGGCTGCGTGATCCAGGCGTACCTCTTCCGCACCGAGGCCGACGCCCGCCGCCTGGCCGCGGCCGGCAGCCGCGTACGCATCGTGAAGGGCGCCTACAAGGAGCCCGCCGAGGTCGCGTACCAGGACAAGGCCGAGATCGACAAGGCGTACGTCCGGATCCTGAAGATCCTCATGGACGGCGAGGGCTACCCGATGATCGGGTCCCACGACCCGCGCCTGATCGCCATCGGCCAGGAGCTCGCCCGCAAGGCGGGCCGCAAGCTGGACGAGTACGAGTTCCAGATGCTGTACGGCATCCGCGGCGAGGAGCACCTGCGGCTGGCCGCCGAGGGCCACCGCATGCGCGTCTACACGGCGTACGGAACCGACTGGTACGGCTACTTCATGCGGCGCCTCGCGGAGAAGCCGGCCAACCTGCTCTTCTTCCTCCGCTCGATGATCACCAAGAACTAGGCCCTCCCACTAGCTCAAGGAGCACCCCGCATCATGGACGCTGTAACCCAGGTCCCCGTGCCGGTCAACGAGCCGGTCCACTCGTACGCCCCCGGCACCCCGGAGCGCGCGCGCCTCGAGACGCAGCTGAAGGAGCTGTCCGAGAACCCGATCGACCTCCCGATGACGATCAACGGCGTCAAGCGGATGGGCGGCGGCGAGCGCTTCGACGTCGTGCAGCCGCACGACCACAAGGCGGTCATCGGCACCTACGCGAACGCCACGAGGGCCGACGCCCAGGAGGCCGTCGACGCCGCCCTGGCCGCCGCCCCGGCCTGGCGCGCGATGTCCTTCGACGACCGCGCCGCGATCATCCTGCGCGCCGCCGAGCTGCTGTCCGGCCCGTGGCGCGAGAAGCTGGCCGCGTCCACGATGCTGGGCCAGTCGAAGACCGCGCAGCAGGCCGAGATCGACACCCCGTGCGAGCTCGTCGACTTCTGGCGCTTCAACGTCCACTTCGCCCGCCAGATCCTGGCCGAGCAGCCGGTCGCGAACTCCGCCGGCGTGTGGAACCGCAGCGACCACCGCCCGCTCGAGGGCTTCGTCTACGCGATCACCCCCTTCAACTTCACGGCCATCGCGGGCAACCTGCCGACCGCCCCGGCCCTGATGGGCAACGTGGTCGTGTGGAAGCCGTCCCCGACGCAGACCCACTCCGCCGTCCTCCTGATGGAGCTGCTGGAGGCGGCCGGCCTGCCGAAGGGCGTCATCAACCTGGTGACGGGCGACGGCATCGCCGTCTCCGACGTGGCGCTGACCCACCCCGAGCTCGCGGGCATCCACTTCACCGGTTCGACCAAGACCTTCCAGTACCTGTGGAAGACGGTCGGCACCAACATCGAGACGTACAAGTCCTACCCGCGCCTGGTCGGCGAGACCGGCGGCAAGGACTTCGTCGTCGCGCACCCGTCCGCGGACCGCGCGATCCTGAAGACCGCCCTGACCCGCGGCTCCTTCGAGTACCAGGGCCAGAAGTGCTCGGCGTCCTCGCGCGCCTACGTCCCGGCCTCGATCTGGAACGACGG
This sequence comes from Streptomyces sp. NPDC099050, assembly GCF_044759865.1. NCBI lineage: Bacteria > Bacillati > Actinomycetota > Actinomycetes > Kitasatosporales > Streptomycetaceae > Streptomyces > Streptomyces sp. NPDC099050. The sequence continues at coordinate 135,877 of NZ_JBIWAE010000007.1, read as the reverse complement.
CTTCAAGGAGGCCTTCGCGGCCGAGGTCGACGGCATCACCATGGGCGACGTCCGCGATCTGACGAACTTCATCGGCGCCGTCATCGACGAGCGTTCCTTCGCGAAGAACAAGGCCGCGATCGACCGCGCGAAGGCCGACCCGACCTGCGAGATCGTCGCCGGCGGCACGTACGACGACTCGGAGGGCTACTTCGTCCGCCCGACCGTCATCGCGTGCACCGACCCGGAGAACGAGGTCTTCACGACCGAGTACTTCGGCCCGATCCTCGCGATCCACGTCTACGAGGACGCGCAGTTCGACGCGATGCTCGCCCAGATGGAGTCCGTCTCGGCGTACGCCCTGACCGGCGCCGTCATCGCGCAGGACCGCTACGCGGCGGCCGACGCGATGGAGAAGCTCCGCTTCGCCGCGGGCAACTTCTACATCAACGACAAGTCGACCGGCGCCGTCGTCGGCCAGCAGCCCTTCGGCGGCGGCCGCGCCTCGGGCACCAACGACAAGGCCGGCGCGGCGTCGAACCTGATGCGCTGGACGTCGACCCGCTCCATCAAGGAGACCCTGGTGGCCCCGACCGACTACGGCTACCCCCACATGGGCTGACCCCGGCCCCACAGAACCCCGCCCCCGTTCCGGTACCCCCAAGTCCGGAGCGGGGGCGGTTTCATGTCCGCGGGCCCGCCTAGACCTCGACGATGACCTGGTCCAGGGACTTGCGGGTCAGGTCCGGGACCTCGCAGTCGTCCGACGGGTAGCCGACCGGGATGACCGCGAAGGCCTTCTCGTTCTCCGGGCGGTTCAGGACGTGGGAGAGGAAGCGCATCGGGCTCGGGGTGTGGATCAGGGCGGCCAGTCCGGAGAGGTGGAGGGCCGACAGGAGCATGCCGACCGCGATGCCGACCGACTCGTCCACGTAGTAGTGCTTGTGCTTCGTGCCGTCCTCGCCGAGCCAGTAGCGCTGCTGGAAGACCACGATCAGGGCCGGGGCGTCCGTGAGGTGGGTCTTCACGGCGTCCGTGCCGATGGGCCGCAGGGCCGCGAGCCACTCGTCGCCGAGCCGGCCGTCGTAGGAGAGCTGCTCCTCCTGCTCGGCGGCCGCGCGGATCTGCTCCCGGACGGCCGGGTCCTTGACCAGGACGAAGGTCCACGGCTGCTGGTGCGCCCCCGAGGGCGCGGTCGCGGCGCACGCGATGGCGTCCCGGACCACCTGCTCGGGCACCGGGTCGGCGGAGAAGTGGCGTACGGTCCTGCGCTCGTCCATGCGCGTGCGCAACTCGGCGGCGCGCGCGAGGGATTCCGGCGCCGGCATCCGCTCGGGGCGGTAGGGGGCGGGACGGTACGGCTGGCCGTGGATCGGGGTCCACTGCTGGGTATCGGGAGACATGGGGCGAGTCTGCCGAGCCAATGGTCCAGACCGCCAGAGCCGCGTCGGCCCAATCCGGCCGGTGGGCGATATTTCATGTCCGCATAGCGGATACGGGTGGTGGGGGGACGGCGCTCGCGAGGGGGCGGCGTACGTGTGGACGCCGCCCGGCGGTGGGGTGCTGCTCGACCCCACCGCCGGGCCGCTGTACTTCGACTGGCGCGACGGGGACGTTCTCTAGCGCTCTGGCTAGCTGCCGCTGATGCTCGGCGCGCCCGTCTCGATGTGGCCCGTGTAGCGGCGCGACCAGGTGCCGTCGGAGTCGGCGAGGACCGTGAAGTCGTACCAGCCGTTGTTGTAGGCGACGGCGTTGAAGTAGTCCTCGCGCGAGGAGTTCGCCGGCACGGTGTACGTCCACGGGCCGTCCGTGCGGTAGGCGTTCGCGCGGATCGTGAAGGTGACCGGTGAGGCGGAGGAGTTGGTCAGTTTGAGGTACAGCGCCGTCTTGCCGGTGCCCGGCTCCACCGCGAAGCGGGAGGCGACCTCGATGGACTTGCCCGCCTTCGACGCGTCGCCGATGAAGCGCCGCAGGAAGCGGTTCGGCCCGTACATCGAGATGTCGTACTTGCCGGAGCCGCTGCCCGTCCCGATGTTGAAGTAGTCCGACGAGGTGGCACCGGCGTCCACCGTGTACTGCCAGGCGGCCGTGTCCCGGTGCTGGTGCGGGTGGATCGAGAAGTGCGCCGTCTGCTTCGCCTCGGCGCCCGCGTTCGTCATCGAGAACCAGGCCAGGATCTTGCCGCCCGAGCCGAACTCGAAGCGGTCCAGGTTCCCGTTGACCTGGTACGGAACGGGGCGCGCGGGCCGGGTCCCGGCCTCCTGCGCCGGCTGCGCGTTGTCCTGCGGCACCGGGTTGGGCATCGGGCCGCAGGTCGCCTGGCCGATGACCTTGGCCGTGGACGGCAGGCCCGCGGGAACCCCGTAGACCGGGTGCGCGAAATCGAAGACGCCCGTCAGGTCGCCGGTGACCTTGCGGCGCCACGCGCTGATGTTCGGACAGTTCGCGGGGGTGCCGAGCGCGGCCGTCCACTTCTCCATGAAGCGCAGCACGGAGGTGTGGTCGAAGACTTCGGAGCTCACCCAGCCGCCGCGGGTCCACGGGGACATCACGATCATCGGGACGCGGAAGCCGAGCCCGATCGGGACGCCGTCGATGTACTCGCCCGCGGTGCCGGGCGGGGCGATCGGCGGCGGGACGTGGTCGAAGAAGCCGTCGTTCTCGTCGTAGTTGAGGAAGAGGACGGTGGAGTCGAAGACCTCGGGGTTGGCCGAGAGCGCGCGGTAGACCAGGTCCACGAAGTGCGCGCCGTCGCCGGGCGGGGCGTACGGGTGCTCGGAGAAGGCCTCGTTCGCCACGACCCAGGAGACCTGGGGGAGGGTGCCGGCGACGACGTCCGCGCGGATGGCGGCGGCGATGTCGTCGGGGGTGGAGCCGGTGACCTTGGGGACGGAGCCCATGCCGCGGTCCCACAGGGGGTTGCCGGGCTTGGCGTCCGTGAACTTCTTGAAGTAGGCGAGCCCGTTGTCCCCGTAGTTGTCCTGGGCGTTCTGGTACACCTTCCAGCTCATGCCGGCCCGCTGGAGGGCCTCCGCGTACGTCTCCCAGGTCAGCCCGGACTCCTCGCCGCCGTCCTTGCTGCCCGCGTCGATCTTGCCGCTCCACAGGAAGGTGCGGTTGGGGCCGGTCGCGCTCAGGGCGGAGCAGAAGTAGGCGTCGCAGATCGTGTAGGCGTCGGCGATCGCGTAGTGGAACGGTATGTCGCCGCGGTCGAGGTACCCGAGGGTGCGGGTGTTGCCGACGCCGGTGACGAAGTTGTCCATGCGGCCCTTGTTCCAGGCCGCGTGCTGCGAGGTCCAGCTGTGCGGGAGGTCGCCGTTGCACTGGGCGAGGGTCTCGCCGTCGACGCCGCCCACCGGCGGGGTGGAGCTGAGCTTCCACGGGTACTGGCGGCCGCCCCAGTTGGGCTGGTTGAACGTGCCCCAGCCGCCCGGGATGTTGCCGGCCGCGCGGTCACCGAAGCCGCGGACACCCTTCAGCTTGCCGAAGTAGTGGTCGAAGCTGCGGTTCTCCTGCATCAGGATCACCACGTGCTTCACGTCGGTGATCGTGCCCGACGCGGCGGCCGCGGCCGCCGAGGCCGGCGCGATCGCGGGCAGGGTCGCCCCTGCCATCAGCCCGGCGCCGATTCCCACGAATCCTCTGCGGCTGATAGGTGTCACTGGCTGCTCGCCTCCAACTCAAGTGCCCCGCTGGCACATTGACGGCAAGCGTGGCGGCAGTCGCGCCAAAGGTCTACATCCGTGCGGTAAGAAGTCGGTGAACATCCGGGTGGCTGGATTCAGACACCGATGCGTACGAGCATTTTTCCCAGATTTTCGCCCCGGAGCATGCCCCGGAAGGCCTCCACCGTGTGATCAAACCCCTGGACAACGGTGGTGTCGGCACCGATCCGGCCGCTGCGCAGATGAGGCACGAGGAAGTCCTCCAGCTCGTCCTGCAGATTGGTGTGATTGCGAACCAATACCCCTTCCAGGCGCAGCGACTTGTGTACGACCTCGAAGAGGTTGCGGGGCGCGGCGGGGGAGCGGTCGCCGTTGTACATCGAGATCCCGCCGACCCAGGCGATCCGCCCGTACTCGCGCAGCACGTCGATCGCGCCCTCCAGGTGCTCCCCGCCGACGTTGTCCACGTAGACGTCGATGCCGCCTCCGGTGGCGGCCGCCGCCCGCGCGAGCTGCTCCCCGACCGGCCCGTCGTGGTAGTCGAAGGCCGCGTCGAAACCGAGGGTCCCGGTGAGGTGGCGGACCTTCGCCGCCGAACCCGCGCTGCCGATGATCCGGCGGGCGCCGAGCAGCCGTGCGATGTGGCCGGTGGCCGTGCCGACCCCGCCCGCCGCGGCCGAGACGAAGAGGTCCTCCCCCTCGCGCAGGGCCGCGGTGCGGGTCAGGGCGGCGTACGCGGTCAGGCCGGTGCCGCCGAGGATCGAGAGGTACGCCTCCAGCGGGACGCCCGGGTGGCCGCGCAGCTTGCGGGCGCCGCCGGCGCCCAGGGTGACGAGGGCGTGGGTGCGCCAGCCCTCGCGGTGGAAGACCAGGTCGCCCTCCGCGAGGCCGGGGTCGCGGGAGGCCACGACCCGGCCCACCGAGCGGCCTTCCAGCGGGGCGCCGAGCTCGAAGCCGCCCTCGCCGCCGTCCATCAGTCCGCGGTGGTAGGGGTCCACGGAGAGCAGGAGGTTCTCCACCAGGGCCGTGCCGGGCCGCGGCTGGGGGACGGGGGTCCGCACGTAGGCGAAGTCGGAGGCGGCGGGGAAGCCGGCCGGCCGGGCGATCTGGTGGACGGCGTGAGCGGTGTTCGTGGTCATGGCCAGGACGCTAGGAGGGAATCGCCGGGCCGGGCAGAGGGTTGGGCTCATGGAAGCCGCACACCCATGAATGACGCTCATAGAACGAGGTGAGAGCCCTGTGGCCGAGCTCCTCCCGCAGGAACTGCGGGTGCTGGTGGCCGTCGCCGAGCGCGGCGGCTTCTCCGCCGCGGCCGCCTCGCTCGGCCTCACCCAGTCGGCCGTCTCGCACTCGGTGCGCGGCAGCGAGGCCAAGCTCGGCGCGGTGCTCTTCGACCGCGGCCGGACCGGGGCCTCGCCCACCCCGGCGGGGGAGCGGGCCGTCGGGCACGCCCGCCGGATCCTGCGGCTCCACGAGGTCATGGCCGCGGAGGCGCGCGGCGCGGGCCGGGCCGCCGGCCCGCCGGTGCTGGACGGCGTCCTGCGGATCGCCGCCTTCCGCAGCGCGGCCCTGCACCTGCTGCCCCCCGCCCTGGAGCGGCTCGCCGCCCGGCACCCCGGCATCCGCCCCGAGGTCCGGGTGGTGCGCGAGCTCGGCGCCGGTACGGCCGGGGAGGTGGCCGCGGGCCGCGCCGACCTCGGCATCGCGACGCTGGGCGTCGCGCAGGGTCCGCCGCCCGGTCTGCTGAGCGGGGTGCTCCTGGAGGAGGCGTACGCCCTGGTGCATCCGGCGGGACACCCCGACCCGAAGGCACTGCCCCTGATGGACTGGGACGAGAACTGCGGCTCCTACACCCGCGCCTGGTGGCGGGCGCAGGACTGGATCCCGCGGGCCACCGTCAAGGCGGAGGACGACGCGATGGTGCTGACCATGGTCGGCCGGGGGCTCGGCATGGCGATCATGCCCGAGCTGTCCCTCCGGGAGGCGACCGGAGCCGTGGACATCACCGGTCTGGGTCCGGAGGGGCCGGTGAGACGGGTGGGGTACGTCACCGCACCGGAATCCGCCGCCACTCTCGCCGTACGTGCTCTGATCAGGGAACTTCGAGCCCAGAGCGGCTGAAACCGGAGCCCGTAAAGGCGCCTTCCGGGCCGCACGGCGTCTCAGATAGTAGGAAGTCCGAGTAATTGCGGAGACATACAGCGGGAGCTGGCTTACGTTGTAGAAGCCGAACGTCTCGCCGATCCGGCGAATGGCGGTCGAGAGCGCGCGCCCGATGGCAGGCAACCCCTGCCGCGCGCCGCTCCCCGCCTCTTCCGGCGCCTTGAAGGAACCCCTCATCCGTGGCCCCGCCACGCCGTGATCTCAAGGAGTCGATCACCATGACGCACACCCCCTCCACCACCGCCCGCCGCGTCCGCCGCTCCGCCTCCGCCGACGCGGACCGCAAGAACGCCGCCGCTGCCCTGCAGCGCGCCCTCGACCGCCGCGACAACGGCGGCTCGACCGGTCACTGACCGGCGACGGGCCGGCCCGCGACCGGCCCCCGACCGGCCACTCACCGGCCCCCGACCTGCCCTGACAGGCCGCCGGCCCGCCGCCGAGCGCACCCCCGGCCCGGGACATATTGCGTCCACATGATGGACGCAATATGTCTGAGGGGTGGGACAAGGAGTACGGTTCCACCATGTCGACCAGCATCAATCTCGCAGTGATCCCCGGTGATGGCATCGGCCAGGAAGTCGTGGCTCAGGGCCTCAAGGTCCTTACCGCGGTCCTGCCCCAGGATGTGAAGCTGGAGACCAAGGAATACGACCTCGGCGCCCAGCGCTGGCACCGCACCGGTGAAACCCTCCCGGACGCGGAGCTCGAGGCCCTCAAGCACCACGACGCGATCCTGCTGGGCGCCATCGGCGACCCCTCGGTCCCGTCGGGCGTCCTGGAGCGCGGTCTGCTGCTGAAGCTGCGCTTCGCCTTCGACCACTTCATCAACCTGCGCCCGTCGAAGCTCTTCCCCAACACGGCCACCCCGCTCGCCGGCCGTCCGGAGATCGACTTCGTCGTGGTCCGCGAGGGCACCGAAGGCCCGTACACCGGCAACGGCGGCAGCCTGCGCACCGGCACCCCGGCCGAGGTGGCCACCGAGGTCAGCCTCAACACGGCCTACGGCGTCGAGCGCGTGGTCCGTGACGCGTACGAGCGCGCCAACGGCCGCCCGCGCAAGAAGCTGACGCTGGTCCACAAGAACAACGTCCTCGTCTACGCCGGTCACCTGTGGAAGAACATCTTCGACAAGGTCGGCCAGGAGTACCCCGAGGTCACCACCGACTACCTGCACGTCGACGCCGCGACGATCTTCTTCGTCACCCAGCCGGAGCGCTTCGACGTCATCGTCACGGACAACCTCTTCGGTGACATCCTCACCGACCTGGCCGCCGCCGTGACCGGCGGAATCGGCCTGGCCGCCTCGGGCAACATCAACCCGACCGGCGCCTTCCCGTCCATGTTCGAGCCCGTCCACGGCTCGGCCCCGGACATCGCCGGCACCGGCAAGGCCGACCCGACCGCGACGATCCTCTCCGTCGCCCTCCTGCTGCGCCACCTCGGCTACGAGGCCCAGGCCGCCCGCATCGAGGACGCGGTCTCCGCCGACCTCGCCGAGCGCGACGGCACCTTCCGCTCCACCGACGCCATCGGCGACGCCCTCGCCGCGCGAGTAGCCGGCTGACCCGGTAGCTCCACCTCCAGGAAGCCGCCGGGTCGCGACCACCGCACCCGGCGGCTTCTCCTGTGCGGCCCCGGGTGCCACCATCTCCTCTGGGCCGCATTCACCCCGTTTCACCGAAGCCCCCTCGCGCGCGATAATCGAACGCGAGGCCGCGGAATACGGGGAAGCTCGGACGTCCTAGTACGCCGTGAGCGCGGTCCGCCCTACAAAACCGGTGAAGGACAAGCACTCATGACGACGACGCCCACGATCGAGCTGAAGCCCTCCTCGAACCCCCTGTCCGCCGCGGAGCGCGACGCGATCCTGGCGAGCCCCGGCTTCGGCCGCCACTTCACCGACCACATGGTGACGGTCAAGTGGACCGAGGGCCGCGGCTGGCACGACGCCGAGCTGGTCCCGTACGCGCCGCTGTCGATGGACCCGGCGAACATGACCCTGCACTACGCGCAGACGATCTTCGAGGGGCTGAAGGCCTACAAGCAGCCCGACGGCACCGTCGCCACCTTCCGCCCGCAGGCCAACGCCGAGCGCTTCCAGGCCTCCGCCCGCCGGATGGCGATGCCGGAGCTGCCGACCGAGCTGTTCATCGACGCCTGCGACGCGCTGATCAAGCAGGACCGCGCCTGGGTGCCGGACTCCGGCGAGGCCTCCCTCTACCTGCGGCCCTTCATGTTCGCCACCGAGGTCGGCCTCGGCGTCCGCCCGGCCAACGAGTTCCTCTTCATCGTCATCGCCTCCCCGGCCGGCGCCTACTTCCCCGGGGGCGTCAAGCCCGTCTCCGTCTGGCTCTCCGAGGAGTACGTCCGCGCCGCCAAGGGCGGTACCGGCGCCGCCAAGACCGGTGGCAACTACGCCGCTTCGCTCGTCGCGCAGGCCCAGGCCGCCGAGCACGGCTGCGACCAGGTCGTCTGGCTCGACGCGGTCGAGCACCGCTGGATCGAGGAGATGGGCGGCATGAACCTGTACTTCGTGTACGGCGACCGGATCGTCACCCCCGAGCTCACCGGCTCGCTCCTCCCCGGCATCACCCGCGACTCCCTCCTCACCATCGCCCGCGACCTCGGCTACACCGCCGAGGAGGGCCGCATCACCACCGAGGACTGGAAGCGCGACAACGAGAACGGCACCCTGACCGAGGTCTTCGCCTGTGGTACGGCCGCCGTGATCACCCCGGTCGGCTCCGTCAAGTCGGAGCGCGCGAACTGGACCCAGGGCGACGGCGAGCCCGGCGAGGTCACCATGAAGCTCCGCAAGGCCCTCCTGGACCTCCAGACCGGCCACAAGGCCGACACCCACGGCTGGATGCACCCGCTGGGCTAGTACGCCCCGTCCCGAACGGCTCGAAGGCCCCCCGCGATACGCGGGGGGCCTTCGGGTTTTCGGATGGGAGGGGCGGCGGGAGGGGCATGGTCAGCCCTTCTCGTCCGCCTCGCCCTCGCGCTTCTTCTTGCGCTCCTGGTTCGTCCCCTCCGGGCCGAGGCCCACCGGGGCGTCACCGAAGGCGTAGACCAGGCCCGCGACTCCCTTGACGATCTTTCCCGCCACGTATGCGAGTTCTTCCACGACGCCTCCCCGTGTCGTTGGTGGCGGCCGTGTCCTGTTCGGCCACCGCTGTACGGGTAGACGCCACCGCGGGCCGAACGGTTGATCGCCGGCTCAGGCGGCCACCGGCTCCTCGACGGCCTCCGCTGCCGGGGCGGTACGGGCGGTCAGTGCCGCGTAGAGCAGGCCGCCGGTCAGGCCGGAGAGGATGAAGGAGCAGTCCACGCCGTTGGTCAGGGCCAGCAGCGGGCCCTCGTAGAACGGGGTGGTCACGGCGAGCAGGCCGACGCCCGCGCCGACGGCCCAGGAGAGGGTGGCCTGGATGTTCCAGCCGCCGCGGAACCAGTAGACCCCGCCCTTGGCGCGGTGGTTGAAGACCTGGAGGGCCTCGGCGTCGTAGCGGCCGCGGCAGCGTACGTGGCCGATGAGGGTGATCACGGCCCACGGCGTGCCGATCGCGGTCAGCAGGAGCACGAACGAGGTCATCGCGGCCTGGACGTCCCACGAGAAGGAGCCGACGAACACGAACGCGGTGGCCACGGCCGCGGCGATCACGGTGGCCGTGGTGCGGGTGGCCCTGGGGACGATGGCGTCCAGGTCGAGGCCCATGGAGTAGAGCATCAGCCCGGCGTTGCCGATCGATCCGGCCGCCGCGGCGGCCAGCAGCGGAACCAGGTACCAGAACGGCGCGGCGTCGACCAGCGGACCGGCGTACTCGGCGCCCGCCCGGGCGGCGAGCGCGGTGTAGGTGCCGAAGAGCTGCGGGATCAGCAGCCCGACGAGCAGGCCGAGCCCGGTGGACCAGAGCACCTTGCGGGAGCTGTGCCGGCGCGGGGAGACGTAGCGGGTGTAGTCGCCGAGCAGGGTGATGAAGGCGACGGGCCCGCTGAGCCCGGCCGCGACGGCGGCGAGCAGCCAGGTCGGCCAGAAGGAGCCGAGCAGGTACGCGGTGTCGGGCGGGGCGGCGGTGGTGAAGTCGGGCGCGTAGGCGAACACGCCGACGGCCAGCAGCAGCACCATGCCGATGGAGAGCACCTTGCTCATGCGCAGCAGCAGCCGGTAGCCGAAGACGGCTGCGACGACGGTGCACGCGGCGAGCACGCCGTACATCACGGCCCGGGAGAGGCCGGTGTCGGGCAGCCCGGTCAGCCGGGACAGGGTGCCGACCATCACGTCGCCGCCTATCCACAGGGTCAGCGCGGTGTAGCCGAGGGAGAGCAGCAGGCCCACCACCGAGCCGACGAGCCGGCCGCGGACGCCGAACTGGGCGCCGCTGGACGTGGAGAGGTTGGTTCCCGTGCGCAGGGAGACGAGCGCCAGCGGCGCGGTGAAGGCGATGCCGACGAGGGTGCCGGTCACGATGGCGGTGACCGACGGCCACAGCCCCAGTCCGAAGGACGGGGGCAGCCAGCCGAAGACGATCACACCGAGGCAGAGATTGGAGCCGAGGAGGATCGAGATCAGGTCACGGGGACCGCTCGTCCGTTCCTCCTCCGGGATGGTGTCGACTCCGCGCTGTTCGATGGGCATGGGGGACTCCCTTGGCAGGGCGGGGGGTGGCAATACCGTGATGGCAATGTTTGAGCGACACTCAATGTGACCTAAGCCCTGGTCTCAGGTCAATGCTTCATTGCATGCAAATGAAGAGTTAGAGTGATGCTCTAACCCATCGACTCAAAGGGTGGTGGATCGGCGTGCGGCTGACCCCTACGGAGCGCGACCGGCTGCTGCTCCGCAGCGCTGCGGAACTGGCCAGGGCCCGGCGGGCCCGCGGACTCAAACTCAACGTCCCGGAGGCCACCGCGCTCATCGCGGACACGGTCTGCGAGGCCGCGCGCGACGGCAAGCGGCTGGCGGAGGCCATCGAGGAGGCCCGCTCCGTGCTGGGTCCGGACGATGTCCTGCCCGGCGTCAGCGACGTGGTCACCGAGGTGCACGTGGAGGCCGTCTTCGACGACGGATCCCGCCTCGCGGTGGTCTCGTCCCCGATCCGGGGCGCCGTCGGCCTGGGCGAGGACGCCCCGGGCGCGGTCGTACCCGGTCCCGGCGCCCCCCAGCCGGAGCCCGCGGTCCACCTGCGCGTGCGCAACACCGCGCCGGTGCCGGTCAGCGTCACCTCCCACTTCCACTTCTTCGAGGCCAACCCGCGCCTCGACTTCGACCGCGCGGCGGCGTACGGCATGCGGCTGTGCGTGCCCGCGGGCTCCTCGGTCCGCTTCGACCCCGGCGGAGAGGCCGAGGTCGCCCTGGTCCCGATCGGCGGCGCACGCATCGCCATCGGCTTCGCCGGACTGGTGGACGGCCCGCTGGACGCTCCCGGAGCCAAGGAGCAGGCGCTGACCCGCGCCGAAGCCTGCGGCTATCTCGGTGCGACCGCCGCCCCCGACGCCAACGACCGCCCGGAAGGGACGACCGCATGAGCCGGCAGACACCCCACACGGACCACAGCGCGCACTGCGCACCCGGCAGCCGGCACATCGACCCGCACGAGTACGCCGCCGTCTTCGGTCCCCGCGCCGGCGACCGGGTCCGGCTCGGCGACTCCGGGCTGACCGTCCGCGTGGAGTCCGATGCGCAGAAGCCCGGGGACGAGTTCCTGGCCGGGTTCGGCAAGACGGCCCGCGACGGCCTGCACCTCAAGGCCGCGGCCGTCCGCGACACCTGCGACGTGGTGATCAGCAACGTGCTGGTCATCGACGCCGTACTCGGCATCCGCAAGGTCTCCATCGGCATCCGCGAGGGCCGCATCCACGCGATCGGCCGGGCGGGCAACCCCGACACCCTCGACGGGGTCGACGTCGTGGTCGGCACCGGGACGAGCATCGTCTCCGGCGAGGGCATGATCGCCACCGCCGGTGCCGTCGACACCCACGTGCACCTGCTGTCCCCGCGCATCATGGAGGCCTCGCTCGCGGCGGGCGTCACCACGATCATCGGCCAGGAGTTCGGCCCCGTATGGGGCGTCGGCGTCAACTCCCCGTGGGCGCTGAAGCACGCCTTCAACGCCTTCGACGCCTGGCCCGTCAACATCGGCTTCCTGGCCCGGGGTTCCTCCTCGGACCCGGCCCCGCTGATCGAGGCGCTCGCCGAGGGCGGCGCGAGCGGCTTCAAGGTGCACGAGGACATGGGCGCGCACACCCGCGCCCTGGACACCGCCCTGCGCGTGGCCGAGGAGTACGACGTCCAGGTCGCCCTGCACAGCGACGGCCTCAACGAGTGCCTGTCCGTCGAGGACACCCTGCGGGTGCTGGACGGCCGGACCATCCACGCCTTCCACATCGAGGGCTGCGGCGGCGGACACGTCCCCAACGTCCTGAAGATGGCGGGCGTCCCGAACGTCATCGGCTCCTCCACCAACCCGACCCTGCCCTTCGGCCGGGACGCGGTCGCCGAGCACTACGGGATGATCGTCTCCGTCCACGACCTCAAGCCGGACCTCCCCGGCGACGCCGCCATGGCCCGCGACCGGATCCGCGCGGGCACGATGGGGGCCGAGGACGTCCTGCACGACCTCGGCGCGATCGGCATCACCTCCTCCGACGCCCAGGGCATGGGCCGCGCGGGCGAGACCATCCGCCGCACCTTCGCCATGGCCGCCAAGATGAAGGGCGAGCTGGGCCCGCTGGCCGGCGACGGCGAGGGCGACGACAACGCCCGCGTCCTGCGCTACATGGCCAAGCTGACCATCAACCCGGCCATCGCCCACGGCCTGGCCCACGAGATCGGCTCCATCGAGGTCGGCAAGCTCGCCGACATCGTGCTGTGGCGCCCCCAGTTCTTCGGCGCCAAGCCGCAGCTGGTCCTCAAGTCCGGCTTCCCGGCCTACGGGGTCACCGGCGACCCCAACGCCGCCACCGACACCTGCGAACCGCTGGTCCTGGGACCGCAGTTCGGCTCGTACGGGGCCACCGCCGCCGATATCTCCGTGGCCTTCGTCTCGGCCGCCGCGGCGGCGCTGGGCAGCGACGAGATGCCGACCCGCAGGCGCCGGGTCGCCGTCCGCGGCACCCGGGGCATCGGCCCCGGCGACCTGCTCCTCAACTCCCGGGTGGGCGCGGTCGATGTGGACGCGCGCAGCGGACTCGTCTCCCTCGACGGGGAACCGCTGCGCTCCGAAGCCGCCGAGTCGGTCTCCCTCAACCGCCTGTACTTCCTGTAAGTCAGCACAGCCTTTAAGGACCCTGCCATGACCAAGCCTGCCGACGCCGGATTCCGGATGCCCGCCGAGTGGACGCCGCACGAGCGCACCTGGATGGCCTGGCCCAGCCCCAACCCCACCTTCACCAACGAGCAGGAGCTCGCCGAGGCCCGCGAGGCCTGGGGCGCCGTGGCCCGCGCGGTCCGCTCGTACGAGCCCGTGACCCTCGTCGTCTCGCCCGGTGACGCCGAGAGCGCCCGGGCCGTGGTCGGCGATGACATCGAGCTGGTCGAGCGGCGGCTCGACGACGCCTGGATGCGCGACATCGGCCCGACCTTCGTCACCAACGACGCCGGCGAGCTCGCCGCCGTCGACTGGACCTTCAACGGCTGGGGCGCCCAGGACTGGGCCCGCTGGGACCACGACTCGAAGATCGCCCGGGAGATCTCCGGCCTCGCCGGGACCCGCACCTACAGCACCGCTCTGGTCAACGAGGGCGGCGCCATCCACGTGGACGGCGAGGGCACCGTGCTCCTCACCGACACCGTGCAGCTCGGCAAGGGCCGCAACCCCGACTGGACCCGCGAGCAGGTCGAGGCCGAGATCCACGCCCACCTGGGCACCACCAAGGCGATCTGGCTCCCGTACGGCCTGGCCGGCGACTACGGCACCTACGGCACCCAGGGCCACGTCGACATCGTCGCCGCCTTCGCCCGCCCCGGCGTGGTCATGGTCCACAGCCAGCCCGACCCGGCCCACCCGGACCACGAGCGCGGCAAGACCATCGCCGCCATCCTGCGCGCCTCCACCGACGCCCGGGGCCGCCGGCTCCAGGTCGTGGAGATCCCGGCGCCGACCGTGCTGGAAGAGGACGGTGAGTGGGTCGACTACTCCTACATCAACCACTACCTGTGCAACGGCGGCGTGGTCCTGTGCGCCTTCGACGACCCGCGCGACGAGGAGGCGGCGGAGATCTTCCGCGGTCTGTTCCCCGAGCGGACCGTGACGCTCGTCGACGCACGTACGATTTTCGCCGGGGGTGGCGGTATCCACTGCATCACCCAGCAGCAGCCGAAGGTCTGACCCCGAGGGGGCGGCCGGGACGAGGAGTGGGCCATGGTGGCGGGTGAAGTACGTGCCGCGCGCAAGAACGCGCCGCCGCGCGAGGACGTACTGGTCGCCGCCATGGCCACCATCGCCGAACGCGGCCTGGACGGTCTGACCATGGCCGGCCTGGGCCGCCAGGTCGGCATGAGCAGCGGCCACCTCCTCTACTACTTCCGCACCAAGGACGAGCTCCTGCTGCAGACCCTGGAGTGGAGCGAGGCGGCGCTCGGCACCCGCCGCCGCGCCCTGCTGTCCCGCCGCGGCCCGACGCGCGAGCGCCTGCAGGCGTACGTGGACCTGTACGTGCCCGAGGGCGCCCGGGATCCGCACTGGACCCTGTGGCTGGAGGTCTGGAACCGCTCGCAGAACGCGGGACCGGCGGAGCGCGAGCGCCAGGGGGCCATCGAGGGCGCCTGGCACCGCGACCTGGTGGCCCTGCTCGCCGAGGGCATCTCGCGCGGGGAGTTCCGCCCGGTCGACCCGGACCGCTTCGCGGCCCGGCTGCGGGCCCTGCTCGACGGGTTCAGCATCCAGGTCGCCGTGGGCCTGCCCGGGATAGGGCGGGGCGACATCCTGGAGCACGTCGGAGAGTTCCTCAGCGAGGCGCTGACCCCGGGGTCCGGGGCCTGAGCAGGCGGTCCCGGCCGCCCCTCGGACGGGTGTGCCCGCATGCTGAGATTCCCGTCCACCCGCGGCATGCGGTATGGCAGACTGCCGACGTGCCTGCTCAGCTCATGATTATGGACAGCAGCGCGCCGGTCCCCAGTGGCCGCTGAGCCGCGGAAGAACTTCGCGGAGGCGGCCACCGTGCCCCAGACCCGCGCGCAGACCTCTCGCACCCGCGAGAGGTTTTTTCGTTTTCCGGCCCGAACACGCCGGAATCGGGCAGCGCGCGATGATGGGGGCAGTGGCGTCGGCCTGCCCGAGGGCGGGCATCCGGAACCACCCATCCGACAGGAGTCAGATCAGCATGACGACGACAGAGGCGACCGAGCCGACTGCGCCGGCTTCGGGCCCCGGCCCCGACGACGGGTTCCACGTCTTCGACACGACCCTGCGCGACGGTGCCCAGCGTGAGGGCATCAACCTCACGGTCGCGGACAAGCTGACGATCGCCCGGCACCTGGACGACTTCGGGGTGGGGTTCATCGAGGGCGGCTGGCCCGGCGCCAACCCGCGCGACACGGAGTTCTTCTCGCGTGCCCGCGCGGAGATCGACTTCAAGCACGCCCAGCTCGTCGCCTTCGGCGCGACCCGCCGGGCGGGCGGCTCGGCCGCCACCGACCCGCAGGTCCGCGCCCTGCTGGAATCCGGCGCCCCGGTGATCACCCTGGTCGCCAAGTCCCACGACCGGCACGTCGAGCTCGCACTGCGCACCACCCTCGACGAGAACCTGGAGATGGTCCGCGACACCGTCGCCCACCTGGTCTCCGAGGGCCGCCGGGTCTTCGTCGACTGCGAGCACTTCTTCGACGGCTACCGGGCCAACGCCGAGTACGCGAAGTCCGTCGTGCGCGCCGCCCACGAGGCTGGCGCCGACGTCGTGGTGCTCTGTGACACCAACGGCGGCATGCTGCCCGCGCAGATCGCCGCGACCGTCGCGACCGTGCTGGCCGACACCGGCGCGCGCCTGGGCATCCACGCCCAGGACGACACCGGATGCGCCGTCGCCAACACGCTGGCCGCCGTCGACGCCGGCGCCACCCACGTGCAGTGCACCGCGAACGGCTACGGCGAGCGGGTCGGCAACGCCAACCTCTTCCCGGTCGTCGCCGCGCTGGAGATCAAGTACGGCCGTACGGTCCTGCCGGCCGGCGCGCTGGCCGAGATGACCCGGATCTCGCACGCCATCGCCGAGGTCGTCAACCTCACCCCCTCCACGCACCAGCCCTACGTCGGCGTCTCCGCCTTCGCGCACAAGGCGGGCCTGCACGCCTCGGCGATCAAGGTCGACCCGGACCTGTACCAGCACATCGACCCCGCGCGGGTCGGCAACACCATGCGGATGCTCGTCTCCGACATGGCCGGCCGGGCCTCCATCGAGCTCAAGGGCAAGGAGCTCGGCGTCGACCTCGGCGGGGACCGCGCGCTGGTCTCCCGGGTGGTGGAGCGGGTCAAGGAGCGCGAGCTCCAGGGCTACACGTACGAGGCCGCCGACGCCTCCTTCGAGCTGCTCCTGCGCGCCGAGGCCGAGGGCCGGGCGCGCAAGTACTTCCGCATCGAGTCCTGGCGGGCCATCGTCGAGGACCGCCCCGACGGCACGCACGCCAACGAGGCCACGGTGAAGCTGTGGGCCAAGGGCGAGCGGATCGTCGCGACGGCGGAGGGCAACGGCCCGGTCAACGCCCTGGACCGCGCGCTGCGGGTCGCCCTGGAACGCTTCTACCCCCAGCTCGCGAAGTTCGAGCTGATCGACTACAAGGTCCGCATCCTGGAGGGCGCCCACGGCACGGCGTCCACGACCCGGGTCCTGGTCACCACGACGGACGGCGCCCGTGAATGGAACACGGTCGGCGTGGCCCCGAACGTCATCGCCGCCTCCTGGCAGGCCCTGGAGGACGCCTTCACGTACGGCCTGCTCCACGCGGGCGTGGAGCCGGCGGAGTAGTCCGCGGACGCCGTCTCGCCGCGCTCCGGCGGGGTGAGACGGCAAAGCCGATGTCCCTTATATTCCGCTAACGCAACATTTCACCCGTTCGGGTAGCGTCGTGGATATGAGGACCAGGCTTATATCCGTACGTACGGGATCGCTGCTGGCCGCTCTGCTGCTGGCGCTGTCCGCGACCGCGCTGCTGGTCGCCCCCGGGGCGTCGGCGGCCGACGGGACCACCACCGTGGCGGAGGCCCTCAAGAAGGGCCCGGTCTACGTGGACCCGCGCGCCGAGGCGCAGCTGCCGCCCGGGCAGGCGGACGCGCTCGCGAAGAAGATCAAGGACGCGGGGAAGCCGGTGTTCGTGGCGGTCCTGCCGGCCACCGCCGAGTTCCCGGCCGCGAGCGTGCTGAAGACGATCCGTACCGAGACCGGCATCACCGGGCTCTACGCGATCCGGCTCGGGGACGGCTTCAACGCCGGCGCCGACCGGGCCGTCATGCCGGACAACGCGGTCCGCAACCTCGTCGACGCCGTCAAGGCGGGCGGCGCCGCCGACGCGAGCACCGAGCTCAACAACTTCGTGGACCAGGCCCTCGCCCAGGCCAAGGGCGGGGCTCCGGCCTCCTGGGGCACCGCGAGCACCGACAGCGGGGCCCCGGTGGGCGCCCTGATCGGGCTCGGAGTGGTGGCCGCCGTCGGCGGTGGCGGGGCGTACGCGCTGGTCAAGCGCAACCGCAAAAAGAAGGAAGAGCTCCGGCGCGAGTCCATCGCCCGGCTGAGCGTGGTCGTCGACGAGGACATCACGGCCTTCGGCGAGGAGCTGGAGCGCCTCGACTTCCACCCCGGTGAACCCGGCGCCGACGACGCCATGCGCACGGACTACGAGCAGGGCCTCGACTCCTACGAGAAGGCCAAGCAGATCATGGCCTCCGTGCGGTACCCGGAGGAGGTCAAGGGCGTCACCCAGGCCCTCGAAGACGGCCGGTACGCCCTGGCCCGCCTCGACGCCCGCCGGGAGGGCCGGCCGCTGCCCGAGCGCCGCGCACCCTGCTTCTTCGACCCGCGCCACGGGCCGAGCGCCGAGGACGCCACCTGGGCCCCGGCGGGCGCGGCCGCCCGTACCGTCCCGGTCTGCGCGGCGGACGCCGTCCGGCTGCGCGACGGCCAGGACCCGGCGGTCCGCACCGTCGACACCGAGCACGGTCCGCGCCCCTACTACGACGCCGGCCCGGCGTACGGTCCCTGGGCCGGCGGCTACTTCGGCGGCGGCATCCTGCCCGGCCTGCTCATGGGCACGATGCTCGGTTCGATGATGTCCAGTCCGGCCTACGCCTCCGACTTCGGCGGCGGCAACGGCTTCGACGGGGGAGGCGGCGGTTTCGACGGGGGCGACGTCTCCGGGGCCGACTTCAACCCGTCCGACTTCGGCGGCGGGGACTTCGGCGGCGGAGGGGGCTTCGACGGCGGCGGCGGGTTCGGCGGGGGCGACTTCTAGCCGCCCCCCGGACCCGCCCGCCCCGGGGTCGCGCCGCGCGTCAGGCCTGCTTGATCGCCGAGATGTCGAAGGTCAGCTTCACCTTGTCGCTGACCATCACGCCGCCGGTCTCCAGGGCCGCGTTCCAGGTCAGGCCCCAGTCGGAGCGCAGGATCTCGGCGGAGCCCTCGAACCCGACGCGCTCGTTGCCGTAGACGTCGGTGGCCGAGCCGCCGAACTCCAGGTCGATGGAGAGCGGGCGCGTGACGTCCTTGATGGTCAGCTCGCCGGTGATGCGGTACTTGTCGCCGCCGAGCTGCCGCGCCTCGGTGGAGCGGAAGGTCATCAGCGGGAAGGTCTCGGCGTCGAAGAAGTCCCCGGAGCGCAGGTGGCCGTCTCGGTCACCGATGCCGGTGTCGATGGAGGCGATCTTCACCTCGATGGACGCGGTGGAGCGGGACGGGTCGGCGCCGTCCAGGTGCAGGGCGCCCTCGTGCTCGGCGAAGGTGCCGCGCACGTTGGTGACCATCGCGTGGCGGACGGTGAACCCGATGCTGCTGTGGGAGGCGTCGATGACGTAGTCGCCGGTGAGCGCGGCGAGGGCCGGGTCCACGTCGAGGGTGGCGACGGCGGTCGTGGTGGTGTCCTGGGCGCGGCGGTTGAAGAGACCCATGGCTGCTTCTCCTTGGTAGAGGTGCCGCTGGAAGTCCGGCACTCGATGATTCGTTGAACTTTCAACAAGAACGACGCTAGACCCATTCCGTTCAAATTTCAACCTCCCACGCTCTTGTCGGCGGCTTGGATGCCTTGACGGCATCTTGGTGACGCCTTGGCGGCCACTTGGCGGGAAGATTTGTGGAAACCCCACAAAGGACCAACGTCCTGCCTGGTGGGACGCACTGCTCCCCCAGTGGTTCTGTCCGGCCCGGACAGCGGAAGACACCTGACACTGTGCGGATTCGACGGAGGGTTTTTCCGGTCCGGCTTCGTAAGGTCATTACATGACCGTTGTGGACCAGATTCCGAGCGAGCCGACGGACGCCCGCGGACGCGTGGCCGAGCTGCACGACCTGCGCGAGCAGGCGCGCCGCGGCCCCAGTGACCGGGCGACCGAAGCGCAGCATGCCAAGGGCAAGCTCACCGCCCGCGAGCGGATCGCGTTGCTGCTCGACGAGGGTTCCTTCAAGGAGGTCGAGCAGCTGCGCCGCCACCGGGCGACCGGGTTCGGCCTCGAGGCCAAGAAGCCCTACACCGACGGTGTCATCACCGGCTGGGGCACGGTCGAGGGCCGTACGGTCTTCGTCTACGCGCACGACTTCCGCATCTTCGGCGGCGCCCTGGGCGAGGCCCACGCCACGAAGATCCACAAGATCATGGACATGGCCATCGCGGCCGGTGCCCCGCTGGTCTCCCTCAACGACGGCGCCGGCGCCCGCATCCAGGAGGGCGTCTCCGCGCTCGCCGGCTACGGCGGCATCTTCCAGCGCAACACCAAGGCCTCGGGCGTCATCCCGCAGATCTCGGTGATGCTCGGCCCCTGCGCCGGCGGCGCGGCCTACTCCCCGGCACTGACGGACTTCGTGTTCATGGTCCGGGAGACCTCGCAGATGTTCATCACCGGCCCGGACGTGGTCCGCGCGGTGACCGGCGAGGAGATCACCCAGAACGGCCTCGGCGGCGCGGACGTGCACGCCGAGACCTCGGGCGTGGCGCACTTCGCGTACGACGACGAGGAGACCTGCATCTCCGAGGTCCGCTACCTCATCACGATGCTGCCCTCCAACAACCGCGAGAACCCGCCGGTCCACGAGACCAGCGACCCGGCGGACCGCCGCTCCGACGTCCTGCTCGACCTCGTGCCCGCCGACGGCAACCGCCCGTACGACATGCTCAAGGTCATCGAGGAGCTCGTCGACGAGGGCGACGTCCTGGAGATCCACGAGCGCTGGGCCCGCAACATCATCTGCGCCCTCGCCCGGATGGACGGCCAGGTCGTCGGCATCGTCGCCAACCAGCCCGGCCACCTCGCGGGCGTCCTGGACATCCACGCCTCCGAGAAGGCGGCGCGCTTCGTCCAGCTCTGCGACGCCTTCAACATCCCGATCATCACCCTCCTGGACGTCCCCGGCTTCCTGCCGGGCGTCGACCAGGAGCACGGTGGCATCATCCGCCACGGCGCGAAGCTGCTGTACGCGTACTGCAACGCGACCGTCCCGCGGATCTCGCTGATCCTGCGCAAGGCCTACGGCGGTGCCTACATCGTCATGGACTCCCAGTCCATCGGCGCCGACCTCACCTACGCCTGGCCGACCAACGAGATCGCCGTGATGGGCGCCGAGGGCGCCGCCAACGTCATCTTCCGCAAGCAGATCGCGGACGCCGAAGACCCCGAGGCCATGCGCGCGCGCATGGTCAAGGAGTACAAGGCCGAGCTGATGCACCCCTACTACGCGGCCGAGCGAGGCCTCGTCGACGACGTCATCGACCCCGCCGAAACGCGCGAGGTCCTCGTCGCCGCCCTCGCGATGCTCCGCAACAAGCACGCCGATCTGCCGTCGCGCAAGCACGGCAACCCGCCCCAGTAGAGACGTGAGAGGAGAACCGCCACCGATGAGCAACGCGAACGGCACCCTGCTGAAGGTCGAGAAGGGCAACGCCGAGCCCGAGGAGCTGGCCGCGATCACCGCGATCCTGCTCGCCCGCGCCGCCGCCACCCCCGAGTACGCCCCGGCCACCGCCGTCGGCTCCCAGGCCGGCTGGCGCCGCCTGGAGCGCACCCCCGGCTTCCGCGGCCCGCGCAGCTGGCAGGGCTAGTACACGAAGCCCCGCGGGCACCACGCGAAGAAGCCCCCCGCACTCCTCGGAGTGCGGGGGGCTTTCGCGTACGACCGTGGGGCCGGGCGCGCGGGCCGGGGACGGCTACCGCAGGCGGGCCATCAGGGCGTGCTCGACGAGCGTGATGAGCGCGCTCTTGGCGTCCGCGCGGTGGCGGGCGTCGGTGGTGATGATGGGTGCGTCCGGGCCGATCTGCAGGGCCTCGCGGACTTCCTCCGGGGTGTACGGCTGGTGCCCGTCGAAGCCGTTGAGGGCGATGACGAAGGGCAGGCCGCTGTTCTCGAAGTAGTCGACGGCGGGGAAGCAGTCGGCGAGACGGCGGGTGTCGACGAGGACGACGGCGCCGATCGCGCCGCGCACCAGGTCGTCCCACATGAACCAGAAGCGGTCCTGACCGGGGGTACCGAAGAGGTACAGGATCAGGTCCTGGTCGAGGGTGATGCGGCCGAAGTCCATGGCGACCGTGGTGGTCGTCTTGTCCCCGGTGTGGGTCAGGTCGTCGATGCCGGCGGAGGCACTCGTCATGACGGCCTCAGTGCGCAGGGGGTTGATCTCGGAGACGGCGCCGACGAACGTGGTCTTGCCCACGCCGAAGCCACCCGCCACCACGATCTTCGCGGAGGTGGTGGAGCGAGGAGCCGCTCCGCCGTTAGAGCTTGCGAAGTCCACTGAGCACCCTTTCGAGCAGTGTCACGTCTGGCTGGCCGCCGGCGGACTCGTCGCCGCCGGGCTGGTGGATGGCGACGAGGCCCGCCTCCGCCAGGTCGGCGACGAGGATCCGGGCTACGCCAAGAGGAATGGAAAGAAGTGCCGAGATCTCCGCGACGGATTTGATCTCCTGGCACAGGAGGCAGATGCGCTGGTGCTCGGGCAACTGCCCTTGCAGCCGCGCGGGATCGGCCGTCGTGCTGACCAGTGCCTCGATGGCGAGCTGGTAGCGCGGACGGGTCCGGCCACCGGTCATCGCGTACGGGCGCACCAGCGGGTTGTGCGCCTGAGGAGCCGGCGGGCGCCCGCCGCGCGGAGGCTGCTGCGGGGGCCGGTAGGACTGCCCGGGCTGCTGCTGCGGGCTGCCGTACGGCTGCTGCGGCTGCTGGTAGGGCTGCCGCTGGTACGGCTGCCCGGAGGCGGGGTCGTGCTCCGGCGCGGGCCGGTTGCTGGGAGCGGAAGGGAAGTTGAAGCGGTTCTGGTCGTGCCCACCCTGCGGCTGCTGCGCGCCGCCATAGGGATGTCCTCCGGGTGTTGTCACGTTTCCTCCTCCGACTCCAAGTACGCAGTACTCCCTGTGGAACCGCGCCACCGCACCCTATGGTGCAGTGACGCGAAACGCACTGCCTGTCTGCTAGTTGAGAAGTCCGCCCTGCAGTTCCGCGCGCAGGTCCGGGGTGAGGACGCTGCCGGCGCGGTCCACGAGGAGGGCCATCTCGTACCCCACGAGGCCGATGTCGCACTCGGGGTGCGCGAGCACCGCGAGCGAGGATCCGTCGGAGACGGACATCAGGAAGAGGAATCCGCGGTCCATCTCCACCACGGTCTGGTTGACGGCGCCGCCCTCGAAGATGCGCGAGGCACCCGCGGTGAGGGAGGTCAGCCCGGAGGCCACCGCGGCGAGCTGGTCGGCCCGGTCGCGGGGGAAGCCTTCGGACATAGCCAGAAGGAGGCCGTCGGCGGATACCACCACCGTGTGAGACACCCCTGGGGTGTTGTCCACGAAGTTGGTGATCAACCAGTTCAGGTTTTGCGCCGCCTGGCTCATCGCGCTCACACTAACGCTCCTGGTCATAGCTGTTACTTGACTGCTCGGATCCCGCGTTGCGGCCCTGCTGGACACCGCGTCGCAGGTTGCTCAACCTGCCACGGATGTCCTCCGGGGCCCGGGAGACCTCGGGGCCTCCCTGCGGCGTCGTCTCCGCAGCGCCCTCGACCAGGTTGGCCTTGGGCACGCGCCGGGGGAGACCGGAGGGGGTGACCCCGCCGGCCTTCGGCTCACGGAGCTTCGCGGCCTGCTGCCAGCGCTCGTCGTTGTTCGAGCGCCAGTCGGCAGGGCCTTCCGCTTCCCCGGAAGCCTTCTCCGGCGCCGCGGGCTGCTGCTGACGCTGCGGCCGCTGCTCGAAGAGGGATCCGGAGGACTCCGCTTCCTGCTGTCCCGGCCGCTGCTGCGGCTGGCTGCCGCGTCGCGGCAGGCCCGCCCCGGTCACCTGGTGGCCGGCGTCGGCGGTGGCGCCCGGACGGTCGAAGCCTACGCGTTCCGGGGCCGGTTCGGGAGCGACCGGTGATTCCGATTCGGTCCCGTAATCCTGCTGGTAGGAGCCCGAGTAGGTGTTCTGCTGGGGCCACTCCGCAGCGGTGGAACGGGAATCGTACCCGCCGTCGTAGGCCGGGGTTTCCTGTCGCTGATCCGTGTACCCGGGTTCCGGATACGCGTACTCCTGCTGGGTGTACGCGTCGTATCCCTGCCCGGCCTGAGCGGATTCGTAACCGAGGTTGTAGCCCGTGGCGGGCTGCTGCTCGTAGCCCTGGTACGGCTGGTACGCGTGCTCCGGCTGCGGTTCCGGATACTCCGCCGCGGGCGCTGCGGACTCGTCGTACGCCGCTTGCGGCTGCGGGTAGCCGACCTGCGCCTCCAGCGCGGCCCGGCGCTCCTCACGGCCCAGCGACCGGCCGACCGGGTCGGCGGCGGGCTCCTCGAAGCCCGGCTGGTCGGCCCGGTGGACCTCGTAGCGGGAGTCGTCGAAGCCGAGCTCGGCGGCCGTGCGCAGCGGGGCCGGCTGCTGGCTCTGCTGGCGCGGGATCATCTGGGACACGGTGAAGTCGTCCGCCGGGATCTCCTCGCCACCGCCACCGTGGGTGATGGCGTCGGGGAGCATGACCAGCGAGGTGGTGCCGGCCGCTTCGCCCGAGGGGCGCAGCTGGACGCGGATGCTGTGCCGGTCGGCCAGCCGGCC
Organism: Streptomyces sp. NPDC099050; assembly: GCF_044759865.1. Lineage (NCBI taxonomy): Bacteria > Bacillati > Actinomycetota > Actinomycetes > Kitasatosporales > Streptomycetaceae > Streptomyces > Streptomyces sp. NPDC099050. The sequence goes on along the minus strand of NZ_JBIWAE010000007.1, from coordinate 111,872 downwards.
GACCACGAACAGACCCATGCGCTGCGAGATCGCGGCGTCCACGGTCGGCGGGTTGGCCAGCTTGTGGTTGATGTCCGCGAAGTCCTCGGCCGTCAGGCCGATTCCCTTGTCGTGGATCTCGACCATCACGCGGCCGTCGGGCAGACGCGTCGCGGTGACCCGGACCTTGGTCTGCGGGGAGGAGAAGGTGGTGGCGTTCTCCAGCAGCTCGGCGAGCAGGTGCACGAGGTCGGTCACGGCCTGGCCGTGGATCTCGGCCTCGGAGACGCCCGACAGCTCGACGCGCTCGTACTGCTCCACCTCGGAGGAGGCGGCGCGCAGGACGTCGACGAGCGGGACCGGCTGGTCCCAGCGGCGGCCCGGCTCCTCGCCCGCGAGGATGAGGAGGTTCTCGCCGTTGCGGCGCATGCGGGTGGCCAGGTGGTCCAGGCGGAAGAGGTTCTCCAGCTGGTCCGGGTCGGCCTCGTTGTTCTCCAGCTCGGTGATCAGGGTCAGCTGGCCCTCGATCAGCGACTGGTTGCGCATGGAGAGGTTCGTGAAGATCGCGTTGACGTTGCCCCGCAGGAGGGCCTGCTCGGCGGCGAGCCGGACGGCCTCCCGGTGGATCTGGTCGAAGGCGCGGGCGACCTCGCCGATCTCGTCCTGGGAGTCGATCGGGATCGGCACCACCCGGGTGTCGACCTTGCCCGGGTCGGTGCGCGAGAGCTGGTCGACGAGCATCGGCAGGCGCTGCTCGGCGACGTCGAAGGCGCCGTTGCGCAGCCGGCGCATCGCGCGGCCCATCTGGCGGGCCATCATGCCGGCCAGGATGAAGGCGGCGAGCAGGGCCACGACCACGATGGCGCCGGTCAGGATGGCGTCGTTACGGGCCTCGTCGGAGACGGTTCCGGCGTCCTTGAGGGCCTTGCCGAGGAGTTCCTTCTCGAGCTCGGCGTAGCCGTCGAACTTGGCGGTGGCCGCGGCCTGCCACGCCTGCGGGGTGGTGCCGTCCTGCGCGAGCTTGGCGGGCTTCTCGCCGCTGGCTATCGCCTCGGTCATACCGGTGAGCGCGGAGCCGTTGACCACCGGCGGGGCGCGGAAGACGGTGCCCGCCTGCTCGGCCGCCTGCTTGGCGGCGGCGAGCTTGGTGGCGCCCTCCTCGGACTTCTTGCCCATGATCTCGCGCAGCCGCGCGACGTCCTCGTCGGTGCCGGCGGCGACGTACTCGCCGATGGCGATCTCTTCGAGGTACGCGTACGAGGAGAAGGCGACGAGCTGGGCCTTGCGGATGTCCTCGATCGCGCTCGGCCGGACCAGCAGGTGCGTGCCCACCGAGCGCTGCAGCGAGTTCGCGGCCTTGGACAGTTCGAGCGCGTAGACCATGCGGCCGTACGAGGTCACGTTGCCGGTGCCGAGGCCCAGCTCGTTGGAGAACTGCATGAGGTAGTGCTGGACCAGCACGTACCCCTCTTCGGTCGGGATCGGTCCCAGAGACCTGGGGAGGGCCTTCTTCGGCGTCTCGAACTGCGCCGCGTAGGCCGTCTTGCGGACCTGCTCCAGCTTCGGCTCCTCCTGGCGGAAGAGCTCCAGACGGCGTTCCAGGCCCTGGCCCTCGGGCAGGTCCTTCGCGGCCTCGGCGAACTTCGCCTTGGCCGCGTCGGTGGCGGCGTAGGCCTCCAGCACGGGCTCGGATTCGCGCTGGCCCCTGAGCAGGGGATCGGCCGTCAGGTCGCGCTCGTTCAGCAGCGCCTGGCCGTACTCGGCGGCGGCCTGGACGATGACCGCGGTCTTCTCGGCGTCCTTGGCCTCGTCCCAGGTGTCGATCGAGCCCTTCACCTGGAAACCGCCCATGACCAGTCCGACCAGGACCGGGACGAGGAGGATGGCGTTCAGACGGGTCGGCACGCGCCAGTTGCGGGGCGAGAACCTGCTGGTGCTGCCGGCGCTCACGGATGGTTCCACGGGTACGTCAAAGGATGACGCGGCCGCGCGCGGCGGCGGGGTGAAGTTGCCGCGCGCGGGTTCATCCGCGGGGCTCGAGTTGCTTCGCCTCACTCGACCAACAACCTCTCGGCGGTGCTACTAGCTAGTTCGTTGAATTCCAGCACGGTTAACGGCCGTGTTCCAAACAGTTGAAATCGGCCATTCCTAGAGCCTTATGTCCCACATAAATCGGACATAAAGAGCGTCCTGCGGCAAAAGCGGGGCCAGTTGTGAGCGCAGTGACACCGGACGAACGCACCGTGTCGCCAACTAATGCCAATTCTCTGTCGAAACGTTATGAACGAAGGGGGCGGGCCGTGTCGCATGACACAGCCCGCCCCCTCAGAACCGGCCGATGAGGCCCTCGTCGTGCGGCGCCCCTACGTGAACCGTTACTTGAGCCGCGCCATCAGGGCGTGCTCGACGAGCGTGATGAGCGCGCTCTTGGCGTCCGCGCGGTGGCGGGCGTCGGTGGTGATGATGGGTGCGTCCGGGCCGATCTGCAGGGCCTCGCGGACTTCCTCCGGGGTGTACGGCTGGTGTCCCTCGAAGCCGTTGAGGGCCACGACGAACGGCAGACCGCTGTTCTCGAAGTAGTCGACGGCCGGGAAGCAGTCGGCCAGGCGCCGCGTGTCGACGAGGACGATCGCCCCGATCGCGCCGCGCACCAGGTCGTCCCACATGAACCAGAAGCGGTCCTGGCCCGGGGTACCGAAGAGGTACAGGATCAGGTCCTGGTCGAGGGTGATGCGGCCGAAGTCCATGGCGACCGTGGTGGTCGTCTTGTCCCCGGTGTGGGTCAGGTCGTCGATGCCCGCGCTCGCGGACGTCATCACGGCCTCGGTGCGCAGCGGGTTGATCTCGGAGACGGCGCCGACGAACGTGGTCTTGCCCACGCCGAAACCACCCGCCACCACGATCTTCGCGGAGGTGGTGGAGCGAGGAGCCGCTCCACCGCTAGAGCTTGCGAAGTCCACTGAGCACCCTTTCGAGCAGCGTTACATCCGGCGTGCCGCCGGCCTCTCCATTGCCCGGCTGGTGGATGGCCACCATGCCGGCCTCCGCCAGGTCGGCGACGAGGATCCGTGCGACGCCGAGCGGCATGTTGAGCAGTGCGGAGACCTCCGCGACAGACTTGACCTCACGGCAGAGGGTGCAGATGCGCTGGTGCTCCGGGAGCAGCCCGGACAGGTGCATCGGATCGGCCGTGGTGCTGACCAGGGCCTCGATGGCGAGCTGGTAGCGCGGTCGGGTCCGGCCACCGGTCATCGCGTACGGACGAACCAGCGGCTGGTCGCCTTCCGAGTACGAGTCTCCGTACTGATCGGAATAGGCGGGGGGCGGGGTCATTGATCCTCCGGGCTGGACAGCAGTGGTCAGCGTGCCGTCTGACGGGGCGGCCGGTGGGGGGACGGTATGACGGCCTGATGGCGGTACTGGGTTCCGGGGCCGCGGCCCCGGTCCCCCGGCCGGCAGTACCGTCCGGCCGGGAGAGCGGCAGTCAGATGAGCAGGCTTCCCTGCAGTTCCGCGCGCAGGTCCGGGGTGAGGACACTGCCGGCGCGGTCCACGAGGAGGGCCATCTCGTACCCCACGAGACCGATGTCGCACTCGGGGTGCGCCAGTACGGCCAGCGAGGATCCGTCGGAAACCGACATCAGGAAGAGGAATCCGCGGTCCATCTCCACCACCGTCTGGTTGACGGCACCGCCCTCGAAGATGCGGGACGCACCCGCGGTGAGGGAGGTCAGCCCGGAGGCCACCGCGGCGAGCTGATCGGCCCGGTCGCGGGGGAAGCCTTCGGACATGGCCAGAAGGAGGCCGTCGGCGGAGACCACCACGGTGTGGGACACCCCGGGGGTGTTGTCCACGAAGTTGGTGATCAACCAGTTCAGGTTCTGTGCCGCCTGGCTCATCGAACTCAACTATCGCTCCTGCTGGTAAGTGGGGTCGACGTGGTAATTGCCGGTGGCCGGGCCGGTGGTGCCGGCCTGCCGTCCCTGCTGGATACCGCGTCGGAGGTTGGTGAGACGGCCTCGGACATCGTCCGGGGACCGCGAAACCTGGGGGCCGGCCTGTGCTTCGGCCTGCTGCTGCGCGGTGCCGGCCACGAGGTTCGCCCGTGGGACCCGGCGGGGCAGACCCGACGTGGTGATGCCGCCGGCGGCGGGCTGGCGCACGCGCTCGGCCTGCCGCATCAGCTCGTCGTTCGGCGAGGAGCGCCAGCTCACGGTCGGCACGGCGCCGGTGGCCGTCTGCGCGGACTCCGCCGGAGCCTGCTCCGCGCCGCGCTGCGGCAGCTGGTGCTGCTGCGGGCGCTGGGGGGCGACGGGAGCCGGAGCCGCCGGGGCGGACTGCTGCGCCTGCTGGGGCACCGCCGGTACCTGCGCTGGGGCCTGACCGGCCTCCTGGCGGAACCAGTTCGACTCCAGCGTGTCGAAGATCGGGCTGCGACCCTCACCGCTCGGACCGGCCGGGGGCAGCGCCTCCGGACGGGGCGCCTGCGGCAGCCGCGGAGCCTCGGCGCGCGCAGGCGGTACGGGGGCGTAGTCGCCCTGGGGCTGCGGAGCCTGGCCGGGCTGGGCGAAGCCGCCGACACCGGGGCCGCCGGGCCGCTGGGCCTGGAAGTCCTGGCGGGCGAACTGGCCGGTGGAGGCCGGGTCGCCGAACTCGGGACGGGCGAACTGCCCCGTGGAGGCCGGGTCGCCGAACTCCGGACGGGCGAACTGGCCCGTGGCGCCGTTGTCGTGGCCGCCGGAGCCGCCGGCCTGCGGGGCCGGGGCGTTGAAGTCGGGGCGGGGGAACTCGGATGTGGAACCGGGGCCCGACAGCTCGTCGTGGCCGCGCGGTACGTCGTGACCGCGCTGGCCCGCGCCCCACGAGGTGGTCTGGGGCATCGCGGAGGGTCCGCCACCCGCGCCCGGGAGCTCCGGACGGGGCGCGCCACCGCGCGGCGGCAGCTGCGGCTGGGGACCGCGCGCGGCCGGGCCGCCGGGCTGCTGCCGACCCGGCTGACCCTGCTGCTGCGGAGCCTGCTGCGGGGGCTGCTGCCCCGGCTGACCCTGCTGCGGACGCTCGAAGCCGTTGCCCTGCGGGAAGCCGCCGGGACCGGATGCCGTGGGGACGCCGACCGGAGGACGGGCCTGCGGACCGCCGAAGCCGCCCTGGCCGCCGGGACCCGAGACCGGGCCGCGGCCCGGCAGCGGGGCACCCGAACCGAAGGCGCTCTGCGTCTGGCCGCCGGGGCCCTGCTGCTGCGGGGGCCGTCCGCCCTGCGGGCCGCCCTGCGGGCCGCCCTGCGGGCCGGGGCCCTGGGGAAGACCGCCGGGGGCCCCGTCGCGGCCCGGCAGGGCCGCGCGCTGGTTGCCGGCGGAAACCTGGCCGCGCTGCGGGCCGGCGCCCACGGGGGGACGCGCGCCGGGAGCCGGGACCGAGCCCTGTGCGCCGGGACCGCCCTGACCGGGGGCGCCGGGAGACCCCTGACCGCCCTGGCCGGGCATCGGAGCGGGCTTCTTGCCGCCCTGGGCCACGTCCACCGGCAGCATGACGAGGGCCGTCGTACCGCCCGAGTCGGAGGGACGCAGCTGGATGCGGATGCCGTGTCGCAGGGACAGGCGGCCGACCACGAACAGACCCATGCGCCGGGAGACGGAGACGTCCACGGTGGGCGGCGCCGCGAGCCGCTCGTTGATCGCGGCGAGGTCCTCGGGGGAGAGGCCGATGCCGGTGTCGTGGATCTCGACGAGCACGCGGCCGTCGGGCAGCGCGTGACCGGTGACCTTCACCTTGGTCTGCGGGGAGGAGAACGAGGTGGCGTTCTCCAGCAGCTCGGCGAGCAGGTGCACGAGGTCGTTGACGACGCGGCCGGCGACGTCGGTGCCGGGCACCGACGAGAGTTCGATGCGCTCGTACTGCTCCACCTCGGACGCCGCGGCACGGAGCACGTCGACGAGCGGGACGGGGCGGGTCCACCGGCGGCCCGGCTCCTCGCCCGCGAGGACGAGGAGGTTTTCGCCGTTACGGCGCATGCGGGTCGCGAGGTGGTCGAGCTTGAAGAGCGAGGACAGCTGGTCCGGGTCGGCCTCGCGCGACTCCAGCTCGGAGATGAGCGAGAGCTGGCGCTGGATGAGGCCCTGCGAACGCCGCGAGAGGTTGGTGAACATCGCGTTGACGTTGCCTCGCAGGAGGGCCTGCTCGGCGGCGAGGCGGACGGCCTCGCGGTGCACGTCGTCGAAGGCCGCGGCCACCTGGCCGATCTCGTCGCGGGTGTGCAGACCGACGGACTCCACCGTCGTGTCCACGTCCTGCGGGTCGGACTCGGACAGCTGCTTGACGAGCTCGGGCAGCCGGTCCTGGGCGACGCGGGTCGCGGTGTCCTGGAGGCGGCGCAGCGAGCGGATCATCGAGCGGGCCATGACGAAGGCGCCGACGAGGGAGACACCGAGGACGAGGAGGATCAGCGCACCGTTGATGAGGGCGTCGCGCTGCGACTCGTTCTTGAGCTCGCGGGCCTTCTGCTCCATGTCCTCGAGCAGGGTGAGCTCGATGACCTTCATCGCCTGGAGCTTGGTGTCGTCGGCGTCGTACCAGTCCATCCAGGACCGGGGCTTCTCCTTGACGAACTGGTCCTTGTTCGCGAGGACTCGGCGGGCGTAGCCGTCGGCGTTGCCGATCTCCTGGTTGCCGTCACCGAGCGAGGCGAGGAGCTCCTCGGGCTTGCCCTGGTAGGCCAGCTCGAAGGTCTTCTGCGCCTGCTCCTCGCTGTTCTGCGCGGAGCGGGCGTACAGCCGGTCGTTCTCGGTGAGGTTGCCGGGCACGGAGGGGTCGGCGGGGAGCGCGGCGGCGATGACCGCGCGCTGGATCGAGGCGTACTCCTTGGCGGAGGAGAACGCGGCCAGCGCACGGGTGCGCTTGATCATCTCAGGGTTCGAGGTGGCCTGGGCCATGTCCTGCGAGAGCGAGAGCAGCGAGACGACCAGCGCGTTGTACTCGGTGACGGTCTGCTGGGCACCGTTCTGGTACGCGTTCTTGCGGATCTCTTCGAGGTTGTTGAGCCCGTGTGCGATCTGCAGGATGTTGTTGCGGATCGACCGGAGCGTCTCGTCGTCGCCCTCCGCGACGTCGACCTTGTCGGTCGCGGCGGCGAAGGACCGGACGGCGGAGTCGGTCGAGTCGCGGACGCCCTGCACCAGGGTGCTGGTCTTGCCCGACTTGTCGACGGACAGCGGGCCGGCGGAGTTGTCACGCTCGGCCTGGAGCATGGCGGCCAGGTTGGTGGCCTGCCGGGTCATCGTCGTCAGCAGCTGCATGTGCTCCAGCTGCGCGATGTCGTTGAGCGAGTCGTTGATGCGGAAGCCACCGAGGGTGGTGGCGGCGACGACCGGCAGGGTCAGCAGCGACACCAGTCGCGTGCTGATGCGCCAGTTCTGCATGGCCAGACGGGAACCGGACCCACGCGGGGTCTGGGGTATCGCGACGTCGCGGCCGCCCGACTCGTCGTCGGCCTTGGAACCGCCCTTGGGCTTGGCACGGCCCTTGGGCTTCACCGCGGCGGAGCCGTCGGGGCCCCCGCCCTCGACAGCCGGCCCGCGGTTCTGGGCGTGCTGGGGCGAGGAGCCACGGTCGGTCCCGCCGCGCGGGTCCTGCTCCGGCGCGGCTTCCCCACGGCCCTGACGGGCCTGGGGAGACCCCTTGTCATCCCTCTTGAATCGTCCCTGCACTAGCGTCGCAACCTCTGGACCAGGCGTCCCGCCGGGCGACCGGTGGGACGGTGTCGAGTCGTGGGGCAATGCGCCCCATGGTGGTCGTCGGTGACCGGCGCGTCTCCCTCTCCGTTGCCGCCGCGCTCGGCGCTGTCTCGCGCCACCTGCGCGCCGGCTGATTCCCGCGGCGGTCCCGCGAATTCCAGCACAGAGGCGGATCTCCAACAAGGTGCGAGTCCCGGCCTGGACAGTCGGTCACGTCCGGTGACGTCCGCACTACCCGACGTGCGGGCCAATTCATATGGAATCGGACTTACGCCGCCCAAACCTCGCGCCTGACAAGCTGTCCCAGTCGCGATGATCGGGAGCGGAATGGCGCATTCAGTGGCGCAATGTCCGCTTTGGGGGGTGGAATTGACTGCCCGTTATGCCCGTAATGCCTGGTCGCTGGTGAGCAAACTCACATAGCCGTGGCCATTACTTCCCGGTTCGGCGGGGGATTCAGATGTTTAGCCTTGAGCTTTACAGGCTTGCCGCGAGCGACAAGCGGCACTCCGAAGGCATCCCGGCGGCGCCCGCCGCCACCATCCGACCTAGTGAGCCGAGGGCTTCGCACTCCGATGAAGACGACGATGATGTTCCGCAACATAGCCAACCCGCGCCGCACCACCCTCGCGCACCTCAAGGACGCCGAGGAGCTGCAGGCCGTACAGGTCCCGGAGCACACCGTCGAGCTGCCGACCCAGACCGCGAACCCGCGCCGCACCGTCCTCATGGACGCGCCCGTCGCCGCCGCGCAGTAAAGGGTCCGTCCGGCGAAAGCCGCGCGAAGCGTCGGCCCCGACCGCGTTAGCCTGGAGTCCGCAGACTCCAGCCAGCGGAAATACAGAGGGGCAGACGCAACACGTGCGCATCGCCAGGTTCTCGATCGACGGCAATGTCGCGTTCGGCGCGGTCGAGGGCAACCCTGCCCCCGGCGCCGAAGGTGAGCTCGTCCTCGACATCATCAAGGGCATCCCGTTCGCGGACTTCGAGCTCTCGGGCACGAAGGTCCCGCTGAACAAGGTCCGGCTGCTCCCGCCCGTGCTCCCGAACAAGATCGTGGCCATCGGCCGCAACTACGCGGAGCACGCGGCGGAGCTCGGTAACACGATCTTCGACAGTGAAGGCCGTCCGGACGCCCCCATCACGTTCTTCAAGCCCTCCACCTCGGTGGTCGGCCCGGGCGACCCGATCGCGTACCCGTCCTTCTCCCAGGACCTCCACCACGAGGCGGAGCTCGCCGTGGTCATCGGCCGCATGTGCCGCGAGGTCCCGCGCGAGCGCGTCAAGGACGTCATCCTCGGCTACACCTGCGCCAACGACGTCACCGCGCGCGACGTGCAGCAGCGCGAGAAGCAGTGGGCCCGCGCCAAGGGCTTCGACAGCTCCTGCCCCCTCGGCCCCTGGATCGAGACGGACCTCGACCCCAGCGACCTGACCATCCAGTGCACCGTCAACGGCGAACAGCGCCAGCTCGGCCGCACCAGCGAGATGGTCCGCTCCATCGAGGACCTCATCGTCCACATCACCGAGGCCATGACCCTCCTCCCGGGCGACGTCATCCTCACGGGGACCCCGGCCGGAGTCGGCCCCCTGAACGTCGGCGACGAGGTCGCCGTCACCATCGAAGGCATCGGCACTCTCACCAACAAGGTGATCAAGCGTGGCTAACGCGACCCCCCGCGTACGTTTCTGTCCGTCCCCGACCGGCAACCCCCACGTGGGTCTGGTCCGCACGGCCCTCTTCAACTGGGCGTTCGCCCGCCACCACGGCGGTACGTTCGTCTTCCGCATCGAGGACACCGACGCGGCCCGCGACTCCGAGGAGTCCTACGGCCAGCTGCTCGACTCGCTGCGCTGGCTCGGCTTCACCTGGGACGAGGGCCCCGAGGTCGGCGGCCCGCACGCCCCGTACCGCCAGTCCGAGCGCATGGACATCTACAAGGACGTCGCGCGGAAGCTCCTCGACGGCGGTTACGCGTACCACTGCTACTGCACCACCGAGGAGCTCGACGCCCGTCGCGCCGCCGCCCGGGCCGCCGGCAAGCCCTCCGGATACGACGGCCACTGCCGCGAGCTGACCACCGTCCAGGTCGAGGCGTACGAGGGCGAGCACCGCGCCTCCATCGTCCGCTTCCGGATGCCCGACGAGCCGATCACCTTCACGGACCTGGTCCGCGGAGAGCTGACCTTCACCCCGGACAACGTGCCGGACTTCGGCATCGTCCGGGCCAACGGCGCCCCGCTCTACACGCTCGTCAACCCCGTCGACGACGCGCTGATGGAGATCACGCACGTCCTGCGCGGCGAGGACCTGCTCTCCTCCACCCCCCGCCAGATCGCCCTGTACAAGGCGCTGATCGAGCTGGGCGTCGCCAAGACCACCCCCGCCTTCGGCCACCTGCCGTACGTGATGGGCGAGGGCAACAAGAAGCTCTCCAAGCGCGACCCCGAGGCCTCGCTCAACCTGTACCGCGAGCGCGGCTTCCTCCCCGAGGGCCTGCTGAACTACCTCTCGCTGCTCGGCTGGTCCTTCTCCAAGGACCAGGACATCTTCTCGATCGAGGAGATGGTGGCGAAGTTCGACATCCCGGACGTCAACGCCAACCCGGCGCGCTTCGACCTCAAGAAGGCCGAGTCGATCAACGCCGACCACATCCGGCTGCTCGACCCGAAGGCCTTCGCGGACGCCTGCGCCCCGTGGCTGCGGGCCCCGCACGCCAACTGGGCGCCCGAGGACTTCGACGCCGCCGCCTGGGAGCGCATCGCGCCGTACGCCCAGACCCGCGTCACGGTCCTGTCCGACATCACGGACAACGTCGACTTCCTGTTCCTGAAGGAGCCCGTCGAGGACCAGGCCTCGTGGGACAAGGCGATGAAGGGCGACCCGGAGGCCCTTCTCACCACGGCCCGCGAGAACCTCGCCGCGGCGGACTGGTCCGACCCCGAGTCCCTCAAGCAGGCGGTCCTGACCGCCGGCGAGGCCCACGGCCTCAAGCTCGGCAAGGCGCAGGCCCCCGTCCGCGTGGCCGTCACCGGCCGCACGATCGGCCTGCCCCTCTTCGAGTCCCTCGAGATCCTGGGCAAGGACCGCTCCCTGTCCCGCATCGACGCGACCCTGGCGAAGCTCGCGGCCTGACCCGCACCTCCCCGTAGGGGCGGCAGCCGACCCGGCTGCCGCCCCTACGGCGTCGTCACGGACTTCTCCGTCGTGCCCCCGGCGGACGGGACCCCGGCGTAGGGTCGGCCGCATGGCGATCCGTGCGGTGCTGTGGGACATCGACGACACGCTCTTCGACTACACCGGGGCCGACCGGGCCGGGCTCACGGCGCACCTGGTCGCCGAGGGGCTCGCGGAGCGGTACGGGGCTCCGGCCGAGGCGCTCGCGCTGTGGCGGCGGATCACCGACCGGCACTGGGAGCGGTTCGCGGCCGGCCAGGGCACCTTCCAGGGGCAGCGCCGGGACCGGGTGCGCGAGTTCCTCGGGGAGCCCGCGCTGACCGACGCGCAGGCCGACGACTGGTTCGGACGGTACGTGGGGCACTACACGGCCGCCTGGGAGCTTTTCCCCGACGTCGTGCCGGTACTGGACGCCCTGGCGGGCGGCTACCGCCACGGGGTGCTCACGAACTCCTCCGTGGCCAACCAGGACCCCAAGCTGCGCCACCTCGGCCTGCGCGAGCGCTTCGAGGTCCTGGTGTGCGCCGTGGAGCTGGGCGTCAGCAAGCCCGAGGCGGGCGCCTTCCTGGCGGCGTGCGCCGAGATGGGCCTGGAACCGGGGGAAGTCGTCTACGTGGGGGACCAGCCCGAGATCGACGCGCGCGGCGCCCGGGACGCCGGACTCACGGCCGTATGGCTCGACCGCGACGGATCGCGCGGCCCCGGGCCCGAGGGCGTGCACCGGATCGCCGGACTCGACCGGCTCCCGCAGGTGCTGGCCGGGGATACCCGTTTTGGAGCACGGTCAGGCATCCGGTAATGTTCTTTCTGCGCCGCCCGAGCGGGCCGAAAGGCCGGGCCGGAGGCGCTAACCGAACGAAAGCCCCTCAGGGTCTTGAGTTTTGGTGGGCTATAGTGTAATTGGCAACACGAGGGTTTCTGGTTCCCTTATTCTAGGTTCGAGTCCTGGTAGCCCAGCGCAGTTCAGTAGTGACGCAGTGCTTGCCCCCGTTGTGTAGCGGCCTAGCACGCCGCCCTCTCAAGGCGGTAGCGCCGGTTCGAATCCGGTCGGGGGTACAGATCCTTCCCGCGAGATCTCCAGGGTCGCACCCGGATGTTTTGATGCAGGATCGCTAGGGCCCCCGTTGTGTAGCGGCCTAGCACGCCGCCCTCTCAAGGCGGTAGCGCCGGTTCGAATCCGGTCGGGGGTACGGTGTCTAGCTGGTCTAGACCTTTGGGCTATAGTGTAATTGGCAACACGAGAGTTTCTGGTTCTCTTATTCTAGGTTCGAGTCCTGGTAGCCCAGCGCAGTACCGCAGTGAAGCTAGCCCCCGTTGTGTAGCGGCCTAGCACGCCGCCCTCTCAAGGCGGTAGCGCCGGTTCGAATCCGGTCGGGGGTACGCACAGAAGAGGCCCTCCGCGTTCATCGCGGAGGGCCTCTTCGCTATGTCCGGGCGTCCGGGCGTCCGGGTGTCCGGGTGTCCCGACGGGGCGGAACCGGGCCGAGAAGTACGGGCCCGGCGGCGCGTGTGTGCGGACGTGTGCGGCGTCTCACGCGCCCCCGGGCCCGGGGGAGTGGTGGGTGAACAAGGGGAGTTCAGCTGGAGCGGCGCAGGGCCTCCGTCAGGCGGGCGGCCGCGTCGATGACGGCCTGGGCGTGCATGCGCCCCGGGTGGCGGGTCAGGCGCTCGATCGGCCCGGAGACCGAGACGGAGGCCACCACGCGGTTCGAGGGGCCGCGTACGGGCGCCGAGACGGAGGCAACACCCGGCTCCCGCTCGCCGATCGACTGCGCCCAGCCGCGACGCCGTACGCCCGAGAGCGCCGTCGCCGTGAAGCGCGCGCCCTGCAGCCCGCGGTGGAGCCGCTCGGGCTCCTCCCAGGCCATCAGGATCTGCGCGGCCGAGCCGGCCTTCATCGGGAGCGTGGAGCCCACCGGGACGGTGTCCCGCAGGCCCGACAGCCGCTCGGCGGCCGCCACGCAGATGCGCATGTCGCCCTGACGCCGGTAGAGCTGCGCGCTCTCGCCCGTAACGTCCCGGAGGTGGGTGAGCACCGGTCCGGCCGTGGCCAGCAGGCGGTCCTCGCCGGCCGCGGCGGCGAGCTCCGCCAGCCGCGGTCCGAGTATGAACCGGCCCTGCATGTCCCTCGCCACCATCCGGTGGTGTTCCAGTGCCACGGCAAGGCGATGTGCCGTGGGTCGTGCGAGCCCTGTCGCCGCGACCAGCCCGGCGAGGGTGGCCGGACCGGACTCCAGTGCGCTCAATACCAGAGCTGCCTTGTCGAGAACGCCGACGCCGCTAGAGTTGTCCATGAAACGATATTCGCGTCTCACACTGTGAAACGCAAGTTCAATTTTTCCAAGAACCAGCGAGTCTGTATGTGCGGGTCCACGAACCACTGGGTCCGAGCCGTCGTCCGGGACGTGGGGTACGGGCGGTCAGGCGCACGAGATCTCTATCAAGCGCCGGCACAACCGGCCGGCCGGAGGGAAAGCGATGGGTAGGACACTCGCGGAGAAGGTCTGGGACGACCATGTCGTCCGGCGCGCCGAAGGCGAGCCCGACCTCCTTTTCATCGATCTGCACCTGCTGCACGAGGTGACCAGCCCGCAGGCCTTCGAAGGGCTGCGTCAGGCCGGCCGCAAGGTCCGACGCCTCGACCTCACCATCGCGACCGAGGACCACAACACCCCCACCATCGACATCGACAAGCCGATCGCGGACCCGGTCTCCCGGGCCCAGCTGGAGACGCTGCGGTCGAACTGCGCCGAGTTCGGCGTCCGCCTGCACTCGCTGGGCGACGTCGAGCAGGGTGTCGTCCACGTCGTGGGACCGCAGCTGGGTCTGACCCAGCCGGGCACCACGGTGGTCTGTGGTGACTCGCACACCTCCACGCACGGCGCCTTCGGCGCGCTGGCGTTCGGCATCGGTACCAGCCAGGTCGAGCACGTGCTGGCGACCCAGACGCTGCCGCTGGCCCGCCCCAAGACGATGGCGATCACCGTCACCGGCGCGCTGGCCGACGGCGTCACCGCCAAGGACCTGATCCTGGCGATCATCGCCAAGATCGGCACCGGCGGCGGCCAGGGCTACATCCTGGAGTACCGCGGCGAGGCCGTCGAGCAGCTGTCGATGGAAGCCCGCATGACCATCTGCAACATGTCGATCGAGGCCGGCGCCCGCGCGGGCATGATCGCCCCCGACCAGACCACCTTCGACTACCTCCAGGGCCGCGACCACGCCCCCGTGGGCGAGGACTGGGACGCGGCGGTCGCGTACTGGAAGACCCTGCGCACCGACGACGACGCCGTCTTCGACGCCGAGGTCGTCATCGACGGCACCACGCTGTCGCCGTTCGTCACCTGGGGCACCAACCCGGGCCAGGGCGCACCCCTGTCGGCGAACGTCCCCGACCCGGCTTCGTACGAGGACGCTTCGGAGCGCAACGCCGCCGAAAAGGCCCTGGAGTACATGGGGTTGACCGCCGGGCAGCCGCTGCGCGACATCAAGGTCGACACCGTCTTCGTAGGTTCCTGCACCAACGGCCGCATCGAGGACCTGCGCGCCGTCGCCGGGATCATCGGGGGCCGCAAAGTCGCCGACGGCGTACGGATGCTGGTCGTCCCGGGCTCGGTGCGCGTCGCGCTCCAGGCCGTCTCCGAGGGCCTGGACAAGGTCTTCAAGGATGCCGGCGCCGAATGGCGGCACGCGGGCTGCTCGATGTGTCTGGGCATGAACCCCGACCAACTGGCGCCCGGTGAGCGCTCCGCGTCCACCTCCAACCGCAACTTCGAGGGCCGGCAGGGCAAGGGCGGGCGCACCCACCTGGTGTCCCCGCAGGTGGCCGCCGCCACCGCGGTACTGGGCCACCTGGCCTCGCCCGCCGACCTGGCAGGGTCGTCCGCCGCTACCGCGCCCGCAGGAGTCTGAGAACGATGGAAGCCTTCACCAAGCACACCGGCCGGGCCGTCCCGCTGCGCCGCAGCAACGTCGACACCGACCAGATCATCCCGGCCCACTGGCTGAAGAAGATCACCCGCGACGGTTTCGAGGACGGGCTCTTCGAGGCCTGGCGCAAGGACCCGGAGTTCATCACCAACCGCCCCGAGCGCGCCGGCGCGACCGTTCTGGTCGCCGGTCCCGACTTCGGTACGGGTTCCTCGCGCGAGCACGCCGTCTGGGCCCTGCAGAACTTCGGCTTCAAGACGGTCATCTCCTCCCGCTTCGCCGACATCTTCCGCGGCAACTCGCTGAAGAACGGTCTGCTGACCGTGGTCCTGCCGCAGGAGACCGTCGAGCAGCTGTGGAAGCTGACCGAGGCCGACCCCACCGCCGAGATCACGGTCGACCTGGTCGACCGCCAGGTCCGAGCCGAAGGCGTCGTAGCGGAGTTCGAACTCGACGACAACGCTCGCTGGCGGCTGCTGGAGGGCCTGGACGACATCTCCCTCACCCTTCAGAACGAAGCGGACATCTCCACGTACGAAAGCGTTCGGCCGGCCTTCAAGCCGCGCACGATTCAGGCGTGATTCCAGCCTGAGCAGCGCTTATTCGCCTTAGGGTGATCACATAGGCAACACTGTGCCCCCTGCCATCCGGCAGGGGGCACAGTCGTGTGTTGAGGCCCCGTGAGGCGACAACTCGCCCCAGATGGCACAATCTGTGCATGGAACGCGACAGTCAACTTGAGCTCTACGGACTTGTCGCCGACCGATTGAAAGAAGCACACACAAGGGTGCGCACACTGCAAGTCCCGGAGGGCGTAAGGATGGCGCTGTCCCGGAAGCTGTTGGTCGTCACGGCCGTGGCGAAGCATGATCTCGCCGACGCGGCAAGGCGCCTGGACAGGTTGATGAAGGACCTCGACGAGGGTCGATTCCCTGAAGGCGACTGATGCGAAGGAACTCCGTAACGGCCTACAACGTTGCGGCACTAGGGTGATAAGCCCGTTTCGTGTTTGATTTGCGGTATATATCCGCCTAACGTGCGAAATAAGCTTGAACACATTCGTTCTGGCGAAGTCTCCGAAGGGGAAGACGTTGAACAAGGCGCAGCTCGTAGAAGCGATTGCCGACAAGCTGGGCGGCCGTCAGCAGGCCGCGGACGCCGTCGACGCGGTACTGGACGCCATCGTCCGTGCGACCGTCGGTGGCGACCGGGTCTCGGTCACGGGCTTCGGCTCGTTCGAGAAGGTCGACCGCCCGGCCCGCTACGCCCGCAACCCCCAGACGGGTGAGCGCGTCCGGGTCAAGAAGACCTCTGTTCCCCGCTTCCGCGCGGGCCAGGGCTTCAAGGACCTGGTCAGCGGCACCAAGAAGCTGCCCAAGGGCGGCGAGGTCTCGGTGAAGAAGGCGCCCAAGGGAAGCCTCACCGGTGGCGCTTCGGCGACGGTCAAGAAGGCCGCCGCGAAGAAGGCCGCACCCGCCAAGAAGGCGGCTGCCGCGGCCAAGACCACGGTCGCGAAGAAGGCCACGGCCAAGAAGGTCACCGCCACCGCCAAGAAGACGGTCGCCAAGACCGCCGTGGCGAAGAAGGCCTCCCCGGCGGCGAAGAAGACCACCGCCACCGCGAAGAAGGCCGCCCCCGCGGCCAAGAAGACCACCGCCACCGCGAAGAAGACCGCCCCGGCGGCCAAGAAGGCCACCGCGGCGACGAAGGCGCCCGCCAAGAAGACGGCGACGCGCAAGGCCACCGCGAAGAAGACCACCGCCCGCAAGACCAAGTAGGGCAACGAGTCACACACGCCGGGCCGGTTTCCCCACCGTGGGGAAACCGGCCCGCGGTGCGTACGGGAGCGGCCGGGGTCGGTACGGGAGCGGCCGGGGTCAGAAGGTCTGCAGCGTGACCAGGGTGATCCGCAGGCCCGCGCCCTCGCCGTCCGTCTCGATCCGGACCCGCTGCCCGGGGCGCAGCAGCCGCAGGCCGCCCGCGTCGAACGCAGGGGCCTCGAAGGGCACCGGGGTGCCGTCGTCCAGCAGCACACTGCCGCTGCGGGTCTGGGTGTCGTACGTGTACGCGGTCGCCTGCATACGGGCACTGTATCGGGCCGTATGGCGCCCCACGCCGAGGGCCAGGGCCGTCCGCAGATCCGCCCCCGTGTCCACGTCCCGGCGGATGCTCTCGACGCCCGCGAGGGCCATTTCCACCGCACCGGAGGCCGAATGCCGGGCCCGCGAGGAGCCGCCGAACGAGGGCGCCAATTCCACGTCCGGAGCAGCGGAAAGCAAGGTAGTCCCGATTCCCGCCGCATCCGCCAGAAATGCCCTGGGAAATGCCGAAGCGGTTTCGAGCACGCGTAGCAATTCGGGTGGCCGCAGCGCCGGCAGATCCGCGTTCATCGCGGCCACCGCCGCCCGCGGCCTGCCCGCCCGTATCTCCCGCGCCCCGTGGGCCAGTGCCGCGTTGAGTCCGGCCGCGGGGGAGTCCGGCACGATCCGGGCCCCCAGCCGCGCCAGTTCCGCGCCGGCCGCGGGATCGTCCGTGACGACCACCACATCCGCGACCGCGGCGCAGGCCAGCGCCCCGGCGACGGTGTCCAGCGCGAACGCCAGGGCGAGCCCCGGCCGGGACGCCCCGACGGCCGCCGCGAGGCGGCTCTTGGCCACCGCGAGCGGTTTCAGCGGGACCACCAGACTCCAGACGGCGTTCGTGACGGACCCCTTCCCTCCGGCACGCTCGCGCGCCGCTCAGACCATGTGCGGGTCATGGCCGGGTCATGCGGAGCCCCATTGTCACCTCATGCCGGTCGACCCGGGGTCTGGTCAGGGTGTCCGGGGCGTACGGTGTTCTCGACAGAGACCGGACCCGGGGCCACACTTGTCCGGCCCAGAGGCGCCCAAGCCGCGCACCGGTCCAAGAGGAAGGTGTCCGAGTGTCCCGCCGCAGAATCGGCTTCTGGTACCGCCTTGCGGCGGCCATCGCGAAACCGCCGCTGGTAGTGCTCTTCAGGCGGGACTGGCGGGGAATGGAACACATTCCGACCGAGGGCGGATTTATCACCGCCGTCAATCACAACTCGTATCTGGACCCGCTGTCCTACGCGCACTTCCAGTACAACACCGGCAGGGTGCCCCGATTGCTCGGCAAGGCGGCCCTCTTCGAGGTCCCCATTGTCGGAGCGATCCTGCGCGGCTCCGGCCAGATCCCCGTCTACCGGGAGTCCACCAACGCCCTGGACGCATTCCGGGCCGCCGTGGACGCGATCGAGCGCGGCGAATGCGTGGCCTTTTACCCGGAAGGCACCCTCACCCGGGATCCGGACATGTGGCCGATGGCCGGCAAGACCGGTGCCGCCCGGGTGGCGCTGATGACCAGGGCCCCCGTCATTCCGGTGGCCCAGTGGGGCGCGAATCTCGCGATGCCGCCCTACGCCAAGGAGAACAGGGTCCGCCTGTTCCCGCGCAAGACCCTCCAGGTCCTCGCCGGGCCGCCCGTGGACCTCTCCGCGTACTACGACCGGGAACCCACCCCGGACGTGCTCAGGGAGGCCACCGAAGTCATCATGGCGGCCATCACCGGGCTGCTGGAGGAACTGCGGGGCCAGAGTGCGCCCGCGCAGCCGTACGACCATCGCAACGCCAGGGCGCAGCAGCGGCGCAAGGCCGCAGGGGAGGGCAACAAGTGACAGGTCCCGTGAAGGCAGCCGTATTCGGAACCGGCTCCTGGGGCACGGCCTTCGCCATGGTCCTCGCCGACGCCGGCTGCGAGGTGGTCCTGTGGGGCCGCCGCCAAGAGCTCGTCGACGCCATCAACGGCACCCGGACCAACCCGGACTACTTCCCCGACATCGAACTCCCCGCGAACATCCGCGCCACCAGCGACCCGGCCGAGGCCGCGCGCGGCGCCGACTTCACGGTCCTCGCCGTCCCCTCGCAGACCCTGCGCGGCAACCTCGCCGCCTGGGCCCCGCTGCTGGCCCCCGAGACCGTGCTCGTCTCCCTGATGAAGGGCGTCGAACTCGGCACGGCCAAGCGGATGAGCGAGGTCATCGCAGAGGTGGCCAAGGTCCCCGCCGACCGCGTCGCCGTCGTCACCGGCCCCAACCTGGCCCGCGAGATCGCCGCCCGGCAGCCCGCCGCCTCCGTGGTCGCCTGCACCGACGAAGCCGTGGCCCAGCGCCTCCAGGCCGCCTGCCACACCCCGTACTTCCGCCCGTACACGAGCACCGACGTCATCGGCTGCGAGCTCGGCGGCGCGGTCAAGAACGTCATCGGCCTCGCCGTCGGCATCGCGGACGGCATGGGCCTCGGGGACAACACCAAGGGCTCGCTCATCACCCGCGGTCTCGCCGAAGCCACCCGCCTGGGCCTGGCGATGGGCGCTGATCCGCTCACCTTCTCCGGCCTCGCGGGCCTCGGCGACCTCGTCGCCACCTGCTCCTCGCCGCTCTCCAGGAACCACACCTTCGGCACCAACCTCGGCCGCGGGATGACCCTGGAGGAGACCATCGCGGTCACCAAGCAGACCGCCGAGGGCGTCAAGTCCTGCCAGTCCGTGGCCGATCTGGCCCGCCGCCACGGGGTGGACATGCCGATCACCGACACGGTCGTCGACATCGTCCACCACGGCAAGCCCACCCTGGTCGCGCTCAAGGAACTCATGGGACGCAGTGCCAAACCGGAACGGCGCTGACTGCTTTCCGGACGCTTGACCGGGTACCCTCGTGGCGATATGAGCAGCGAGAACCTCCCCCAGACCCCTGAGCAGCAGGGCCGCAAGCCCCGCGTGGCCGTCGTGTTCGGCGGCCGCAGCTCGGAACACGCCATCTCGGTCGTCACCGCGGGCGCCGTCCTGCGCTCCATCGACCGCTCCAAGTACGAGGTGCTGCCCATCGGCATCACCACGGACGGCCGATGGGCGCTGACCGCCGACGAGCCCGCCCGGATGGCCATCTCCGGCGGCGAGCTCCCCAACGTGGGGCAGCTCGCCGATTCCGAGGACGGCACCGTCGTGCTCTCCGTGGACCCGGCCAGCCGCGAGGTCGTCTACACCGAGCCGGGCGCCGTTCCCAAGGCGCTGGGCGAGGTCGACGTGGTCTTCCCCGTCCTGCACGGCCCGTACGGCGAGGACGGCACCCTCCAGGGCCTCCTGGAGCTGTCCGGCATCCCGTACGTCGGCTCGGGCGTCCTCGCCTCGGCCGTCGGCCAGGACAAGGACTACATGAAGCGGGTCTTCACGTCCTTCGGGCTGAAGGTCGGCCCGTACGTGACCATCCGCCCCCGCGAGTGGGAGAACGACCGCGAGGGCGCCCTCGCCCGCATCGCGGGCTTCGCCGGCGAGCACGGCTGGCCGCTGTTCATCAAGCCCGCCCGCGCCGGCTCCTCGATCGGCATCACGAAGGTCGACGAGCCCTCCGGGCTGGAATCCGCGATCCGCGAGGCCCGCCGCCACGACCCGAAGATCATCGTGGAGGCGCTGCTGCGCGGCCGCGAGATCGAGGTCGGAGTCCTGGAGTTCGAGGACGGTCCGCGCGCGAGCGTGCCCGCCGAGATCCCGCCGGTCTCCAGCCACGACTTCTACGACTTCGAGGCCAAGTACATCGACTCCGCCTCCGGACTCGTGCCCGCCCCGCTCACCCCGGAGCAGACCGCCGAGGTCCAGAAGCTCGCGATCGAGGCCTTCGACGCCGCGTCCTGCGAGGGCCTGGTGCGCGCCGACTTCTTCCTCACGGAGGACGGCGCCTTCGTCATCAACGAGATCAACACGATGCCGGGCTTCACGCCGATCTCCATGTACCCGCGCATGTGGCAGGAGTCGGGCATCGAGTACCCGGAGCTGGTGGACCGCCTGATCCAGGCCGCTCTGCGCCGCTCCACCGGACTGCGCTAACCCCGTATCGAGCCCAAAGCCCCGCACGCGGACGAGGACCGCCCGCCGCCCCTCGGATGAGGAGGGCGGCGGGCGGTCCTCGTCCGCGCGGGCGGGTCCGGGAGCGTCAGTACGAGGAGATGCCCACCGGAACGGTCTTGGCGATCGCGGCGGACAGGCCCACCAGCATCCCCGCATCCGTGGCATGCTCCTTGTCGACCCGGACCTCCGTGTACGCCAGCCGACTCCCGGTGGTGAACCGGAAGCCGCCGTCGTCCAGCTGCTCCAGGAGCCAGCCGACACCGTTCACGTCGACGCCCTCCTGCTTCTCGTCCAGCATCTTCGCGGGCCGGGGGATACCGCACCGCAGTACGATCGCCGAGCCACCCCATGCGGCGGTCAGGTCCGACTGCGGCAGTGCCGGGGTCCGGGCCAGCGAGACCACCGTCGCGGGAAGCTCTTTGTGCAGCGCCGCACAGAGGTCCGCGACATCGGCGGGCGGAGCGGGCGGCGGATCCACCCGGGCCTCGGAACCACCAGGGGAACAGCCCGCGACGGCCGCCGAGGCGGCCAGCGCGGCCAGCGCGGCGAGCAGAGAGAAGGGCCGGCGGTGTCGTGACATCACCGGCCAAGAGTAGACGGGGGCTACAGATGGACGACCGGGCAGGTCAAGGTGCGGGTGATCCCCTCCACCTGCTGGACCTTGGCCACGACCATGCGACCGAGGTCGTCCACGGTGTCGGCCTGGGCGCGCACGATCACGTCGTAGGGGCCGGTCACGTCCTCGGCCTGGATCACCCCCGCGATCTGCGCGATGGACTCGGCGACGAACGACGCCTTGCCCACCTCGGTCTGGATGAGGATGTACGCCTGTACCACGGAACCTCCAGGGCGGCCACGAGGATCATTTCCCCTACCCTTCGGGTGGGCCCGGGGATGACGGGTGGGCCCGGGGAAGAAGGGACGCCACGGTACCGCGTCACCGAGCGCCGCGGGGAGACCCGCGGGTCCGGCGGCGCGCAGAGCGGGGCGTACGGAGAGCAGAAGTTGACGTATCTGTTGACGGTACCCAGAGCTGTGACGGCTCGCGACCGCAAGCGGACTGGGCAAGAAGGGGCACAGCGATGAAGGGCACTGTGGGCGAGCTGGGGGAGTTCGGGCTCATTCGGGAGCTCACCTCACGGCTCACCACCACCCCGGCGGTCCGGGTCGGCCCGGGCGACGACGCCGCGGTGGTGTCGGCCCCCGACAGGCGGGTCGTGGCGAGCACGGACATCCTGCTGGAGGGCAGGCACTTCCGGCGCGACTGGTCCACGGCCTACGACGTCGGCCGCAAGGCCGCCGCGCAGAACCTCGCCGACATCGCCGCCATGGGCGCGGTGCCGACGGCCCTGCTGCTCGGCCTCGTCGTCCCGGCCGAGCTGCCGGCCACCTGGCCCACCGAGCTGATGGACGGCATCCGCGACGAATGCCAGGTCGCCGGCGCGGCCGTGGTCGGCGGCGACGTGGTCCGCGGCGACGTCATCACCGTGGCCATCACCGCGCTGGGCGACCTGCGCAACCACGAACCGGTGCTGCGCTCCGGCGCCCAGCCCGGCGACGTCGTGGCCGTGACCGGCTGGCTCGGCTGGTCCGCGGCCGGCTTCGCGGTGCTCTCGCGGGGCTTCCGCTCGCCGCGCGCCTTCGTCGAGGCCCACCGCCGCCCCGAGCCGCCGTACCACGCGGGCCCCGCAGCCGCCGGACTCGGCGCCACCGCCATGACCGACGTCAGCGACGGCCTGATCGCGGACCTCGGGCACATCGCCGAGGCCAGCAAGGTACGGATCGACCTGCGCTCGGCGGCCGTCGACATCCCGACGCAGATGCACGACATCGGGCAGGCCGTCGGCGTGGACCCGCTCCAGTGGGTCCTCACCGGGGGAGAGGACCACGCGATCGTGGCCACCTTCCCGCCGGACGTGAAGCTCCCGGCCCGCTGGAAGGTCATCGGCGAGGTACAGAACCGCTCCGCGCTGCCCCAGGTGACCGTCGACGGCGCCCCCTGGGCCTCCACGGGCGGCTGGGACCACTTCGGCGGTGACGCGGCCGCCGAGGAGACCGCGCGATGAGCGGTTCCCCCGGCTTCCCCGGCGCCCCCGGCTTCCCCGCCGCCCCCGGTTCCACGGGCACCGCCCCGGCCCGCCCGCACCCGCCGCTGTGCCTGACCGTCGCCGGATCCGACTCCGGCGGCGGCGCGGGCATCCAGGCCGACCTCAAGACGATGCTGGCGCTCGGGGTCCACGGGATGAGCGTGGTGACCGCTGTGACCGCGCAGAACTCGCTGGGCGTCAAAGGGGTCTGGGAACTGCCCGCCGAGGCCGTGCGGGGCCAGTACAGGGCCGTGGTGGACGACATAGGCGTCCAGGCGGTGAAGACGGGAATGCTGTCCTCCGCCGCCCTCGTGGAGGCCGTGGCCGAGCTGCTCGCCGCGACCGCCGTCCCGGCGGTGGTGGACCCGGTCGGCGTCTCCAAGCACGGGGACGCCCTCCTCGCGGCCACCGCGCTGGACGCCGTACGGGGAGAGCTGCTGCCCCGGGCCACCGTGGCCACGCCGAACCTGGACGAGGTGACCCAGCTCACCGGAGTCGTCGTGGAGACCGAGGACGACATGCGCCGGGCCGCCGACGCGGTCCTCGCGTACGGGCCCGAGTGGGCGCTGATCAAGGGCGGCCACCTCGCCGCCCACGGGGGCGAGGCCGTGGACCTCCTGACGGACGGCGCCGACGAACGCTGGCTGCGCGCCCCCCGCCACGACAACCGGCACACCCACGGCACCGGCTGCACGCTCGCCAGCGCGATCGCGGCGGGCCTGGCCAAGGGCCGGACCGTCCCGGAGGCCGTCACCGAGGCCAAGGAGTACGTCACCGGCGCCATCGCCACCGGGTTCTCCCTGGGCGCGGGCATCGGACCGGTGGACCACGCGTGGCGGTGGCGCTGAAACGCCCGTGCTGAAACGCCTGTAGGGCCTGTTCCACCCCGTACATGTACGGGGTGGAACAGGCCCTACAGGTTTGATCATGTTCGATCAGGCAAAGCAAGAGGCCGGTCCACCAGGTGGACCGGCCTTCTCAGCAACCGGAAAGGGCTGCGCTACGACGGAAGGCGTCAGCGCGAGACCTTGCCGGCCTTGATGCACGAGGTGCAGGCGTTGAGGCGCTTCGGCGTCCCATTGACCACGGCACGGACACGCTGGATGTTCGGGTTCCAGCGACGCGAGGTGCGGCGGTGCGAGTGGGAAATGCTGTTGCCGAAGCTCGGCCCCTTGGCGCAAACGTCGCAGTTGGCAGCCACAGGTCACTCCAAAGACTTCAGATGCACTTACAGTGAATCCCGGCGCACCGGTATCAGAGATCTGAAGTGGTTTGCCGGGGGGAATGGCCCGACTCTCATCGGGCAACCGGAGCAGCATACAACGCCTGCCTCGGTCCAAGAAAACTACCATGTTCCCGGCCGCCCCCGCCCCGGGGTCCCGCCGTCCCGGCAGTCCTTCGTTACCCTGCGGTGAACCCTGGCCCGCACAAGGAGGAACGCCCGGTGGCGCACCAGCCTCAGCCGTACCCCCTGAACGCCGAAGCGGTACGCACCTGGAGCTCGCTGGCCCTGGCCGCACTGGGCCGGGCCCGCGAGGACATCGACGCGATCAACGTCTATCCCGTGGCCGACGCGGACACCGGCACCAACCTCTACCTGACCGCCGAATCTGCCGACCGCGAGCTCGCGGACCTCCTCGCCGGAGTGACGGACGGCACAGCCGGAGCCTCCCTCCCCGAAGCCGTACGGGCCTTCGCGCACGGCGCCCTGATAGGCGCCCGGGGCAACTCCGGGACGATCCTCGCGCAGCTGCTGCGCGGAGTGGCCGACGTACTCGGTGACGAACCCGCCGGACGCGATCCCGCGCGGCTGCTCGCGCAGGCGCTGACCCGGGCCGCCGAAGAGGCGTACCGGGCCGTCGCGCACCCGGTCGAGGGCACCATGCTCACCGTCGCCACCGCCGCCGCCAGGGCCGCGGAAGCCGCCGCCGGAACGGTCGCCGACGTGGCCGGGGCCGCCTACGACGGAGCCCGCGCGGCCCTCGCCGAAACCCCGGGCCAGCTGGCCGCGCTGGGGCGGGCCGGGGTCGTCGACGCCGGGGGCTGCGGGCTGGTCGCCGTACTCGGGGCCCTGTGGCAGGCGCTGTCCGGGCGGGAACCGGCCCCCGAACCGGTACGCGGCCGGGCCGTGCCCGTACCGAGCACGCAGGAGCCCTGCGCCGAGGAGCACGGCGGACCCGCCTACGAGGTGATCTACCTGCTGGAGGCCGCCGAGACGGAGGTCGACCGGCTGCGCACCCGGCTCGACTCCCTCGGGGACTCCCTCGTGGTGGTCGGCGGCGACGGGCTGTGGAACGTCCACGTCCACGTCGACGACCCCGGCGCGGCCGTGGAGGCCGCTGTGGTCGCCGGGCGGCCGTACCGCATCCGCATCACGCACTTCGGCGACGAACGCCGCCGCGCCCGCGGCGAGCGCTCCCAGCGCGCGGTCGTCGCCGTGGTCCAGGGCGAGGGACTGGCCGGGCTCTGCGGAGAGGCGGGCGCCACCACCGTGCTCGCCCGGCCCGGGGAACCGCCGGCCGTCGCCGAACTGGCCGACGCCATCCGCGAGGCGCACGCCCGCGAGGTCGTCCTGCTCCCCAACGGCGCCGAACTGCGCGTGGTTGCGGCCGCCGCCGCCCAGCAGGCACGGGCCGAAGGCGTACGGGTCGCCGTGATCCCCACCCGCTCCGAGGTCCAGGGCCTGGCCGCCCTCGCCGTGCACGACCCGGACGGCACCTTCGACGAGGACGTGGTCGCCATGACGGCGGCCGCCGGAGCCACCCGCTACGGCGAACTCGCCGTCGCCGAACGGCAGTCCTTCACCTCGGCCGGGATCTGCCAGGCCGGCGACGTGCTCGGCCTCATCGACGGCGACATCGCCGTCATCGGCACGGGCCTGGCCGAGACCGCCGAGGCGGTCCTCGCCCGCATGCTCGGATCCGGCGGCGAACTGGTCACCCTCGTCCTGGGCCCCGAGGCGCCGGACGCGCTGGCCGAGCGCCTGGAGGCGTACGTCCAGCACGGCCACCTCGCCGTCGACACCGTCACCTACCAGGGCGGGCGCGGGTCCGCACCGCTGCTCATCGGGGTGGAATGAGCGGCACGGCCGGGGAAGAATCCCCGGCCGACGCCCTGCGGTTACCGCTTCCACACCTCTCGGCCGGGGCCGAGATCGACCCCATGGTGTGCAGTGACTCCGCCACCAGGTGGCTTCTCCCTCGACCCCACGGGGTCTTGAGACGGTCAAGCCCTGACCGCTGCCCGAGGGCAGAACACAGACGGTAGTACGTCCGAACCGAGCGGCGCCGCCACAGGCCCGGTCTTCACTCGCAGGGGGGAAGATGGACCACGTGCCCGCGCTCGACGAAGACCTCAAGAAGACCCTCGGCCCCGCCACCGCGAAGGTGCTGGCCGAGCAGCTCGGCCTGCACACGGCCCTGGACCTGCTCCACCACTACCCCCGGCGGTACGCGGAGCGCGGCGAGCTGACCTCGCTGGCCGAACTCGCCGACCAGATCGACGAACACGTCACGGTGGTCGCGCAGGTCGCCGACGCGCGCCTGCTGACGTACCAGGGCAGCCGGGGCGGCGGAAAGCGCCTCGAAGTCACCATCACCGACGGCAGCGGACGGCTCCAGCTCGTCTTCTTCGGGTCCGGCGTCCACAAACCGCACAAGGAACTGCTGCCCGGCAGCCGCGCGATGTTCGCGGGCAAGGTCGGGATGTTCAACCACAAGCTCCAGCTCGCCCACCCCGCCTACGAGCCCCTCGGCGAGGACGCCTCCGACCGGGACGCGGCCGCCGCCTTCGCGAGCCAGCTCATCCCGATCTACCCGGCCTGCGCGAAGCTGGAGTCCTGGAAGATCGCCAAGTGCGTGGACGCGGTGCTCCCCACGGCCCAGGAGGTCGTCGACCCGCTGCCGCCCGCCCTGCGCGAGGACCGCGCACTGGTCCCGCTCACCGAGGCCCTGCTGAAGATCCACCGCCCGGTCACCAAGGCCGACATCGAGGACGCCCGAGGCCGCCTCAAGTGGGACGAGGCCTTCGTCCTCCAGGTCGCCCTGGCCCGCCGCCGGCACGCCGACTCCCAGCTCCCGGCCGTACCCCGCCGCCCCACCCCCGGCGGCCTCCTCGAATCCTTCGACGCCAAGCTCCCCTTCACCCTCACCGAGGGCCAGCGGACTGTCTCGAAGGAGATCTTCGACGACCTCGCCACCGACCACCCCATGCACCGCCTCCTCCAGGGCGAAGTGGGCAGCGGAAAGACCATGGTGGCCCTGCGGGCCATGCTCGCCGTCGTCGACTCCGGCGGACAGGCCGCCATGCTCGCCCCCACCGAGGTGCTCGCGCAGCAGCACCACCGGTCCATCACCGAGATGATGGGCGAGCTCGCCGAGGGCGGGATGCTCGGCGGCTCCGACCGGGGGACCAAAGTCGTCCTGCTCACCGGCTCGATGGGGATGCCCGCCCGCCGTCAGGCGCTGCTCGA
Organism: Streptomyces sp. NPDC099050; assembly: GCF_044759865.1. Lineage (NCBI taxonomy): Bacteria > Bacillati > Actinomycetota > Actinomycetes > Kitasatosporales > Streptomycetaceae > Streptomyces > Streptomyces sp. NPDC099050. Next base: position 84,597 of record NZ_JBIWAE010000007.1, on the reverse strand, counting down.
CCTGATCACCGGCGAGGCCGGCCTCGTGATCGGCACGCACGCGCTCATCGAGGACAAGGTCCAGTTCCACGACCTCGGCCTGGTCGTCGTCGACGAACAGCACCGCTTCGGCGTGGAACAGCGCGACGCCCTGCGCTCCAAGGGCAAGCAGCCCCCGCACCTGCTCGTCATGACCGCCACCCCGATCCCGCGCACGGTCGCCATGACCGTCTTCGGCGATCTGGAGACCTCCGTACTGGACCAGCTCCCCGCCGGCCGCTCCCCGATCGCCACCCACGTGGTGCCCGCCAAGGACAAGCCGCACTTCCTGGCCCGGGCCTGGGAGCGGGTCCGCGAGGAAGTGGAGAACGGCCACCAGGCGTACGTGGTCTGCCCGCGCATCGGCGATGGCGAGGACGAGAACGGCAAGGGGGCCAAGGGAGCCGCAGCCAAGAACGCGAAGTCCGCCGCCGCCAAGAAGAAGGCGGCGGCCGAGGAGGACGGCGACCGGCGGCCCCCGCTCGCGGTGCTGGAGATCGCCGAGCAGCTCACCCGGGGCCCCCTCGCCGGGCTCTCCGTCGAGGTCCTGCACGGGCGGATGGACCCCGCCGACAAGGACGACGTCATGCGCCGCTTCACCGCCGGCGAGGTCAAGGTGCTGGTCGCCACCACCGTCATCGAGGTCGGCGTGAACGTCCCCAACTCCACCGTCATGGTCATCATGGACGCGGACCGCTTCGGCGTCTCCCAGCTCCACCAGCTCCGCGGCCGCGTCGGCCGCGGCTCCGCCCCGGGGCTCTGCCTGCTGGTCAGCGAGATGCACGAAGCCAGCCCCGCCCGCGCCCGGCTCGCGGCCGTCGCCGCCACCCTGGACGGCTTCGAGCTCTCCCGCATCGACCTGGAGCAGCGCCGCGAGGGCGACGTGCTCGGCCAGGCCCAGTCCGGTGTCCGCTCCAGCTTGCGGATGCTCGCGGTCATCGAGGACGAGGAGGTCATCACCCAGGCCCGGGAGGAGGCCACCCGCGTGGTCGCCGCCGACCCCGAGCTCACGGAGCTGCCGGGGCTGCGGACCGCACTGGACGCCCTGCTGGACACCGAGCGGGAGCAGTACCTGGAGAAGGGGTGACCGGCACGGTGACGGGCACGACCTATCGTGGAACACCTGCACCACCCGTTGCCCCGCTCACCGAAGGACCCCAGATGACCCGCGTGATCGCCGGAAGCGCCGGCGGGCGACGCCTCGCCGTACCGCCCGGCACCGGCACCCGCCCGACCTCGGACCGGATGCGCGAAGGACTCTTCTCCACCTGGGAGTCGCTGCACGGAGTGGAGGGGGCCCGCGTCCTCGACCTCTACGCCGGTTCCGGCGCCGTCGGCCTGGAAGCGCTCTCCCGCGGCGCGGCCCACGCGCTGCTGGTCGAGCCCGACGCCAAGGCCGCCAAGGCGATCAAGGACAACATCACCTCGGTCGGCCTGCCCGGCGCCGAATTCCGGTCCGGCAAGGCCGAGCAGATCGTGGCCGGCGCCGCGCACGGGGACCCGTACGACATGGTCTTCCTGGACCCTCCGTACGAGGTCGAGCACGCACACCTCTGCGAGATCCTCCTCACACTCCGGTCCAATGGCTGGCTCACCGGCGACGCGCTCGTCACCGTGGAGCGCAGGACCCGCAGCGGGGCCTTCCCGTGGCCGGACGGCTTCGAGCCGCTGCGCTCCAGGAAGTACGGCGAGGGCACCCTTTGGTACGGTCGCGCCGCCTCCACCAGCGAAGAGTCATGAAGCCCGCACCCGGGAACGAGGGAATGCAGTTGCGCCGCGCCGTCTGTCCGGGGTCGTTCGACCCCATCACCAACGGACACCTCGACATCATCGGCAGGGCCTCGCGGCTCTACGACGTGGTCCACGTCGCCGTGATGATCAACCAGTCCAAGCAGGGGCTCTTCACCGTCGAGGAGCGGATCGAGCTGATCCGCGAGGCCACCGCCGACTACGGCAACATCGTGGTCGAGTCCTTCCACGGACTCCTCGTCGACTTCTGCAAGCAGCGGGAGATCCCGGCCATCGTCAAGGGCCTGCGCGCCGTCAGCGACTTCGACTACGAGCTGCAGATGGCCCAGATGAACATGGGGCTGTCCGGCGTCGAGACGCTCTTCGTCCCGACCAACCCCACCTATAGCTTCCTGTCCTCCTCCCTGGTCAAGGAAGTGGCGGCCTGGGGCGGCGACGTCGCCCACCTGCTGCCCGCACACGTGCACGCCGCGCTGCTGGAGCGGCTGCCCCGGCGCTGACCCCGGCCGCCTCGGCCCCCTGACCGGGAGTCAGCCGGTGTCGGCTCCCGGGCCGGTGGCCTTACAGTCGTCCCGTCCGTCTCGGGAACCGCCCGGGGCCGAGAGAGTGCGAGCACCCATGGACGTGCAGAAGAAGCTCGACGAGATCGTCGCGGCCGTCGGCAGCGCCCGGTCCATGCCCATGTCGGCCTCGTGCGTGATCAACCGCGCCGAGCTGCTCGCCCTCCTCGAAGAGGTACGGGGAGCCCTGCCCGGTTCGCTCGCCCAGGCCCAGGAGCTCATCGGCGGCCGGGAGCAGATGGTCGAGGAGGCCCGCCGCGAGGCCGACCGGATCATCGAGTCAGCGCACGCCCAGCGCGGTTCGCTGATCTCCGACACCGAGGTCGCGCGGCGCTCCCAGGAGGAGGCGGACCGGATCCTGGCGGAGGCCCGCCGGGAGGCGGACGAGGTCAAGGCCGAGGCCGACGACTACGTCGACAGCAAGCTCGCGAACTTCGAGGTCGTGCTCACCAAGACCATCGGCTCGGTGGACCGGGGCCGCGAGAAGCTGCTCGGCCGCGGGGCCGGGCTCGACGAGCAGGGCTACCCCGACGCCGAGGCGCCCGAGCGCAGCCACGACCCGGAGACGCAGCGGCAGCAGGCGGACGCGTACGTGGACACCAAGCTCGCCACCTTCGAAGCGGTGCTCTCCAAGACCCTGGAGGCCGTCGGCCGGGGCCGGCAGAAGCTGCTGGGCCGCGTGGCCACCGACGACCTCGGCGCGCACATGGCCGCCCAGGACGCCGCCGGCTCCAACCAGTCGCGCTCCTCCAGCGACGCGGACTTCCTGGCGGGGCTGGCCGAGCCGCAGGCCCCGCTGATCCCCGCACAGGCGCAGCCGGAGCCGCAGCCCTCGTACGACGCGTACTCCTACCAGCAGCCCGTCCAGCAGGACGCGTATGCCTACCAGGACCCGTACGCCGGCTACCAGCAGCAGCCCCTGCAGCCCCAGCAGCAGCCCGACCCGTACGCGGTCTCGTACGAGCAGCAGCAGCCCGACCCCTACGGCGGCTACCAGCAGCAGCCCGTGCAGGACCAGCAGGCGGCTCTGGACGAGACCAGCTTCTTCGACACGAGCATGATCAATCTGGACCAGCTGCGCCAGTACGAGCAGGGGCGCTGAGCCCGTCCGGAACCTGGATTGGGCTCAGGGCGACGCGGCGGGTATCCTGGCTCTTCGGTCGCGCGTATGCACCGCGATCCATGCTGCCCCCACGTGGCGGAAATCTTGATCTTCAGCAGTCTCCAGTGATTTTGTGAAAGCGGGAACAGCCCTGAACACCCACCTCGACCACCGCAATCCTCTCGTGTTCGACACGCACGAGCTGGGTCGGCGTCCTGGTGCCATGCTGCGGCTGTCCCGCGAGATCGCGGCGCCGGCGGACCTCGGTCTCGCCGGTGTCATCGGAGTGCCCCAGGGCAACAAGCTGAACCTCAAGCTCCGCCTGGAGTCGGTCATGGAAGGGGTGCTTGTCACAGGCACCGTCCGTGGCTGGGCGACCGGGGAATGCGTAAGGTGTCTGGAGGCCGTCGAGCGTGAGCTCAAGGCGGAGTTCCAGGAGATGTTCTCGTACCCTGACGCCGACGACCGGATCCGCTCCAAGGCGGAGCCGGCCGACGACGCCGAGGACGACGAGGACACACTCTTTCTCGAGGACGGCTTGTTCGACCTCGAATCCGTGCTGCGCGATGTGGTGGTGCTCGCACTGCCGCTGCAGCCGGTGTGCCGGGAGGATTGTCTCGGACTGTGCCCCGATTGCGGGCTCAGCCTGAACGACGACCCGGACCACCATCATGACGCCGTCGACATCCGTTGGGCGGCACTGCAGGGACTCGTCACCGATCAGGGCGTCGAGAAGGACAATATGAGCGGCACTGCCTCCGACGGAGTTCAGGGCGCCGCCGAGAAGCAGGAGAAGTAGCCGTGGCTGTTCCGAAGCGGAAGATGTCGCGCAGCAACACGCGCCACCGCCGGTCGCAGTGGAAGGCTGCGGTCCCCACCCTGGTTTCGTGCGAGCGTTGCCAGGAGCCGAAGCTCCAGCACATTGCGTGCCCGAGCTGCGGCACCTACAACAAGCGCCAGGTCCTCGAGGTCTGAGCGGCTGGTGAGAGGCGCAATGTCTGAGCTGTCCAACGCTGAGAAGCAGGCAGACAGTAAGAACGCGGCCTCGTCCCACGTGCTTCTGGAAGGGCGGCTCGGGTATCGACTCGAGTCCGCCCTTCTGGTGCGTGCGCTGACCCACCGCTCGTACGCGTACGAGAACGGCGGTCTGCCCACCAACGAACGCCTGGAGTTCCTCGGGGACTCCGTGCTGGGCCTGGTGGTCACGGACACGCTGTACACGACCCACCCCGATCTGCCGGAAGGCCAACTGGCCAAACTGCGGGCCGCGGTAGTCAACTCGCGTGCACTTGCCGAAGTCAGCCGCGGGCTCGAGCTCGGCTCCTTCATCCGGCTCGGCCGGGGCGAAGAGGGCACGGGCGGCCGGGACAAGGCCTCCATCCTCGCCGACACCCTTGAAGCGGTGATCGGCGCGGTCTACCTCGACCAGGGTCTCGACGCGGCCTCGGAGCTGGTTCACCGGCTCTTCGACCCGCTCATCGACAGGTCCTCGAACCTCGGTGCCGGCCTGGACTGGAAGACCAGTCTCCAGGAGCTCACGGCCGCCGAAGGTCTCGGGGTGCCCGAATACCTGGTCACCGAGACCGGCCCGGACCACGAGAAGACCTTCACCGCCGCCGCGCGCGTCGGTGGGACCTCTTACGGCACCGGTGTCGGGCGCAGCAAGAAGGAAGCGGAACAGCAGGCGGCCGAGTCCGCGTGGCGCGGTATCAGTACCGCGGCGGGCGAGCAGACCTCGGCGGCCGCCGGATCCTCGGCCGCTCCGGCCGAGGGCGACGGGACCCAGACTCCCGCCGATCCGGCGCCGGATGCCTGACCCCGTTCTTCCGGGAACTCCCCGCCCCGCCACCTGCTCCGGCAGGCGGCGGGGCGGACCCGTTTGCGGGCGGGCCCATCGGGTCCGGGCAGGCCCGGCACGCCCGGTAGGCTCGGCGGCAGCGCCCCGATCCGCACTCCCTCCGGAGGACCCCCGTGCCCGAGCTGCCCGAAGTCGAAGTGGTGCGGCGAGGGCTCGAGCGCTGGGTGGCCGGGCGGACCGTCACGGCCGTCGAGGTCCTCCACCCGCGCGCCGTACGCCGGCACGAGGGCGGCGGCGCCGACTTCGCGGCGCGGCTCACGGGGGAGACCTTCGCGGTACCGAGGCGGCGCGGCAAGTACCTGTGGCTGCCGCTGGAGGAGCGGGAGCACTCGGTGCTCGGGCACCTCGGAATGAGCGGGCAGCTCCTCGTGCAGCCGGAGGGCGCCCCCGACGAGAAGCACCTGCGCATCCGGGTGCGGTTCGCCGACGACGCCGGGACGGAGCTGCGCTTCGTCGACCAGCGGACCTTCGGCGGGCTGTCGCTGCACCCGTGCGTCCCCGACAGCGCGGAGGGGCTGCCCGAGGTCATCGCGCACATCGCGCGGGACCCCCTGGATCCACTGTTCGACGAAACGGCCTACCACCTGGCGCTGCGCGCCAAGCGCACCACCGTGAAGCGGGCACTGCTCGACCAGTCGCTGATCAGCGGGGTCGGCAACATCTACGCGGACGAATCGCTCTGGCGCGCCAAGCTGCACTACGAGCGCCCCACGGCCACGCTCACGCGCCCCCGGAGCACGGAACTCCTCGGCCACGTCCGCGACGTCATGAACGAGGCGCTCGCCGTCGGCGGCACCAGCTTCGACAGCCTCTACGTCAACGTCAACGGCGAGTCCGGCTACTTCGACCGCTCGCTCGACGCCTACGGCCGGGAGGACGAGCCCTGCCGGCGCTGCGGTACTCCGATGCGGCGCAGGCCCTGGATGAACCGGTCGAGCTACTTCTGCCCGCGCTGCCAGCGGCCCTCGCGCGTGGCGTCGTAGGCGGACCTGGAAGAGAGCACCACGGGCATGCTGCCCTCCAGCAGCCCGATGAGCGCGTCCACGCGCTCCGCGACCGATACGCCGAACGGGGTCAGCTCGTAGTCGACCCGGGGCGGGTTGGTCGGCTGGGCCTCCCGGTTGACGATGCCGTCGCGCTCCAGCGCGTGCAGGGTCTGGGAGAGCATCTTCTCGCTTATGCCGTCCACCCGGCGGCGCAGCTCGTTGAACCGGCACGGCCCCTTGGACAGGGCGCCGACGGTGAGGCTTCCCCAGCGACCCGTGACGTGTTCCAGCGTCTCGCGGGACGGGCACGAGCGAGCAAACACGTCGAATGCGCGGAATGCTTCGGAGGCCTGTTCGGGCACGCCGTCACCCTCGGTATCGCTACACCCTGAAGTCTGCATGGTTTCAGCCTACTACTGCGCAGCGCCAGCCATCCAGATTGCGCTTTCAAAAAGTTAGTGGTTACCTCGGTGTCGTTGCATCACGCCGCACAGCGCCGTGTACCCCACGGTGTTTTCCGAGGGAGACCGTCTTGTCCGCAACCACGTACACCCCCGTCGTCTCGATCGCCTACCACTCCGGCTACGGCCACACCGCCGTGATCGCCGAGGCGGTCAAAGCCGGCGCCGTCGACGCCGGTGCGACCGTGCACCTGATCAAGGTCGACGAGATCGACGACGCGCAGTGGGAGCTGCTGACCGCGTCGGACGCGATCGTTTTCGGTGCCCCGACCTACATGGGCACCGCTTCCGGTGCCTTCCACGTCTTCGCCGAGGCCACCTCGAAGATCTGGTTCGTGGCCGGCTGGCAGGACAAGGTCGCCGCGGGCTTCACCAACTCCGGCTCCAAGTCCGGAGACAAGGGCAACACCCTCGATTACTTCCAGACCCTGGCCTCGCAGCACGGCATGAGCTGGGTCAACCTGGGCCTGAAGCCGGGCTGGAACTCCAGCACCGGTTCCGAGAACGACATCAACCGTCTCGGCTTCTTCGACGGCGCCGCCGCCCAGTCCAACGGTGACCAGGGCCCCGAGTTCGTCCACAAGGCCGACATCGCCACCGCCGAACACCTCGGCGCCCGCGTCACCGAGCAGGCCCGAGTCCTGCTCGCGGGCCGCGCCGCCCTGGCCTCCGCCTGACGCCGGAGCCGGGTTCCGTTGCCGTGGCCGCTGCTGGAACCCGCTGCTAGAAGCCGAAGTCCTGGGTCCACCAGGGGCCGCCGGCGGCGTTGTACACGCCGATGCCCAGGGTGCGGAACTCGCAGTTGAGGATGTTGGCCTTGTGGCCCGGGCTGTTCATCCAGGCCTTCATCACGGCCGCCGCGTCACCCTGGCCGCGGGCGATGTTCTCGCCGCCCATCCCCGATATGCCGGCCTTGGTGGCGCGGTCCCACGGGGTGTTGCCGTCGGGGTCGGTGTGGTCGAAGAAGCCCCGGACGGCCATGTCCTTGCTGAAGGCCCCGGCCAGCGCCGCCAGCGGCGGGTTAGCCCGGACGGCGACGCAGCCTGCCTGTGCGCGCTCCTGGTTCACCAGGGCGAGCACGGCACTCTCCTCGGCGGAGTGGCCCGCAGAGGTGGGCGGGGCCGCGGGGGCTGAGGGCTTCGGCGGGGAGGGCTTGGGCGGGGAGGGCTTCGGCTTCGGCTTCACCGGGGTCGGGGTGGGGCTCGCCTCCGGGGTCTTCGCCGCCTTCGTGGAGGGGGAAGGCGAAGGAGAAGGGGAGGCCGACGGGGAAGGAGAGGCGGAGGGCGTCGGGGAGGCGGACGGGGTGCTCGCTCCCGAGGGGGCCCGGCCGGAGAGGTTGGCGAGGCCGCCCTGCTGCTCCAGTGCGCTCTGGGTGCTCGGCGAGACCGGAGTCTTGGCCTGGGCGTCCGCGGTCTTCGCGTCGGAGCCCGCGCTCGTGACCCCTACGTAGGGGAAGGCGGAGCCGACGGGTACGAAGCCCGTGGTGACGGCCGCCGTGCCGAGGGCCACGGCCACGGATGCGCCGAGGAGACCGCCCCGCAGGGCGGCGCGGCGCTTGCCGCCGGGGCGCGGCGCGGCGTGGAGTCGGTGGCGTCCCATCCTGGCTCACCTTCCTGGGGTTCGGGTCAACGCTTCAAGATCAACCTTTACTCACCCAAATGGGTGAGCTCATTGCTGCGCGACTGTACGCCATGGCGGCAGGGGGTGAGGTGACCCGGATTTGTTTGCCCGGTTAGCGTTCAGGCATGAACGAAGACGTGCGGATGACCGCCTGGGTGCGCGGCCGTGTACAGGGAGTGGGCTTCCGTTGGTTCACCAGGGCGAACGCCATGGAGATCGGCGGACTGATCGGCTTCGCGCTCAACCTGGACGACGGGCGAGTACAGGTGGTGGCCGAAGGTCAACGTGAGAATTGCCACCGGCTCCTGGAGTGGCTCCACGGCGCCGACACGCCCGGGAACGTGGACGGGGTGACAGAGATCTGGGGCACACCGCGCGGCGGTTACAACGGGTTCGCGATCCGGTGAGCGATCGACTGATCATGTACTGAACACATCGCCGGATGGTCCGCATGTGGTCGGAACTGCGCATTCGTCGCCGACGCGTTGCCGGGGCGACGGATCCGTGGAAGGCTCGGAGACGAGGATGATCTCCACGCCCCTTGCGGGGGCCGGGATGCCCGCCGATACGGGGCGTGATCGTGTTGACCGTCAAACTTTTTGGTGAGACGCTGGAAGCCCCGCGCACCTGAGCTGTTTGGCAGTGCTGGCAGTACACAGTGTCAGCCAAAGATCGATGCAGTGACTGACAGTTGCTGCCGGACATCCGCGGGTGCGATTCCCTCACGACCCACACCGCTTCGGTCGGTCACTCAGTGTGGAGGACCATCCATCATGGCAAAGGCGCTTCTCGGTTACGTCGGCGGTTCCGACCCGCGACTCCTCGCCGAGATGCGACGGCTTCAGCAGCGCGTCCAGGACCTCGAGTCCGAGCTCGGACGAATCCAGTCCGAAAACGACGCTCTGAACGCGGCCGCCGCACAGCACGGAGACTCGCTGCTTGACAGCATCGACCTCGACGTACCCCAGGCGGAGCCTGCGCTCACCTGATCCGCGCTCCCTCGTCGCTCGATCAACGGAACCGCATGATCTGCAAGGGACGCTTCGGCGTCCCTTCTTTCTTTCCGTCCTTCCCTCCTCTGCTTTCCCCCGCCTTTCCCACCTCGGACAAGGCCGCCGGGCGGCGTTGCGCCAGGTGGGGGGCTCCTTCCTTTAGCGTCTGATGTGCCCTGCACCTTCATGGGCGAAACCGAACGCGAAAGGTAGAGTCCGGCGGCGTGCACCTCAAGTCCCTGACCCTGCGCGGCTTCAAATCATTTGCTTCCGCGACCACCCTGCGCTTCGAGCCGGGCATCACCTGTGTCGTGGGCCCCAACGGCTCCGGCAAGTCCAATGTGGTGGACGCGCTCTCCTGGGTCATGGGCGAACAAGGGGCCAAGTCCCTGCGCGGCGGGAAGATGGAAGACGTCATCTTCGCCGGCACGACCGGCCGCCCCCCGCTCGGCCGCGCCGAGGTCTCGCTCACCATCGACAACTCCGACGGCGCGCTGCCCATCGAGTACGCCGAGGTCACCATCACGCGGATCATGTTCCGCGGCGGCAGCAGCGAGTACCAGATCAACGGCGACACCTGCCGCCTCCTCGACATCCAGGAGTTGCTCTCCGACTCCGGCATCGGCCGCGAGATGCACGTCATCGTCGGACAGGGCCAGCTGGACTCCGTCCTGCACGCCGATCCGATGGGCCGCCGCGCCTTCATCGAGGAGGCGGCCGGGGTGCTCAAGCACCGCAAGCGCAAGGAGAAGGCGCTGCGGAAGCTGGACGCGATGCAGGCCAACCTCGCGCGCGTGCAGGACCTGGGCAACGAACTGCAGCGGCAGCTGAAGCCCTTGGGGCGGCAGGCGGCGGTGGCCCGGCGGGCGGCCGTCATCCAGGCGGACCTGCGGGACGCGCGGCTGCGGCTGCTCGCCGACGACCTCGTCACGCTCAAGGGCGCCCTCGACGCGGAGATCGCGGACGAGGCGGCGCTGAAGGAGCGCAAGGAGGCGGCCGAGGCGCAGCTCGCGGCGGCGGTGCGGCGGGAATCCGAACTGGAAGAGGCCGTACGGGAACTCGCGCCCCGGCTCCAGCGGGCACAGCAGACCTGGTACGAGCTGTCGCAGCTCGCCGAGCGCGTACGCGGGACGGTGTCCCTGGCGGATGCCAGGGTCACCTCGGCGTCGGCGCCGGCAGAGGAGGACCGGCGCGGCCGGGACCCGGAAGACATGGAGAAGGAGGCCGCGCGGATCCGCGAGCAGGAGGCGGAACTGACGGCCGCACAGGAGGCGGCCGCGCGGGCGCTGGAGGACACCGTCGCCCACCGGGCCGAGCTGGAGCGCTCGCTGGCCGACGAGGAACGGCGGCTACGGGACGTGGCGCGGGCGATCGCCGACCGGCGCGAGGCGCTGGCGCGACTGACGGGCCGGCTCGGCGCGGCCCGCTCCCGCGCGGGCGCCGCCCAGGCGGAGATCGACCGGCTGGTGCTGGCGCGGGACGCGGCGCGGGCACGGGCGGAGGAGGCGCGCGAGGAGTACGAGTCGCTGGCGCAGGAGGTCGGGGAGGAGTCCCCGGGGGCGGCCGAGGGCGCGGCCGGCTCCGGGCCGGGGGAGTACGAGGAGGCACGGGCCGAGCTGGCGGCGGCGGAGGCCGGACTCGGCGAGACCCGGGACGCGTTGGCCGCGGCGGAGCGGTCGCGGGCGGCGGTGTCGGCGCGACGGGACGCCCTGGCGATGGGGCTGCGCCGCAAGGACGGTACGGCCGAGCTGCTCGCGGCGCGGCTGGAGGGGCTGCTCGGGCCGGCGGCGCAGCGGCTGTCCGTGACCCCGGGGTACGAGGTGGCGGTGGCGGCCGCGCTGGGTGCGGCGGCGGACGCGGTGGCCGTCACGTCGACGGCGGCGGCGGCCGGGGCGATCCGGTACTTGCGGGACGGGGACGCGGGGAGGGCCGCGTTCCTGATCGCGCCGGTCGCCTCCGGCGGTTCGGGGGTCGGGGCCGGAGTGCCGAGCCAGGCCCCGGCGCCGGGTTCGGGCCCGGGCCCGGGTTCGGGTTCGGCTCAGGCCCCCCGCGCGGGCTCGGCTCAGGACCAGGACCAGGACCAGGACTCGGTCCGGACCGGCGAGGCGACCCGGGGTTCGGACCCGGGAACCGGTGTCGGGTCGGCCGGCGGGGTCGGGCCGGGGGTTGCTTTCCCCCACCCCGCCCCTTCCCGAAACCGGGGCTCGGCCCCGGACCCCGAGGCGCAAGCGCCGGCGGGGCTGGCCGCCCCGACGCCCGAGGCGCAAGCGCCGGCAGGGCTGGCCGTCCTGACCCCTGCGGCCCAGGCGCCGGCGGGGCTGGTCGCCCCGACGCCCGAGGCGCAAGCGCCGGCGGGGCCGTCCGCCCTGACCCCTGCGGCGCAGGCGCCGGCGGGGCCGGGCGTGTCGGGCTCCGGGTCTCAGGTGCGGGTGGACGGGGCGGTCGGTGCCGCGGGGCTCGTGCGGGGGGACGCCGAGGTCGTGCGGGCCGTGGCCTGGGTGTTGCGGGACTTCGTCGTCGTCGGGGGGCTCGACGAGGCCGAGGCTCTCGTTGCCGCGCGGCCCGAGCTGGTGGCCGTGACCGCCGAGGGGGACGTGCTCGGAGCGCACCTCGCGCACGGCGGGTCCGCCGGGGTGCCCAGCCTGATCGAGGTGCGGGCCGCCGTCGACGAAGCCGCGGCGGAGCTGGCCCGGCTGGACGGCCGGTGTCTGGTGCTGGCGGGGGAGAAGGCGGACGCGGACGCGCGCCGGGTGGCGGCCGGGGCCCGGGTCGAGGAGCTCGGGGAGCTCCGGCGGGCCGCCGAGCGGGCGCGGGCCGGGGTAGCGCAGCAGCTCGGGCGGCTCGCCGGGCAGGCGAAGGGGGCGCTGGGCGAAGCCGAGCGCGCGGCCGCGGCCGCAGCCACGGCGCAGGATGCGCTGGAGCAGGCGCTGGCCGACGTAGAGGAGTGCGCGGAACGGCTCGCCGTCGCCGAGGAGATGCCCGCGGAGGAGGAGCCGGACACCTCGCGCCGGGACCGGCTCGCGGCCGACGGGGCGAACGCCCGGCAGACCGAGATGGAGGCCCGGCTGCAGCTCAGGACCCATGAGGAGCGGGTGAAGGGGCTCGCGGGCCGGGCCGATTCCCTCGACCGCGGGGCCAGGGCCGAGCGGGAGGCCCGGGCCAGGGCCGAGCGCCGCCGGGAACGGCTGCGGTACGAGGCGCGGGTGGCCGGGGCCGTCGCCGACGGAGCCCGCCAGCTGCTGGCGCACATCGAGGTGTCGCTGACCCGCGCCGTCGAGGAGCGCACGTCCGCCGAGTACGCGAAGGGCGTGCGTGAGCGGGAGCTGGACGAGGCCCGGGGGCTGGGCCGGGGCCTGAAGGGCGAGCTCGACAAGCTCACGGACTCCGTGCACCGCGGCGAGGTGCTCGGCGCCGAGAAGCGCATGCGCATCGAGCAGGTGGAGGGCCGTGCGCTGGAGGAGTTCGGGATGGCGGCGCAGGGGCTCGTCGCCGAGTACGGGCCCGACCAGCCGGTGCCGCCGAGCCCGTCGGTGGACGGGGAGGAACCGGATCCGGAGGCCGGGCCGGAGCCCTTCGTGCGCGCCCGGCAGGAGAAGCGGCTGAAGGCGGCCGAACGGGCCTACCAGCAGCTCGGCAAGGTCAACCCGCTGGCGCTGGAGGAGTTCGCGGCGCTGGAGGAGCGGCACAAGTTCCTCAGCGAGCAGCTGGAGGACCTGCGCAAGACCAGGGCCGACCTCCTTCAGGTCGTGAAGGAGGTCGACGAGCGGGTCGAGCAGGTCTTCACGGAGGCCTACCGGGACACGGCCCGTCAGTTCGAGGGGGTGTTCTCGCGGCTGTTCCCCGGCGGCGAGGGCCGGCTGATCCTGACGGATCCGGACAACATGCTCACCACGGGCATCGACGTCGAGGCCCGGCCGCCGGGCAAGAAGGTCAAGCGGCTGTCGCTGCTCTCGGGCGGCGAGCGCTCGCTGACCGCCGTGGCCCTGCTGGTCTCCATCTTCAAGGCACGGCCCAGCCCGTTCTACGTGATGGACGAGGTCGAGGCCGCGCTCGACGACACCAACCTGCAGCGGCTGATCCGGATCATGGAGGAGCTGCAGGAGAGCTCACAGCTGATCGTGATCACGCACCAGAAGCGGACGATGGAGGTCGCCGACGCGCTCTACGGGGTCTCGATGCAGGGCGACGGGGTATCCAAGGTCATCAGCCAGCGCCTGCGGTGACGGTGAGCCCGGTTGCGCCCGGATGAGGCCGGATGAGCCCGGATATGCCCGGCTGCGGCTGGATGCGGACTGGTGTGGCCGGGCCGATGCGGGGCACGTGCGCTCCGATGGCCTCGCCGGGTGGTGCCCGATCTTGACCTGTGTGCCACTGGGAGGGATCACACCCTCAGCCCGCCCACGCCTCAGCCCGCCCACCCCGAAGCCGGCACGCAGGAGCGCACCTTGAGCAGCAGCACGACGCCGCCCCAGGCCTCAGGCGGCGGTCACGTATCGCAGCCCGACCACCTCGGGCACGTCATCTTCATCACCGCGGCCGCCGCCATGGGCGGATTCCTCTTCGGCTACGACAGCTCCGTCATCAACGGCGCCGTCGAGGCCATCCGCGACCGCTTCGACGTCGGCTCCGGCACGCTCGCCCAGGTGATCGCGGCCGCGCTGATCGGCTGCGCCCTCGGCGCGGCCACCGCCGGCCGCATCGCCGACCGGATCGGCCGGATCCGCTGCATGCAGATCGCCGCAGTCCTCTTCACCGCGAGCGCCATCGGCTCGGCCCTGCCGTTCGCCCTCTGGGACCTGGCCGCCTGGCGCGTCATCGGCGGCTTCGGCATCGGCATGGCCTCGGTGATCGGCCCGGCCTACATCGCCGAGGTCTCCCCGCCCGCGTACCGCGGCCGGCTCGCCTCCTTCCAGCAGGCGGCCATCGTCATCGGCATCGCCATCTCGCAGCTGGTCAACTGGGGCATCCTGAACCTCGCCGACGGTGACCAGCGCGGCAAGGTCGGCGGCCTCGAGGCGTGGCAGTGGATGCTCGGCGTCATGGTCGTACCGGCCGTGCTCTACGGACTGCTCTCCTTCGCCATCCCCGAGTCCCCGCGCTTCCTCGTATCGGTCGGCCGCATGGAGAAGGCCAAGACGGTCCTGCGGGAGGTCGAGGGAGAGGGCATCGACGCCGACGCCCGCGTCCGCGAGATCGACAGCGCCATCCACTCGGAGCAGAAGTCCACCTTCAAGGACCTCCTCGGCGGCGGCTTCGGATTCCTGCCGATCGTCTGGATCGGCATCGGCCTCTCCGTCTTCCAGCAGCTCGTCGGCATCAACGTGATCTTCTACTACAGCTCCTCGCTGTGGCAGTCGGTCGGCATCGACCCGAGTTCCTCGTTCCTGTACTCCTTCGAGACCTCGGTCGTGAACATCGTCGGTACGGTGATCGCGATGGTCTTCGTGGACCGCATCGGCCGCAAGCCCCTCGCGCTCATCGGGTCCGTGGGCATGGCGATCTCCCTCGGGCTCGCCGCCTGGGCCTTCTCGTACAAGGACACCAGCGGCGGCGACATCGCCCTGCCGCACACGCAGGGTCTCGTGGCCCTCATCGCGGCCAACTGCTTCGTGCTCTTCTTCGCCCTGTCCTGGGGCGTGGTGGTCTGGGTCCTGCTCGGCGAGATGTTCCCCGGCCGGATCCGCGCCGCGGCCCTCGGCGTGGCGGCCGCCGCCCAGTGGATCGCCAACTGGGTCATCACCGTCTCGTTCCCGACGCTCTCGGACTGGAACCTGTCCGGCGCGTACGTCATCTACGCGGTCTTCGCCGTGCTCTCGATCCCGTTCATCCTCAAATGGGTGCCGGAGACCAAGGGCAAGGCGCTGGAGGAGATGGGCTGACCACCCCCGCCGACGGCCCCCCTCCCGCGGCTGCCCCGTTTCAGTCCTTGAGGCGGGGCAGCACCTGTTCGCACAGCAGCTGCAGGCTCCGCCAGCCCTCGTCCACGGGCATCCCGCCGCACAGCGGGTGCAGCACCAGGTTCCCCGCCTCGCCGGCGCCGCGGGCGTACGCGACCGCCTCGTCCGGGGTCAGGATGCGGTACACGCCCTCGGCGCGCAGCTCCGCCACCGTGTGCGCGCCCGACCGCACGGCGCTGCGGATGTCCTTGGACTGCCAGGAGGCGTACATCCCGGCCTCGTGCAGGAACCGCTCGCCGTACTGGTCCCACGCCCGGTCCGGGTCCTCGGCGATGTGCAGCAGCGGGGTCTCGGCCGCCGGCATCATGCAGAAGCCCTCCGTGCCGTACTCCGCGAGCTTCGCGTTGTAGTACGCCTCCAGTTCGGGCAGGTGCGCGCTCGGGAAGAACGGCAGCCCCAGGCGGGCCGCGCGGCGGGCCGCCGCCTCCGAGCTGCCGCCGACCAGGAGCAGCGGGTGCGGCTGGGTGAAGGGCCGCGGGGTGACCCGTACGGTGCGGCCGCGGAACTCGAAGGGTTCGCCGGTCCACGCCTTCAGCAGGGTCTCCAGCAGCTCGTCCTGGAGCTTGCCGCGCCGGCCCCACTCCACGCCGTGCTGCTCGTACTCCTCGGGCCGGTAGCCGATGCCCGCCACCGTGACGAGGCGGCCGCCGCTCAGCAGGTCCAGTACCGCGATGTCCTCGGCCACCTTCAGCGGGTCGTACAGCGGGCCGATGATCGCCGAGACGGTGACGGCGATCCGGCGGGTGGCACCGAAGACCGCGCCCGCGAAGGCGAAGGGGGAGGGCAGCCAGTTGTTGTCGGTGCCGTGGTGCTCCTCGGTCTGGATGGTGTCGATCCCGCGGTCGTCCGCGTACTTCGCCATCTCCAGTGCGGCCTTGTAGCGGGCGGAGAGGGTTTCCGGGGTGCCGTTCGGGTCGATGAGGTTGAACCGGGCCACGGTGATGGGCATGGAGAAGTCCCCCTTCGCCGGAGGTGGGTGGGCGGGCGAAGGGGGACGTTAGCTGACGTCGCGTCAGTTGGACAGGGATTCGGCGGGGACCCGTTCCCGCGCCGGGGCCTCGGGGGCCTCGGGGCTCTGCGGCGCCGCCGGGGTGCGCGGCAGGGTCGCGTACAGCAGGGCCGAGGTGACGATGCCCGCCGCCCAGCCCAGGCCGTTCTGCCCGACCCACGTGGTGGCCAGCGGACCGCTGAACCAGTCGACCTTCGTGAACAGCAGGCCCACCACCAGGGCCAGGCCCCAGGCGGTCATGGCCTGCCAGACGAAACCGCCCCGGTACCAGTACGCGCTGGTCCGCGTGGTGTCCAGGAGCCCCGCCCCGTCGTAGGACGTGCGGCGCAGCATGTCCACGCCGAAGACGCCGATCCACGCGGAGAAGGCCACGGCCAGCAGGGTCAGGAAGGAGATGAACGAGCCGAAGAAGCTGGTCGCGACCACCATCAGCAGGAAGCCGAAGACCAGGCTGATGATCGCGTTGACGCTGACCGCCGCCGCGCGCGGGACCTTGATGCCGAGGGTCTGGGCGGTGAAGCCCGCCGAGTACATGGACATCGAGTTGATGAGCAGCATGCCGATGAGGGCGATCAGCAGGTACGGGACCGCGATCCAGATCGGCAGCAGTTCGCCGATGAAGGACACCGGGTCCTGCGCGGTGGCCAGGTCGGGGGTGGCGACGGCCATCACCGCGCCCATGAGCACCATCGGGATCACCACGACGGCCGCGCCGCCGATGGTCGCGCCGACCATGCCCTTGGCGGAGGCGGTACGGGGCAGGTAGCGGGTGAAGTCAGGGCCGGAGGGGACCCAGCTGATGCCGCCGGCCGCGATGGTGCCGATGCCCGCGATCATCATCGCGGTGGAGCCGGCGGGCTTGTCGAAGACGGCGGACCAGTCGGTCTCCGCGATCAGATAGCCGAGCACGAGCACGCTGAAGGCGCCGAAGAGGTACGTGGACCACGTGGAGCAGACGCGCAGCGCGTTGATGCCGAGCCCGGAGACCAGGAAGGTGCAGCCGACGAAGAAGAGCAGGGTGACGACGATGAGCGCGGTGTTCTTCTTGATGCCGAAGACCAGGTCCAGGACGGTCAGGACGGCGTAGGCGCCGCTGACCGCGTTGATGGTCTCCCAGCCCCAGCGGGCGACCCAGATCAGGGCGCCGGGGAAGAGGTTGCCGCGCTGGCCGAAGACGGCCCGGGAGAGCGCCATGCCGGGGGCGCCGCCGCGCTTGCCCGCGATGGATATGAGTCCGACGATCCCGTAGGAGACGACGGGGGCGGCGATCGCGACGACGAGCACCTGCCAGATGTTCAGCTTGTTGAAGATGACGAGACCGGCACCCATGGTCAGCAGCAGCACGCTGATGTTGGCGGCGACCCAGGTCGGGACGAGCTCGCGGACCCGCCCGCGGCGCTCGGCGTCCGGGACGGGCTCCAGGCCGCGCGACTCGACGGTGGTCTCGGCAGGCATAGGTGTACTCCGTGGGGGAGGCGGGGCGTGGGGGGACTGCTCATCATCGTAGATTCGCAACAAAAAGCACAAATAGAGGCCTATTGCCCTGTGTGATGCCCCAAGAGTCATGGGTTGTCGCGGCCCACTGCATGGGCCGCGCCAACCCACGGGCGCCCCCCCCCCCCACCACCCCCAAACCCAAAATGGGGGGGTGGGGGAACCCCCCCCCAACACAGAACCCCCCCCCCCGCCCC